>CAVFHY010000006.1:0-42534 GCA_963622445.1 Bacteroidaceae bacterium
TAGGCGAGGCGGTAAGTGGGGCGGTATGTGGGACGGACTTGCGCAAATCGGGAAAAAGCCGTACCTTTGCAAGAAATCTGCAGAAACAAATCAACAACGCATAAACAGATAGACAAACAATGAGCAAGCGGGTATTAATGGCTATGTCTGGTGGGATAGACTCCACAGTGTCGGCAATGCTACTTCTGGAACAAGGATACGAACTCGTGGGCGTCACCTTCCGCACCTTCGATTCCATCAAAGAGTCGTGTCTCGCACGAGAGAAAGGCTGCTGCTCCATAGAGAGCATCATGGAAGCCAAACATACGGCGCAAACGCTTGGCTTTGAACACCATATAGTGGATTTCAGGCAGACCTTTCGGGAACATGTCATTGCCAACTTTGTGGACGAATACACGCACGGACGCACCCCTAACCCCTGCGTACTCTGCAACTCACACATCAAATGGGGCGAACTAATTGCGGCTGCACGGGAGTTCGGCTGCGACTATATCGCCACAGGGCATTACGCCCAAATCGCCCAGCGAAACGGGCATTGGTACCTCCAAAACGCTATTGATACGCACAAAGACCAGACCTATTTTCTCTGGATGCTGACCGAGGAAAACCTGCGGCAGACCCTCTTCCCCTTGGGCGGACTGACCAAACCGGAGGTAAGGCAGATAGCACGCAAGCACGGCTTCGAGAAACTGAGCCAAAAGGCGGAAAGTCAGGAGATTTGCTTTGTACCGAACAACGACTACCGTACTTTCCTTGCCGAGCAAGGCGTACATATCGTCCCCGGGAACTACATCACCGAAGACGGCACCGTACTGGGCAGACACACCGGTTTCTGCAACTACACCATCGGGCAGCGGAAAGGACTCGGGATAGCCCTCGGCGAACCACGCTATGTGACACACATCAACGCCGAACGCAACGAGGTAACACTCGGCGCACACGACGACCTCTACACCACCGAAGTACACGCCGCCCATGTCCGCCTGCGCGACACCGAGTGGCTCACCGCTTCGCCGCAAGTGCAGGCGCGTATCCGCTACAAGTCGCCCGCCGTGAACGCCACGCTCACTATCCTGCCCTGTCAAGACGACGAGGAGCATCGCCGCATCGTACTCCATTTCGACCAACCCGTTTGGGGCGTTACTCCCGGGCAGTCGCTCGTATTATATAAGGAGAACCTCGTTGTGGGCGGAGGGGTGATAGAATTAGGAATGGGGAATGGAGAAGAGAGTTTGTGAAAAAACTATGAAAAAGAGCAACAAAGTTTGCGAGGGTCAGAAAAAAGGCGTACCTTTGCACTCGAAATCGGAACTCCCCGATGCCCAATTTGGACTATACGGAACCGAAATCGAAACTTCCTATGAAGCGTAACTTCTCTCTTATTCTCCTTACTTTTTTAGTAGCCAGCCCCGTTCAGCACCTGTTGGCTTGGGGACAAGAAGGGCATCGAATCATTGCCCAAGTAGCATACGACAACATGAATCGTCGTGCGCGAAAACAAGTGGACAAAGTATTGGGCAAACACGGTATGGTATATGCCGCCAATTGGCCGGACGAGATAAAGAGCGACACCATCTACCCCACTAGTTTCGATTGGCATTTTCAAGACCTGAATGCAGGCTTGAACGACTCGGCATTGGTCAGCACCCTGACCAACTACCCCACCGTAGGCGGCAATCTGTTCCGAGCAATGGACAGCCTGACCAATGTACTGCGCCACGACAAGACCAATCGTGATGCGTTGGCTTTTATCATCCATTTTATGGGCGACCGTTTCTGCCCCATGCACACCGGACACATCGACGACCTCGGCGGTAACCGTGTGAAAGTGAAATGGTTTGGACGCAATACCAACCTGCACGCCATCTGGGATTCGCAACTGATAGATGCACGCGGCTATTCGTACAGCGAATATGCGAAGTATGTGCAAGACAAATACGGCTATCAGAAAAAGGGTATTCAAAATATGTCCGCAGCCGATATTCTCATCCACAACTACCACCTGACGGAGACTATCTATGCGTACCAAACGACTTGGGACGGCAATGCATACCACTATGTGTACCATTTTGCCGACGACATGGAATGGCAACTCTACGCTTCGGGTATCAAATTGGCTCAACTCCTGAACGAACTATACAAATAGCATACAAAGTAGCGATTTCCCACATGGGGTCGCTACTTTTGGTTTATTATGATGCCCTATTCGCCATGAGGTATCCGTTAATTGCCATTCATTTGCCATGCAGCATTATCGGGTATATCTTGGGAGAGCAACAAATATAGGACAAAAGGAACAATATGTAGAATAATCTCATTGACTGACTGTTTCGTAACGCTTGAGGCACAACAGCGAACAACATAACTAACATAATCAACAACAAATGAAAAAACTGTTATCCCTTCTCCTCTGCTTTGGAGCAAGCGCAGTGCTCATGGCACAGACGCAAAAGGTAACCGGTAGCGTACAGGACGCACAGACAGGCGAAGTACTGATCGGTGTGTCGGTCGTTGAGTCAGGAACAAGCAATGGTGTCGTTACAGACATCGACGGAAACTTCAAGTTGGAAGTGAAATCAGGGGCCACCCTGCATCTGTCGTATGTCGGATATAACGATATGGAAATTGCCACCAAAAAGAGTGCCAACTTAGGGTTGCTCAAAATGGAACCTGCTACCGTAACGCTGGAAGATGTTACCATCACCGGTCAGATTGCTCAACAACAAAAGACGCCTGTGGCAGTCAGCCAAGTAACCGCTATCGACATCGAAGAGCGTTTGGGCGGTGGCGAATTCCCTGAAGTACTGAAAAGCACACCGGGTGTACACGCCAACGGTCAAGGTGGCGGTTGGGGCGACGCTGAGATTTGGATGCGTGGCTTCGACAACACCAATGTGGCTACGATGATTAACGGTGTGCCGATGAACGATATGGAAGGCGGTACGGTCTATTGGTCGAACTGGCAAGGACTCGCAGATGTTACCTCCGTCATGCAGACCCAGCGTGGTATGGGCGCCAGCAAATTGTCTTCGCCTTCTGTCGGTGGTACTATCAATATCGTTACCAAAGGTATTGACGCCAAGAAAGGCGGAACTATCAGTTACGCTATGGGTAACGACGGCTACAACAAAGTCGGTTTCTCTGTATCGACCGGTCTGATGAAGAATGGTTGGGCTATCACCGTAATGGGAACCAAAACTTGGGGCGACGGCTACATTCAAGGCACGAACTTCTCGGGCTACAGTTATTTCGCCAACATCTCGAAGCGTATCAACGAGAACCATCAGTTGAGCCTCACCGGCTTTGGTGCGCCACAAGGACACTATCAGCGTCCTTCGGGCTCGAGCGGTGCACTGACCCTCGCTGAGTGGAACAAAGTAAAGCGCTACATGCACGACGGTATGGACTATCGCCGCTACAACCCGAATTACGGCTACGACAATTATGGGAACCAGAAATCGGCTGCATACAACCAATACCACAAGCCGCAAATCAGTCTGAACCACATCTGGCAAATAGACAATACCTCGTCGCTCTCAACCACGGCGTATGTATCTATCGGTCGTGGTTTCGGCTATACTGCTGAGCCGGGTACGATGTCGCAGTACAGCTATACCGACTTGACCAAGGGTGCAGTGAACGGTATTCTCTCAACCACCTTCCGCCGCGAGGATGGTACATTCGACTACGGAGCCGTACAAACCTTGAACGCAGCCAGCGAATATGGTTCGGAACTCGTTATCGCCGAGAACCGCAACAACCACAACTGGTATGGCTTGGTCTCGACCTACAATAAGAAATTCTTGGATTGCCTCGATCTGACCGCCGGTGTTGACCTACGCTACTACGAGGGTATTCACACAGCCGTTATCTCCGACTTGTTGGATGGTGCTTACTTCATGGACAAGACCCGTTCATCGTCTGTGTTGGCGACTAACAACAAGAACCGCAACGACGAGAACTGGGTATATGAGAAACTCGGTGTAGGCGACATCGTATATCGCGACTACACGGGTCATGTGATGCAAGAGGGAGCTTTTGCCTCGTTGGAATACAGCCGCAATAACCTATCGGCGTTTGTCAACGGATCGTTCTCGTACAACCACTACTGGCGTGTAGACCGCTTCTACTACGATGAGGAGCACCAACGCTCGGAGACCATCGGTTTTGCAGGCGGGACTATCAAGGGCGGTGTCAACTACAAGTTCTTGAAATACAACAACATCTTTGTGAATGCCGGTTTCATCAGCCGTGCGCCGAAGTTCAGTGCTGCGTATGCTTCGTATAACACTTCGCACGCCATCAACCGTGACGCTAAGAACGAGAAGATTGCATCGGTAGAGGTAGGCTACGGCTTCCACAACCAATATGTAGCCCTGAATGTGAACGGCTACTTCACCGAGTGGATGGATAAGAGTATGACCAAAAGCGGCAACCTGAGCGACCCCGAACAAACGACTTTCTACATGAACATGACGGGTGTGAACGCACGCCATATGGGTATTGAGGCAGAAATCAAGGCTCGCCCGACCAAATGGATGGAACTGAACGCTATGCTCTCGCTCGGTAACTGGAAGTGGGACAGCGACAGCGTCAAGGGCTATGCATACGATGAGCAGGGCAACGCCTTGGCAGAGGACGGTTCTATCACCGAACCGTACGCAGAGAATCACGCCAACGCCATTATCAATATGAAGGGCATCCATGTGGGTGGCCAGGCACAGACGACGGCTAACTTGGGCGTTACCTTCAAGCCTTTCAAGGGTTTCCGTATCGGCGGCGAATATACGCTCTACGCACGCAACTACTCGTACTACTCTTTCTCCGGCTCGAACCTGACGCTGGGCAAGACGATGAACATCGTAGAGCCGTATAAGTGCCCTGTAGGCGGTGCACTCGACCTGCGTGCAAGTTACAGTTTCGAGATTGGTGCCGTACGCGCTACCCTATCGGGCAATGTGACCAATGTGCTGAACCAGTACTATATTGAGAAAGCATGGAGCGCCAACACTGCTACAGCAGGCACCTCGGAGAACACCATCGACAACATCTATTTCTTCTACAACAAGGGGCGTCAATGGAATATCCGTCTGAAACTCAATTTCTAACCCACATATCCAAACGAATAAAACAATATGAATATGAAAAACTTGAAATATATTCTCGGTGTATCGCTTGCGGCTGTGGTATGCACATCGTGCGAGAACTTCTTCGATGAGAAACAGATACACAACGACTACAAGGTAACCGACACGCGCACAATAGACTATACGCTGACCAAGACGGACTACAAGACGATTGTCCTGCTGGACGCCAACATAGAAAAAGCATTGGCAGCCTGCACGCCGGAGGATTCAACCGCATACCAGGCTTTCGTACGCATCGATGTAGAGCAGGCATTCAACGAGAATGCGGCTGCTGCAGACTATGTACCTGCTTTTATACAGAGCCTCTATCCACAACTATCGAGCGGCTCGCTGATGAATGTAACCTACAACATCAACGAGGGCAAGCCCGCCTATATCTCCGAGTTGAGCAAGACAGAGAAATACACGCTTACCACCGAAGACTACGCTACCATCTGGGGAAAGGAAGGCATTGAGTATCTGACTCCTGCCACAGTAGGAAAACTTGCCAGTGTCTTGCCCGCAGACAAGGACTCGGGCACTATTCTCGCAGTGGTGTACGACTACAAGAACTACGAGCCTTCGACTGGTGGCAACGATGACAAGGAAGAGGAGAAAGACTTCTATTGGGGCACGCCCGCACAACGCGGATACTACTCACCGTCGGAAGTCGTTGCAGCATACGCAGACGGCACATTATCCGCAAACGACTCTATCAATGTAGGCGGAATCATCTCTGAATGGTATAGTACTTCTCTTCCTGCACAATACAAGAACCTGTCGTACTATATCACCGATGGTACCAACCAATTCGAAATGTACAATTCTTTCTCGGTCAACCGCGACTCGATTGTGGCATTTGATTATGTAAGCAAGACCGAAGGTACGGCAACCGACGAATCCGGACGCACCTTCACTATCGGCGATACCATTATCGGCACCGGTCTGTTTACATACTATGCAAAATACGATGTCTATGAGTTCCAGAAAGGCTGCTACATTACCGAACTCCGTCCCGCAAAGAAGACCTCTGCTGCTCCCCACAAGGCACAAGCACAGGCAGACGGCAAGGTAAGCGTACTCTACCAATACAACAACACAAGTTGGAATGCCTACAAGCAATCGTCTGTTATCCTGAGTGTGCTGCCCGAAGAGGTATATACCGCTATCGGTGCGAAGTATATCAGCAGCACAGAGGTCATTGAGACCTACCTCAAGAACACCTATCCATACGCACAAGCCGACGCCAAGTATGCAGTCGTTTATAACGCCAAGAGCGGCTATGCCGCTGTCGAATACACCTACAACGGTGTAGAATTTGTGGAGAATCTCGGAATCACTACAGAGACCACCACTTTCTCGCTGAGCGATGTATGGGGCTCGACTATCTACTACAAGCAGGCTATCATGGGTGAAGGTCAAGGCAAACTCGTTATCCAAAATGTAGAACTGGATGGTATGACCTATGTATGGTCGTATGCATCCTCTTATGGTATGAAAGCATCGGGCTATGCATCGAGCACCTCGCACGCCGTAGAGTCGTGGCTTCTGACGCCAGCTATCTCGATAAAGAAAGCCACCAAGCCGGCCTTGAACTTCGACCAAGCCATCAACTACGGACCGACAGACCTCAAGGAGCGCCAAGAGCAGTGCGCAGTACTTGTCTCTACCGACTATGCCGGCGATGTGACAACCTGCACATGGGAAACGGTTGCTTACAACGAGGGTGAAGACTACTACCCCGAGAGCAACAGTTGGAGTTTCGTCAATACGGGCGATATGGACTTGAGCAAATATGCCGGACAAGAGATTGTGCTCGCTTTCCGCTACAAGACCGCTACGGGTTCTACCTGCTCGACATGGGAAGTTAAGAACCTGCTCGTACACGAAGCAGAGGCGGCAGAATAAGCCCACAGACACAGGACATAGCACCGTTACACAAAAGACCTGCCGACTGCAAGGTCGGACACTGAATCAAAGAGAGGTTGCCACACAAAGGCAGCCTCTTTTTGTTGCTGGTATTTCCCGTCCGCCTTAGTGTACTCCCTGCATACTACGCCCCACCTGCGCATGCCGATGTCGTCTCTCAAGAAAACAGCATATTTTTTTAGAAAAAAGGGGGCTATGGGGTTGCATATCTCGAGAAATAGCATTATCTTTGCAAACTTTTTAGGGAGAACACCCGCAGGTACGGCGTTCCTGCCCCGTACCCAACGGGAGCATCGCTTGTATCTGCCACAAAGTTGCCCATACCTGCCACAGAAACACACACTATTAGTAAGCCCAACTTACACCATTTTCAATTATTTTATGGACAAAAAGAACCTCCAAACAAAACTGAATTCTCTCTTGCAAGGGGGAATTCGGCTCTGCTTGCTGACTTCTGTGGCATTCACGGTAACGGCTTGTTATGCTCCTGCCCACCCTGAGTTAGCCACTCCGCAGGATTGGGGGGATGATACCACGCAAACAGGTGTACCCCATCGCATTGCACCTCGCTCTGCGGAAGAACAGATAGCCGAAATGCAATCACTTCAAACCCATAACACCACCGGCACTTCTAACGAAGTGCAGCCATAGCCATTCGTTGCAAATAAACTGCCACGCAATGGATACTTTTCGCGATACACAACATGACAAAATAATCAAAACATACATACAAATGGAAAACAAGAAACGAGTTTATACTTTCGGTAATGGTAAGGCCGAAGGTAATGCACAGATGCGCGAGCAACTGGGTGGCAAAGGTGCCAACTGCGCTGAGATGAACTTGGTGGGCGTACCCGTTCCTCCGGGATTCACCATCACAACCGATGTCTGCAACGAATACTACCAAGTAGGGCAAGAGAAAATAATGGAACTGCTCAACGATGAGGTAGTGGCAGCCGTTAAGCATATCGAGACTTTGATGAACTGCAAGTTCGGCGACCCCACCAACCCACTGCTCGTCAGTGTGCGTTCGGGTGCGCGTGCTTCTATGCCAGGTATGATGGATACCATCCTCAACCTCGGCTTGAACGACACCGTGGCAGAAGGTATGGTCAAGAAGACCAACAACCCACACTTCGTGTACGACAGCTACCGCCGTTTCGTACAGATGTACGGCGATGTCGTTCTTGGTATGAAGCCCGTCAACAAAGAGGACATCGACCCATTCGAGGCTATCATCGAGGAGGTGAAGTCGCAGCGTGGTATCAAACTCGACAAGGACCTCAATGTAGAGGAACTCAAGCAACTCGTAGCCCGCTTCAAGGCCGCTATCAAAGAGCAGACGGGCAAGGATTTCCCCAACGACCCGATTGAGCAACTCTGGGGTGCTATCTGCGCTGTCTTCCGCAGTTGGATGAACGAGCGTGCTATTCTCTATCGTAAGATGGAGGGCATACCCGACGAATGGGGTACGGCAGTAAGCGTGATGGCAATGGTATTCGGCAACATGGGCGACACCTCCGCTACGGGTGTATGCTTCAGCCGCGATGCCGCTACGGGCGAGAACCTATTCAACGGAGAGTACTTGGTCAATGCACAGGGCGAGGATGTGGTAGCCGGTATCCGCACTCCGCAACAGATTACGCTCGAGGGCAGCCGCCGTTGGGCGAAACTGCAGGGTATAAGCGAGGAAGAGCGTGCCAGCAAATACCCCAGCATGGAGGAAGCAATGCCTGCACTCTACCAAGAACTGAATACCATTCAGCAGAAACTGGAAGACCACTATCGTGATATGCAGGATATGGAGTTCACCGTCCAAGAGGGCAAACTCTGGTTCTTGCAGACCCGTAACGGTAAGCGTACAGGTACAGCGATGGTCAAAATTGCTATGGATTTGGTACGCGAAGGCGTTATCTCAGAGAAAGAAGCTATCCTTCGTTGTGAGCCGAACAAACTCGACGAACTACTCCACCCCGTCTTCGACAAGGAGGCATTGAAACAAGCACAGGTTATTACGCAGGGTCTGCCTGCCAGCCCGGGTGCTGCCTGCGGACAAATTGTATTCCATGCCGACGATGCCCAAGAGTGGCACAAAGATGGACACAAGGTCGTTATGGTGCGTATTGAGACCAGCCCTGAAGACCTCGCTGGTATGTCTGCCGCAGAGGGTATCCTGACTGCACGCGGCGGTATGACCAGCCATGCAGCTGTGGTGGCTCGTGGTATGGGTAAATGCTGCGTGTCGGGTGCAGGTGCTATTATTGTAGACTACAAGGCCAAAACCGTCAAGATAGAAGGCGTTACCTATAAGGAGGGCGACTATATCTCGCTCAACGGCTCTACGGGACAAGTCTATGCCGGCAAGATTCCGACTCGTGCAGCCGAACTGAGCGGAGATTTCAAGGCACTGATGGACCTCTGCGACAAATACACGCACCTACAGGTGCGTACCAATGCGGACACCCCGCACGACGCACAAGTAGCTCGTTCTTTCGGAGCAAAGGGTATCGGCTTGACCCGTACGGAGCACATGTTCTTCGACGATAAGAAGATTATTGCCATGCGTGAGATGATTCTCGCCAAGGACGCTGCAGGCCGTGAGAAAGCATTGGCTAAATTACTGCCTTACCAAAAAGCAGACTTCAAGGGCATTCTCGAGGCTATGGACGGCTGTCCGGTGAATATCCGTCTGCTCGACCCACCGTTGCATGAGTTCGTTCCCCACGATCTGAAGGGACAAGAGGTAATGGCTGCCGAAATGGGTATTTCTGTCGAGGAGATACAAGAGCGCGTCAACTCGCTGGCAGAGAACAACCCGATGCTTGGTCACCGTGGTTGCCGTCTGGGTATTACATTCCCCGAGATTACAGCCATGCAGACCCGTGCTATTCTGTCCGCTGCTTGCGAACTGAAGAAAGAGGGCAAGAACCCGATGCCGGAGATTATGGTGCCGCTGATTGGTATTCTCTACGAGTTGAAACAACAGAAAGAGATTATCCAAAAGACCGCCAAAGAGGTATTCGAAGAGTATGGTACCGAGGTAGAGTTTGAGGTTGGTACGATGATTGAGATTCCTCGTGCAGCCTTGACGGCAGACCGCATTGCGACCGAGGCACAGTACTTCTCCTTCGGTACGAACGACTTAACGCAGATGACTTTCGGCTACAGCCGCGACGATATTGCCTCGTTCTTGCCCGTATATCTCGAAAAGAAGATACTGAAAGTTGACCCATTCCAAGTTCTCGACCAGAACGGTGTAGGACAACTCATCAAGATGGCCGTCGAGAAGGGTCGTGCTGTCCGTCCGGGATTGCGTACGGGTATCTGCGGAGAACACGGTGGAGAGCCGAGTTCGGTTAAGTTCTGCGCCCGTGTAGGTATGAACTACACCTCTTGCTCGCCGTTCCGTGTGCCTATCGCACGCCTTGCTGCCGCCCAAGCCGCAGTAGAGGACGACTTGAAGTAAGGGGAAGTTCCTACTCTATGGGTATTACATTCGGTATCTAACTAATAGGTACAAAACCACCACGTAGAGAAAGGAAATACAACAAATGCAGAAACAGAGGTTGCCACACGGCAGCCTCTGTTTTTTTCGTACGATACCTCTGCATTGGTGTATAATATAGGGAGTTTCTACCTATTATGCACATTCCCCCTTGCAGGTATGACAAAAATGCAGTACTTTTGCAGTGCGAATACAATGCTTGTATTTGCAAAGACATAACCTAATGCGTTTAACGAACGCTGGTTCTGACGAGTAGAAACTTCGCAACTTTCAACTTTTTCCTCAGAGCAAGCAACGAAGAACGCCTTCGTTTTGTATGTATATGCATACACCTGTGCTGTGTACCTACTGCAGGTACATGGGTGTTCGGGCGTATGATGTAACATATAGGCGTGGGTTTCGCGTTGCCGCTTCTCAGGAAAACAGGTAATGCGAAGACCTCTACTCGTGGAAACGGCGGCAGTCGATTTCCACGCTTTTTTGTATATAAGGTAGCCTTTCTATACGCCATATAGCAAAGCAAGACACATAGCGGAGTGGAATTTCGATGTGCAGCAAGAACGCAACATCGCAAAAACATATTCCACTGATATGAAACAAAATTCTTCCTTTGGGCGCATCGTTACCGCCTGCCGACAATCCAAGTACGCCACTTTCTACCTCTTTTGCCTGTTTGCGTTCAGTCTGTTTATGCAATGTATGCTATTCCATTGGGCAGCCTTCCACTCGATTATGGTATCTTCATTATGGAAAAATCCCGCTGCCTTTTGGTCATACTATTTGCCTAAGATAGGCATATCGTTTTTTCTTGCCGCCTTTGTATTCCTCACGCGCCGCAAAGGATGGACTATTGTAGTCTCTCTCTTGGTCAATGTATGGATTATTGCCGAACTCATTTACTACCGTTCCACTCGCATATTCATCGGCGCACACTCCTTTTTATTGCTTGGCAATATGGACGGTTTTTGGGATTGCCTGCCTATGTATATGGATGCCTATATGGGGTGGCTACTCGTTCCTACGCTTCTCACTATCCTTGCCGTCTATCTCTTTCATACAGAAAAGCACAGCCTACTCGGTTTCGCTGTCGTACTCACAGTCAGCCTCATAGCAGACATAACCACTTGCAATCTCTATCAACACCGACACCATTTTTATTTCTGCAGTTTGCAAGAGTCTTTTATCGATGATATTTTCCGATCGGACATCAATGAAAGAATACCACAAAATCTTTCTGCCCTACACGCCTTTGCGTACGATATGAAACACTTGGGGGCAATACCTTTCGAAAAAAAGCCTCACCTAACGGAAGAAGAACTATCCGACATTGCCCTATTCACTCAACCATACAACACAGTAACACAGCCCGCTACACCTCTTGTTTTGATTCTCGTAGAGAGTTTGGAAACATGGGCAATACGCCCCGATATTACGCCTAATCTATGTAGGTTTATCGACCAACACCCCTCTGTTCTCCACGCCACCCGAGTTAAAAGCCAAACCAAAGGTGGACAATCGGGCGACGGGCAGATGATATTCAATACAGGTCTGCTCCCCGTAGCAGAAGGTGCTGTCTGCAATCGCTTTGCCAATCATGTATTCCCCTCATTGAGTGAGCCATACGAACGAACAGCCATGATACAACCAGGGACACTCTCGATATGGAATCAGTACAATATGAACCTCGCTTACCATATCGATACCGCCTATCTCAATTCCTCTTCTCGTGATGCACGCACCTTTACGCTATTAGACAGCATTGCCACACACTACGACTATATATTGGCAATTACTATGGCGACACACACACCCTTTGAGGCAAGTTCTACAATCTACCCCGTGCCTAACCTCCCGACAGATATGCCGACGGCTATGGCGAACTATCTCCATAGTCTGCACTACACCGATTCGTGTTGGGGTGCGTTCTTGCTGCGAATAGACACCGATTCTACGCTCCATAACACCACCATTGGCATTATGGGAGACCATATTATCCTTAACCCCGCACAACGGCAGGAGTTTCAGACCTACTGCGATAAGACGGGTCTGGACTTTACGCCCCAAGAAGCATACACTACCCTCGTGGTCTATTCACCTACTATACAAGAGAAAACTGTCATTGATACGCTCACCTATCAAATGGACGCCTACCCCACCTTGCTGCACCGTATCGGCGGCGAAGCATACTACTGGCAGGGCTTTGGTGCCGACCTATTGGACACATCCGCCTGTGCACATCGCCCCCTAACCGAACCCCGTGCCTACCAACTTTCCGACAAACTCATCCAAGCCGACTATTTCCGTTAGGAAACGCCGAATTCCCCAATTTATTTTGCCATTTTACTGTCTAATCCCCAAAATTTATTTTCTGAAATAACTGCGTAAACCCCACACTTGAGGCGTATAGGTCAAATTGGAGAGATACAGACACCTGCCACACGATGTTACACCATACTCAAAAGCCCCATACACAGAAATAGAGATACACACGAAAAAAAAATCCTATTTTGTGTTAAAATAGGTCTACTAAGACCCTTACAAAAACCTAAAGTGGTAGGGTAATGGTAGGGCGATACGTCCGAGATGAGAGGCTAATCGGCAAAGGTTAACAAAGGCTATCATGCCATGCAAATTTGGCACAGTTTTTGCAGCCTGTGGGCGAGTCGAAAAAAGGGGATTGAAAAAGTGATTTGTCGGCAGGACGCAGAGCAATGCACAGCCCATCCGTAGAAACCATTCGGTACATCCGAAATATCTACTTGGATCGAGCAACATTCTCACAATTCATTCGGGTTGTACACACCGCATACATTTATTGAGATTGTACGCATTACATACGCTGCCACCCGCCGAGAAATTGACATAAACAAGTGAGCCATAGGTGCATGGAAATGATTCCCGAATAGGGAGTTCGTAGCCCGTCCGTCCGCGTGAGCGATTGTTCGAGGCTATAGTCGTGGTAAAAAGCGAACATGTACAGAAACCTATCTATACCATTTATAGATGGGCTTTTTTTATGTACATAAGTGATGTCCCGCCCCCCACACACACCATCCAAAAAGGGGACATAAGAACTCCACGACCGTCCCTACCCCCTCCAAAGGGAGGGGAATACAGAGAATACAGAAATTCGAACAACAAAAAGACAACCCAAAGACAAAATATATAGACAAGATATTATAATATGAAACAAAAACTATTCATTGCCCTTGTGGGCGTAGTGTGCATAGGACTTAGTGCCTGCCACAATTCCGAACAACAGCAAGAACAAGCAGCCACCAACAAAACCATGGTGGTAACGGCGCAAGACTGCCTTATCGAGGAGAACTACTCCGCCTCGGTGCGTGGTCGCCAAGACATCGCCATTATGCCGCAAGTATCGGGTACGCTGACCAAACTCTGCGTAAGCGAAGGCGAGCGGGTGCATAAAGGACAAGTGCTGTTCATAATTGACCAAGTGCCTTTCCGTGCAGCCTTAGAGACCGCCGAGGCCAATGTTGAGGTAGCCAAATCGAGCGTTGCTACGGCAGAGTTGTCGTACAACGCCAAAAAACAACTGTACGCCGACAGCGTCATCTCGCTCTACGACCTACAGTTGGCTGAAAACAGTTACCTGAGTGCCAAAGCCGTTCTGGCACAGACCCAGGCTGCGCTGGTCATCGCCAAGAACGACCTCGGCTATACCGAAGTGAAAAGCCCGAGCGACGGTGTCATAGGAACACTGCCGCTGCGTGTGGGTGCGCTGGTATCGCCCTCGATGCCGACCCCGCTGACCACCGTGAGCGACAACTCGGTGATGTATATCTATTTCTCCATGACCGAAAATCAATGGCTCGGCCTGGCACGCCAATACGGCAGCAAAGAGGCAGCACTCAAGAACCTGCCGGAAGTTCGCCTTGTGCTGAGCGATGGGAGCGAGTATAGCGAAAAAGGCAAGATTGAAACCGTATCGGGCGTGATTGACCAATCGACCGGAACGGTCAGCGTGCGTGCCGAGTTCCCGAACAAGGGCGGACTGCTGACCTCGGGCGGTGCCGGAAACATCATTCTCCAAAAAACGCGACAGCAAGCCCTGCTCATCCCGCGTACCGCCACATTTGAGGTACAAGACAAGGTGTTTGTCTATCGTGTAGTGGACGGCAAGGCGATCTCGACCATCGTCCAAGTAACCCGACTGAACGGCGGCAAAGAGTATGTCGTCGAGAGCGGACTCAACGCCGGCGACACGATTGTAACCGAAGGTGTGGCTCTGCTGCAAGAAGGAACGGCTATTGCTAATTAAGAATTTAGGAATTAGGAATTATATGCTCTGCGGCAATCGTTACAGATGAGTAAGCGCACAGAGCAAACACATTGTCAATTCGTAAATAATCAAATCAACCTATGAATGTAAAAACCTTTATAGAACGCCCGGTGCTATCGGCGGTGATATCGATTCTGATAGTGCTGGTGGGTGTTATCGGACTCAAGACACTGCCTATTGAGCAGTACCCCGATATAGCACCGCCTACCGTTATGGTGACGACCCAATACTTCGGTGCCAGCGCCGAATCGGTGCAGAAAGCCGTAATTGCCCCGCTGGAGGAGGCTATCAACGGTGTGGAGAACATGACCTACATGACCTCTACCGCCACCAACTCCGGTACTGCGGAAATTCTGGTCTATTTCAAGCAAGGTACTGACCCCGATATGGCGGCCGTGAATGTACAGAACAAAATCTCGTCCGCCACATCACAGTTGCCGAGTGAGGTGAAGCAAGTCGGTGTACAGGCCTTCAAACGACAGACCAGTATGCTGCAAATTTTCACCGTATCGTCGCCGGACGACACCTTCGACCAGACCTTCTTGACCAACTATATCAACATCAACATCAAGCCCGAGTTGCTTCGTATTCAAGGTGTGGGACAGTTGGTCGTACTGGGCGGAAGTTACTCCATGCGTATATGGATGAAGCCCGATGTGATGGCACAATACAAACTCGTGCCGAGCGATGTAACCGCTGCCCTGGCAGAACAGAACATCGAGTCTGCCACAGGTGCCATCGGCGAGAACTCGGACGAGGCATACCAATACACGATGAAATACAAAGGGCGTCTGCAGACCCCGGAAGAGTTCGGCAATATCGTCATTCGCTCAACGGCAGACGGTGAGGTGCTGCGCCTGCGTGACATCGCCGACATCCAACTGGGCGAGGAAAGTTACGCCTACGACGGCCGCCAAAACGGACACCCGGGTGTACAGTGTATGGTGTTCCAAACCGCCGGCTCCAACGCCACGGAAATCAACAACAACATCGACGCCCTGCTCGAGAAAGTGCAGAAAGAAGCGCCTAAGGGCGTGAAAGTGACGCAGATGATGTCCACCAACGACTTCCTCTATGCGTCCATCAAGAATGTGGTCAAGACACTGATAGAGGCTATCCTGCTCGTCATTCTGATTGTGCTGCTCTTCTTGCAAGACTGGCGCTCGACCCTGATACCTTTTGTCAGTATCATCGTTTCGCTGGTCGGTACATTTGCCTTCATGGTGGTTGCCGGCTTCTCTATCAACTTGATTACCCTCTTCGCCCTCGTGCTGGTCATCGGTACGGTGGTGGACGACTCCATTGTGGTGGTCGAGGCGGTGCACAGCCGTTTCGATGCGGGCTATCGCAACCCGTTCCAAGCCGCCGTATATGGTACAAAAGATGTGGCAGTGGCTATCATCACCTCTTCACTCGTCTTCATGGCGGTGTTTATTCCTGTCAGTTTCATTGGTGGTACGAGCGGTATTTTCTATCGTCAATTCGGTCTTACCATGGCGGTGGCCGTCGGTATCTCGGCACTCAACTCGCTAACTACCTGCCCTGCACTCTGTGCGCTACTGCTCCGCCCCAAAGAGACCAATATCAATAACCTACGCGGTTGGAAGCGCTGGTCGTTCCGTTTCGCCGAGAAATTCAACAGCGGTATGGAATGGCTCACCAAGCGGTACCAGAAAGGCGCCGGCGTACTGATTCGCCACCCGTGGACATGTTTTGTGATTGCCGTGCTTGGTATCGGACTGATGGTTATGCTTATGCGCTCTACCAAGACCTCGCTTGTGCCGGAAGAAGACCTCGGCACCGTGATGGTCAATATCGATACCCCTCCGGGAAGTTCGCTTGCCACGACCAACGAGATTCTGCGCGTTGTGGAGAAACGCCTCGCCACCATTCCGGAAGTGAAAGAGGAATGTAGTGTGGCCGGTTACGGTATGATTTCGGGCGAGTCGTCGGCTGCAGCCAATGTCATTCTGAAACTCAAAGACTGGGACGAGCGTACCCACAAGGGACAGGATGTGAATACCGTCATACAGAAAGTTTATGCCCTGACGGCGGACATCAAAGACGCCAAGATATTTGCCATGGCACCGGCACAGATTGCCGGTTACGGTACGGGTAACGCACTGGATATCAATGTAGAGGACAAGTTGGGCGGCGACATCAACGACCTATATGCCTATACACAACAGTTCATCGGCAAACTCAACGAGCGCAAGGAAATCAGCGTGGCGTTCACCTCGTTCAACCTCAACTTCCCGCAGTGGGAGGTCGATGTGGATGCCGTCAAGTGCCAACGCTCGGGTATCACTGCCAACGAGGTGCTGTCGTGCCTTGCGGGCTACTACGGCGGTCAGTATGTGAGCGATTTCAACCGATTCGGTAAAGTATATAAGGTGCAGATTATGGGCGACCCGCAACAGCGTATCGATGAGCGCAGCCTCGACAACACCTTTGTCCGCCTCCATAGCGGAGAGATGGCGCCGCTGTCGCAGTTTGTCACCCTGCGCCGTATCTACGGCTCGAGCAACCTGACGCGATTCAACCTCTACAACTCCATTTCGGTCAGTGCCATGCCGGCTTCAGGCTATTCGACAGGTGATGCCATCCGTGCCACCAAAGAGGTAGCCGCCGAGGTACTGCCCCACCAGTATGCAGTCGATTACGGAGGTATCACGCGTGAGGAAAGCCAATCGTCCAACACGGGCACGGCGATGATATTCCTTATCTGCCTCGTGCTTATCTACCTGATTCTGGCAGCCCTCTACGAGTCGTTCCGCTTGCCACTCGCCATTCTTATTGCCGTGCCGGTAGGTCTGATGGGTTCGTTCCTGCTGACCAAAATTTGCGGACTGGAGAACAATATCTACCTGCAAACGGGTATCATCATGTTGATCGGTCTGTTGAGCAAGACGGCGATTCTGATTACCGAGTATGCAGCCGAGCGCCGCAAGGCGGGCAAGAGCCTGCAAGAAGCAGCGACCGATGCAGCGGGTGCGCGTCTGCGTGCGATTATGATGACCGTCATGACCCTTATCTTCGGTATGCTTCCTATGGTGGCAGCCACGGGTGTAGGTGCAAACGGTAACCGAAGCCTCGGTACGGGTGTTGTCGGCGGTAGTGTCGTCGGTACGCTGGCCTTGCTCTTCATGGTGCCTGCCCTCTTCGTGGTATTCCAACACCTCGACGAGAAGCACCGCAAGAAACGCAATACCACCCCTATGGACTAACACCCTGTGCTGGACTATCTTGCGGAGCGGTTCGGGAACTGCAGCATACGGAAGACGAAAAATAACTCTGATTAAGATTGTCATCGTTATACCTCTATTATAGCAGTCTTATATCTCTCTTCCGAAATTCGTTACCAACTCGTTAGGAACTCGTTACCAACCCGTAAGGTAGCCCACAGAAAATCAAAATGTACGATTATTAAGATTCATGCACTATGAAACAAAGCATAAAACATACCTTATATACCCTTGCGGCAGTGGCGTTCCTCGCCTCTACACTCCCCTCTTGCGGTATCTACGGCAAGTATAAGCCCGTCGAGAGTGTGGATAGCACACTCTATGGCGACCTTGCCCTGTCGGATACGGCATCGAGCCTTGCCGCACTGGAATGGGAGCAACTGTTCACCGACCCGCTCCTGCAAGACCTGATTCGTCAAGCCCTCGACAGCAACCTCGACTTGCGTATTGCCCACGAGCATGTGGAGCAGGCGGAGGCAACGCTGCGTGGTGCCCAGTTGGCATACCTGCCGACCATCAGCATCGCACCCCAAGCGGGATTCTCGCCACAATACAGCATCAAGCAAGGCACCTACGACCTGGTGGCTAACGCATCGTGGGAGATAGACATCTTCGGGCGTACGCTCAACTCGCTGCGGGGGGCAAAAGCCGCCAAGCAGCAGACACTCGACTACGAGCAAGCGGCACGCTGCGGACTTATCGCTGGTGTGGCAAACGCCTACTACACGCTGCTCATGCTCGACGCACAACTGCAAGTAGCCGAGGACAATGCCATAACTTGGGAAAAGACCACGACCACTATCCGTCGCATGAAAGAGGCGGGTATGTCGGACGAGGCAGCCGTAACGCAAATGGAAGCGACCTACTACCAGATTCAGACCGTCGTGCTCGACACACGCCAACAGATTCGGGAGACCGAGAACGCCCTTTGCCTGCTCTTGGGAGGTACTCACCGCACCATAGTGCGCGGGCGACTCGACGAACAGCAGATGCCAGCCGAACTCGAAGTGGGCGTACCCGCATCCCTGCTCTACAACCGACCGGATGTACGGGCAGCACAACAGAATATGGCACGGGCGTTTTATAACACCAATCTGTCGCGTAGCAACTGCCTTCCCTCGCTGAACCTGAGCGGCTCGTTTGGATGGACAAACCACTCGTATGGGACTATTATCGACCCTATGACCATGATATCGAGCCTTGCTGCAGGACTTGTCGTACCGCTCTTCAATTCGGGACGGAACATTGCCCAGGTGAAGGCTGCCAAATCGCAACAGCGTGAGAGTATCCTGTCATTCTCGCAGACCGTCCTTTCGGCGGGTAACGAGGTGAATAATGCTCTGCATAACTACCAGACCTGTCACGCCAAGTGCGAATTCTACGACAAGCAGGTGGACGCTTTGACCCGTGCGAAGGAAGCCACTTCGCTCAAGATGCAATACGGTAGCACAACCTATCTGGAAGTCTTGACAGCGCAGAACAGCCTCTTGACGGCACAACTGACCCGCATAGCCAACCAGATGGCGGAACTGCAGTCGGTAGTAACGCTCTACCACGCTCTCGGTGGCGGAAACACCTACTAACCACCGTAGCAGCCTAGGCTATCCTCTCTATAACCTCTATAATGCATAGAACCTATAGAAAGTCGGTCGCTTTTTATCAATCGACTTACCCATTCTTCATCCGACAAGAGTCTGCACCCGGCAGTCTCTTGTCGGTTTCTTTCTTGTGTAAATCACGCCTAAGATTAAGAAAAAAAGAGAAAAGCCCCCGCACACTTGTGTATATCGGGAGAAAATAGTAACTTTGTCGCGGTTTTTGCGTATTGTCCGTGTTAGTGCTGTATGGGCTATGCGACACGCACACACCCCGAAAACCAAACAAGAACAGCAGCATCGTGAAAATCATAGGCTTTACATACGCTCCCTTGCAGCCACCTTTCGAAGGCGGGCAGCCGTCGGCGATGGCGGATTCGGAGGACGCAGATATGGTACTCAAATGCGATTCTTCGCTTTTGAACGGGCGTAAGCCGATGTTTATCCCCGACTGGACGAACGACCTGCGATATACTCCCGCTGTCGCACTGCGCATTTGTCGGGTGGGCAAGAATATCCAACCCCGCTTCGCAAGTCGGTATTACGATGCCGTAGCGCCGGCAATCGATTTCTGCGCCTACGATACACTCTTGTCAGCACAGCGTGCAGGCAAGAGCGATACCACAGCCCGTGCGTTCGATTTCTCGTTTGCCATCGGTACTTTTCTCCCGCAGCAGGCAGGCGAAGTGCAGACGCTGGCAGATGCTATACCGTCCCTATGCTGGGTGTACGAAACGGCGAAGGGGACGGAGCAGGAAGTGAATACCACGGCACTGCTTCTCTCGGCGGAAGAGGCTGTACACCGTGCAAGCCGGATAATGACCCTGCGCCAAGGCGATATCCTGTATATCCCCTATCGGCTTGCTGCCGCACCGGTAGTTACCAACGAAGTGTTACACGCCTATTGCGGTGCCGACGAGGTGCTGTATTGTAAAATCAAATAACCCACACGCCACTCCCGACAAGCACACTACCCTGCTCCGTTCGGGACACAACAAGGCCAAAACAAGGGTACAACGAGACCACAAACATACGCTACATGAAGAAAATACTTCCCATACTCTTCTTTATTACGGGCTTTGCGCTTCGTGCTACAGCCGGTATCCATACCTATGCCGAGCAGTCTGTTTTGAGCAGTGGCTCGTGGGTGAAAATCCGTATCAGTGAGAGCGGTATCTATCGCCTTACCTACGAAGACCTGCAAGCCGCAGGGATAGGCAATCCTGCGAATGTGCGTGTCTATGGCTACGGAGGTGCCATGCTATCGCAAGATTTCTCCCAAAAGAAGATAGACGATCTCCCCGCAGTGGCTTTCTATATGGAAAAGGGTTCGGATGGAGTCTTTGGTGCCGGCGATTATATTCTCTTCTATGGGCAAGGCACCACCACATGGGCGTACAACGGTATGCAATTCATCCATACCCGCAACCCCTATTCAGACTACGGCTACTATTTCTTGAGCGACAATGCAGGCGTACAAAATCTGCTTCCTACCGCTGAAGCAGTATCTGCCGAGGGGGCTACTGCAGTCAATACATACCAGAACTACCAGGTTCACGAGCAGGATTTGGTCAATCTCCTCGACCGTGAGAGTGGGATTGATGGCGGTGGGCGCGAGTTCTACGGCGAGATGTTCAGTGCTACCACAGCTACGCGTACTTTCTCGTTTTCTACTCCCAACTGCAATACCGACCGGGAACTGCGTGTACGCTCGGAGGTAGCCAACTGCTCGGGGCGGGTGGCATACTACACGCTGACCCTGAACGGCAAGAGCAATACCATGCGTGTGGATTCCATCTATGTAGGCGACTTCTATACCAAAGGCTATTTGGCTACATTCAATCAGAACTATCCCGCTGCTGCTGCCACGCAAACCGTGGAGTTGTCCTACTCCAACCAGGGAGCAGGCGCAGTCGGTTATCTCAACTACATAGAACTTACGGCCACTTGTGCCTTGCGAATGGAGGGGAGTGCCATGCCGTTCCGTACTTCGGCTAACTACGCCAAGTCCACTCCGCTCACCTATACGCTTACCAATGCCACTGCGTATACCCAGATTTGGAATATCACCGACCGTGCCGCTATCGTGCGCGTACCGGCTACTTTGGAGGGCTCTACACTTACTTTCTCGGGTTCTAACCAAGACGGCATACAGGAGTATATAGCGGTCAATACCAACGGCAGCGGTTTTCTTACACCTACTGTGGTAGGCAGTATCACCACCCAGAATCTGCATGCGTTGAAAAATATCGACTATGTACTTATCTGCCCTGCCGGGTTTGTCGGCGAGGCAACTCGTCTTGCACAGGCGCATGAGCAGAAGGAGGGCATCACATGGGCGGTTGTCACCGACCAACAGGTATACAATGAGTTCTCGAGCGGCACGCCCGATGCTACGGCATACCGTTGGCTGATGAAGATGCTCTACGACCGCGGTACGGACGCCAATCAGAAGCCGCAATGGCTGTGTCTGGTAGGCGACGGCACATTCGACAACCGCAAATTGCTTACCGCCTCGGGGCAAAATACACTACTCACCTACCAAGCCAAGAATTCTACGGTCGAGACCAAAGCCTATGCGACTGACGACTATTTCGGTTTCCTCGATGACAACGAGGGGGAGAGCGATACCCAGGGACGCATGGACATCGGTGTGGGACGACTGCCGGTCAATACACTCGAAGAGGCACAACAGGTAGTGGACAAACTGGTTGCCTATATTACGAATACCACCCCGGGAAAATGGAAACAGCAACTGATTTTCTTGGCAGACGATGGCGACCACAACCTGCATACCCGTGTAGCAGAAGAGGGCGGTGAGCGTGTCCGCAGCAAGAACCCCGACTTCATTGTCAACAAGATATACCTCGACGCCTATCCGCAGGAGACCGACGCTTCGGGCGAGAGTTACCCGTTGGCGAAGAACAAACTCGACAACCTGTTGCAAAACGGGGCACTCTATATGAACTACTCGGGGCATGGCGGATACAACGCTATTACCAACGAGGGGATGATGAACCTGAGCAGTATCCGAAAGATGACCAACAAGAATCAGGCGCTTTGGATGCTCGCTACTTGCAGTTTTGCTCATTTCGACTCTGGCAAGCGTTGCTCGGCAGAAGAAGCCGTGCTCAATGCCAATGGCGGTGCCATAGGGGTTATTTCCGCTGGGCGTACGGTATATGCTACGCAGAACACCTATATTAACCGGAACTTCTGTGATACACTCTTCGGGCATAAGGATGTCTTCTCCTACGACATGACCATCGGTCGTGCGCTCGCTATAGCCAAGAATATGACGGGTACGGACGAGAACAAGATGCCCTATATATTGCTGGGAGACCCCGCATTGCATCTCGCCTATCCTACTGCCTATCAGGTCAATACCACTACCAAGATAGATACTCTCCACGCCTTGGATGTACAGCAGGTAGAAGGCGAAGTCATCGATTCGGACGGTGCGGTGGCAGACTGGTTCAACGGCAAAGTGAATATCACCATCTACGACAAGATGCAGCGTATCACGACACGCGACAACGACGAGACCGACGAGAGCAAGAAACAGTATGTTACCTACAACGACTACCCCAACAGCCTTTTCAGCGGAACGGCAAATGTACAGGACGGCAAGTTCTCCTATGTCTTTATGACACCCAAGGACATCCGCTACAACTACGGCAATGGGCGCATCGTTTACTATGCCTACGATACAACGGCAGTTGCTGAGGGCGTAGGGCACTTCGAGGATTTTATTATAGGCGGCTCCGGCTCTGTGCTGAAGCAGGATACCCTGGGTCCTGCTATCTCGCTCTATCTCAATACACCGGCGTTCCGTGACGGGGGCACTACCTACGAGACACCGCGTTTCTTCGCTGACATAGAAGACGAGAATGGTATTAACACGGTAGGTACGGGTATCGGGCACGACCTCATGCTCGTGGTGGACAACAGTTCCAAGTACACCTATGTACTCAACGAGTTCTTCTCCTCTGCCGACGGCAGTTACCAGAAAGGACAAGTCAGTTACCTTATGCAGGAACTCGAAGAGGGTGTACACAGCCTTTCGTTCCGCGCATGGGATTTGCTGAACAATAGCAGCACCGCCACTCTCAATTTCGTTGTAGAGAAAGGTGCAGCACCTAACATCTACTCTATTGTTTCGTATCCAAACCCCGTACAGGCAACAGGTCTCTTGAACCTCGTAGTGCAGTACGACCAGCCGGATATGATTGTAGAGACTCAAATTCTCATCTACGATATGGCAGGACACCTTGTGTGGAAAACCGATATGAAGAACCCCGACCAAGTCCAACTCAATATGGGTGAGATGGGCTTGCAACCTGGAATCTATATGTATAATATGCGTATCAAAACAGAAAACACCCGCTACTCGTCCAAGTCGGGCAAGATAGTGGTTGTTCAATGACCCTGCGAAGCCTATGAAGCAAATCTCAGCAAGATTTTAATGCGAATTGTTTTTATCAAACGGGCGCATCCGATCTTCGCACATAACAACCAGCGACGATACCTTTGTGCCCTACCCTATTAACAGAACTAAATTACACCATTTACCATAATGAAAAAGAGCATTCTATCTTTGATTACTCTCCTTGCATTGGCACAAACGGCCCATGCAGTCGACGAAACACTGAACCCGCTAATCACCGCCATGCCTTCGTTGAGCATTGCTCCCGATGCCCGCTCGGCTGGTATGGGCGATATAGGTGTTGCTACCGATGCCGACCTCAACTCCATGTACTGGAACGCTGCCAAATACTCCTTTATGCAGAGCAAAGGCGGTATCACCGCCAACTACACCCCGTGGTTGCGCAAGTTGGTGAGCGACATCGACCTTGCACACATTGCAGGCTATTACAATTTCGGCGACCTCGGTGGCGGTATTGCAGCTTCGTTCACCTATTTCTCTCTCGGCGATGTCCAACTGCAGGACGCATCAGGCAGCGAATGGGGTACGGTACGCCCGAACGAGTGGTCGCTCGATCTTGCCTATTTCCGCAAGTTGCATGAGTATGTCAGTATGTCGGTAGCCCTGCGCTTTATGTATTCCGACCTGAATAACGGAGTCAACACCTCTACTTCTTCGGCAGGCGAGATGTATCCCGCATGGACTATGGCAGCCGACATTGCCCTCTACTATCGCCAGCCTATCGAGTTGCCTATGGGGCCGAGTTACTTCTCGCTGGGCTTCACGCTCAAGAACCTCGGCGGCAAGATGTCGTACGACAAGGGAGCCACCTCGAACTTCATCCCTGCCACGATGCGTATCGGTGTCAACTACGAGTTGCCTTTCGACAAGTACAACAGCCTGACCTTTGGCGTTCAAGCCGACAAACTGATGGTACCTTCGCGTAAGTCAAAATATGCGGACGGGTTAGACACAGAAGGTGAGTGGAGTACGGCTGGCTATACCAACCTCTCGTCCGTTAAGGGTATATTCCAGTCCTTTGCCGATGCGCCGGGCGGAGCATTGGAGGAGTTCCAAGAGGTACGCTGGGGTGCAGGTCTCGAATACTCATACAACAAGCAGTTCTTTGCCCGTTTCGGCTATAGTTACGAGAACTTCTACAAGGGTAACCGAAACTACTTGACCGTAGGTGCAGGTTTCCACTTGAGCATTTTCTCGCTCGATGTAGCCTACTGCATAGGCTTGGCATCGACCAATCCGCTCGACCAGACGATGCGTTTCACCCTTGGCTTCGACCTCGCTGGTATCAAAGACTTGGTTGACAATCGTAAAAAATAAGTTGTGCGTATGCGAATCGGATTCGGATACGATGTACATTCCTTTGCCCCCAACCGCACATTGTGGTTGGGGGGAATTGTTATCCCCTCGGAGCAAGGGCTGCTGGGACACTCGGACGCCGATGTACTGATACATGCGCTCTGCGACGCCATTCTCGGGGCGGCAAACATGCGGGACATCGGGTATCATTTCCCCGATACCAAGGGCAACGAGTACGAGGGTATCGACTCGAAGATACTGCTCCGCCGCGTTATGGCGATGGTGCGTGAGGCGGGATTTGAGTTCGGCAACTGCGATTGCACTGTCTGCGCTCAAGCCCCCAAACTGAGTCCTTATATACCAAAAATGCAAGCCTGTTTGGCTGAGGTAATGGGGGTAAGTGAAGACGCAATATCTATCAAAGCCACTACCACCGAACATCTCGGCTTTGTCGGTCGCAAAGAGGGCATCGCCGCCTACGCAGTAACCTTACTGGACAATGCAGAGTCAATTATGCACAAGGTAAATGGTGGTGTGTCGCCTCAGACGACCAACAACGCATAATTCGCAATGCAAAGGCTAAATTTGCCTTATTGGACTAATTAGCCTTGTAGACTATCCTCCAAAGTAAGGAGGATGCAGGGAGGACACCAAAGGTAGCGCACTACTACAGACGACCAATGCAATACGGTAGAAACGGTATTGAATACCGTCTTTACTACCCAACCAAACACCACACGACAAAATACATCGAAAACTACACAAGAAAAAACTCCCCAACCCTGCATATTAATTATTATTTTGAAACGCTTTCTCTTCTCTCTGTTTGTTGCCCTTGTGTTTAGTCGGGCGTATGCCTATGCACCTTTTGTAGGACAGTGGGTGCGTGATGCACAGGCATTGGGCTATATGCCCGAGATATTGGCAATAGACAACAACCACACACGCCTACAGATGGCGGACAGTTGCTACCTCGACCTCGTTGACTATACAGACAGTCTCCTCGTAGTGCGCACGGTATGCGCTCCCGTTTGCTCTTCGGTGGCGGCAATATACAGCACGGACGGACGCATCCTCCGCCCCCTACTGCCTGCCACAGACGGTATTTTCCCCGAAGCATATATTGAAAACGGGGTACTCCTCTGGCGGGATAATACTATGGAGATACTCGATGACTCCGAGCGTAAATCTATTGAGAAACAGAGCCTCTAAACTATACGACAATGGAACTACCTGTTTATTTGATAGGCTATATGGGTGCTGGGAAAACGACTGCAGGTCGTCTTCTCGCCGATAAGTTAGGTTGGCACTTTGTCAATCTGGACGATGCATTCAGAGAGTTCTACAATATCAGTACGGCAGACTATATACGCAACTACGGTATTGAGGATTTCCGCCACAAAGAGAAAGAGGTCATCGAGACGCTCGCAGAACTGCCTATGGATAGAGTTATTTACGCCACGGGAGGCGGCTACCCCTGCTGGGAGGACAATATGGAGTGCTTGCACGAATTAGGTACCAGCATCTACATCCGCTGGCAGCCGGAGCATTTGGCAAAGCGCTTGGCACTCACCGACCTGAGTGAACGCCCTGTACTGCAAGGGCATACCGAAGCAGAACTGCTGCAATTCATTACACCCCATTTGGCATCTCGTGCACCATTCTACGAACAAGCGGATTATATAGTCGATGCCCCGATGGGGGACTGCGACGAGCAAGCAGACGAGCGTATCGCCACCCGACTCTACGAACTCATTCAGCAACTAAGAGGAAAAAACAATTCATAATTCTTCATTCATAATTCATAATTAGAAAAGATGTCTATCAACGAAATACAAGACGAAATCATTGACGAGTTCTCGGCATTTGATGACTGGATGGATCGTTACTCGCTCCTTATCGACTATGGCAATAGCCTGGAGGCATTCCCTGAGGCCGACCGCACAGAGCAGAACCTGATTGACGGTTGTCAGTCCAAAGTATGGTTCACGGCAGAGATGCAGGACGGGCATATCCTTTACCACGGCGACTCGGATGCCATTCTTGTGAAAGGCATCGTAGCGTTGCTTATCCATGTACTGAGCGACCATACGCCGCAGGAGATCGTGCAAGCCGACCTCTATTTCATCGATCGTATCAATCTCCGTGAACACCTCTCCCCTACCCGCAGCAATGGCTTGGTGGCAATGCTCAAGCAGATGCGTCTCTACGCCCTCGCTTTCTCCGCCAAGCAATAGCCGTCCACAGGGGAACTATCGCACTCCACGGAGGGCACGACACGCGTCCCCTTGTAACACAACAGCATACACAATAGCCGAACTATGATACGGATTGCTTTTTTTGGTACCAAGCGGTACGACCAAGAGGTCTTTGACCTTGTAAATCAAAGTCTTGACCAAGCAGGAAACAAGCGTTTTGGGTTTGAACTCAAATACTACAAAGCACACCCTACGCACGATAACATCCTGCTTGTACAGGGGGCGTCTGCCGTTTGCGTCTTTGTAAACGATCCGCTCACGGCTGACCTAATCGCAGAAATGGGACGAATGGGCGTCAAACTCATCGCCCTGCGTTGTGCGGGGTTCAACAATGTGGACATCGCCGCCGCTCACAAAGCAGGGATACGCGTAGTGCGTGTACCCGCTTACTCGCCCCACGCCATTGCAGAGTTCACACTCGGCTTGATATTAGCCGTCAACCGCCACTTGCCACGCGCTTCTGCACGCACACGCGACGGTAACTTCTCCCTGCAAGGACTGCTCGGATTCGACCTCTATGGCAAGACCATAGGCGTAGTAGGAACGGGAAAAATAGCCAAAGTGCTAATAGAACTGCTGCAGGGATTCGGTATGCGTATACTGGGCTACGATCCCTACCCCGACACCGCTTTTGCTGCAAAGAACGGACTGGAATACACGGACATAGACACCCTGCTCCACGAGGCAGATATCATCACCCTGCATTGCCCGCTGACCCAAGAGAACCACTACATGATTAACGCCAGGACAATAGCGAAGATGAAGCCGGGCGTGATGATAGTAAACACCGGGCGTGGCGGACTGATAGACACCGAGGCACTCATCCAAGGTCTCAAGAGCCGACACATCGGTTCGGCGGCACTCGATGTATACGAGGAGGAGGGCGACTACTTCTACGAAGACATATCCGACAACATCATCGAGGACGATACGCTTGCCCGACTGCTGAGTTTCAACAATGTACTGCTGACCTCACACCAAGCCTTCTTCACCCGAGAGGCTCTGACTAATATCGCAACCACTACCCTACAGAATATCAAAGACTTTGCAGACGGCAAAGAACTGATTAACGAAGTGAAATAAAGAGATTCAAAATGAGAGTTTTACTGTTGAACGGCAGTCCGCGGCAGAACGGCAACACGACCATTGCCCTTACGGAAGTCGAGAACACCCTCCACCGAGAGGGAGTAGACACCGTCATGGTGCAGATAGGCACACATCCTATGCGGGGCTGCATAGGATGTGGTGGCTGCGTGGAGAAAGGACGCTGCGTCTTCTCGGACGAAGTATACGACCGACTGCAAGAGATACTTACAGAGGGCATAGACGGTCTGATAGTAGGCACACCCGTATACTACGGTGGTGCCAACGGGTCGCTCTGTGCACTACTCGACCGGCTGTTCTACTCATGCGGTACGCTACTCGCCTACAAGCCGGCAGCGGCTGTGGCTGTATGCCGAAGAGGAGGTGCTGGCTCGGCATTCGACCGACTGAATAAGTACTTCACTATAAACAATATGCCCGTTGTACCCTCGCAGTATTGGAACAGCGTACATGGTGCAGCCAAAGGCGAAGCGACACAAGACCTCGAGGGGTTGCAGACCATGCGTACCCTCGCCCGCAACATGGCATGGATGCTACGCGGTATGCAACCCGAAGACAAACCGACACCCGAACCCCGCCAACGAACCAGTTTCATCCGATAGACACCTATGCGCATACACCACACGGACTCGCAGGGGCACGCCTACGAAGAACAGATAGAAGAGGTTCGACGAGACAGCCGCTACCTGCAACTGCTCAGTGAGAAATTCCCCGACAGCAAAGCCGTTATAACAGAGTTGATCAACCTAAAGGCAATACTCTCGCTACCCAAAGGGACAGAACATTTCGTAAGCGACCTGCACGGAGAGAGCAGTGCCTTTATCCACATGATTAAGAACGCCTCGGGCGTGGTACGGCACAAATTAGACGACCTCTACGCCGACACTCTGAGCGAGACGGAGAAGCGTGCTCTCTGCGCTCTGATATACTACCCCGATGAGCGTATCGAATGGGTAAAGAAAAGCCTTGTACAACCTGTCAGCGGACTAGACGAGGGCATAGAGACATTCACGATAGAGGAATGGTACAGGCGGAGATTACATCAAGTGGTGATGGTGGCACGGGCGGTAACTATCAAGTACAGCCGCTCGAAAGTGCGCAAACTGCTGCCCAAAGACTACGCCTATATCATCGATGAGTTGCTCCACGAATCAAACATCGAAAGCGACCGTGCCGCCTACTACAACGCCATCATCGATGCAATCATCAACGCCGGCTGTGCAGAGAAACTCATCATCGCCATCTCGTACCTGATACACAGTTTCACGATCGACACCCTGCATGTGGTGGGCGACATCTACGACCGTGGTTCGGGGGCGGCACAGATAATGGATGTGCTCTCTACCGTGCGCGACTACGACATCCAATGGGGCAACCACGACATCGAATGGATGGGTGCTATGGCAGGCAACCACGCATTGATCGCCACCGTTTTGCGTGTGTCAATCCGCTATGCGAACATAGAGACGCTCGAGGAAGGCTACGGGATAAACCTGCTGCCGCTCGCCTCGTTCGCTATGCAGACCTACCACAACGACCCCTGCAAGGTGTTCCAAACCAAAGACTTTGAGCATAATCCGCGCCTGACACGCTCGGCGGCACTGATGGCTAAGATGCACAAAGCAATATCAATTATCCAGTTCAAACTCGAGGGGCAGACCATTCTGCGCCACCCCGAATGGCACATGGAAGACCGCCTGCTGCTGGACAAAATAGACCTCGAGCGTGGTACGATACGCATCGGCGACACCAACTATCCGCTGCTGGACAAGAACTTACCTACCCTCTCGAAGGACACCCCCTACGCTCTCTCGGCTGAGGAACAGGAATTGATGACGCAGTTGGAACGAAGTTTCCGCAAGTCGGAGAAGATGCAGAAACACCTGCACCTGCTCTACCAGCACGGGAGTATGTTCCTCGTGCGCAACGGATTTTTGCTCTACCACGCCGCCATTCCGCTCAACGATGACGGCTCGTTTGCGGAGGTGGATGTCTGCGGACGAAAGGTCTCAGGCAGACGGCTGATGGAACGCACCGATGAGGTGGTTCGCACCGCCTACTACGGCGAAGGACAAGAGAAACAGGACGCACTGGACTATATGCTCTACCTCTGGGAAGGTCCCTACTCGCCCCTATATAATAAGGACAAAATGACAACGCTAGAACGGTATTTCGTAGAGGATGAAGCACTCTGGAAAGAGAAGAAAGGGACATACTACACGCTGGCAAACGAACGCAACACCTGCGAAAAGATACTGTGCGAGTTCGGTATGAACCCCGAGACGGGGCGTATCATCAACGGGCATATACCCGTGCGCACTATCGAAGGCGAAAGTCCCATTCGTGCAGAGGGGAAACGCTTTGTGATAGATGGCGGATTCAGCAAACCCTACCAGAAGAAGACAGGGATTGCCGGCTACACGCTCATATACAACAGCCACGGCATTCAACTCGTGGAACACGAGTCGTTCGAGAGCCGTGAACAGGCGGTACTATCCGGAAGCGACATCCACAGCCGCACCCTATTGCAGGACTTCACTACCCACCGCTTACACATCTGCGACACCGACCGTGGGCGCGAACTGCAAACGCAGGTGGACAACCTAGAACACCTGCTCTTCGCTTACCAAATAGGACTAATCAAATAGCCACTCTCGCCACACACCTGCCGAAAGACTGCCTAACACTTGCCGTAAAACTGGTTTGCAACACGCCCCCCTCTGCTCTTTGTGAGTAGCAGGGGCGCTAACTATTTAGGAGTTATGGCTTGTCTATTCCTAATTCCTAATTCATAATTCTATCATCATTTGAAGAACAATGACAGCCCGATAGACGCAACTATGGGCCCCGATGGGTGCTTTATCTTGCCTTGGTCGATGGCGGCTTGCTCGATGACGGTAGGTGTCAGGTGTTGAATATAGCCCAATTCGGCAAAGACACCGAAGTTTGGCACGATAAACCATTCCACACCTGCTGCAAATCGCAGTGTCGCTACGGCAGAGAACGAGTCTTTCAGCCGATAGGCAGGCTCCTCTTCGGTGCTGCTCGATAGCAGCTCTACAGTCTTTACATACGGGATCGACACACCCGGCTCAACAGACACAAAGAAATCCCAGTTGTGGAAATAGGGCTGCGCATAGAATGCATGAATATCCTTCACCAGCGGAATACGATAGCCTACCCCCATTCCTATCTCATAGTACCACACCTCACCTGTGCGCACATTGGTGCCGTGAATAGTGAGCGAGTCGTAGGAATTGCTGTGCGTATCGAATGAGATAAATGCATAGACCCCGTAGTTCTTGTGGTGACGCCACGCCAACCGCATAGAAGAATTGAAAGTTGCTCCTTCTATGCCGTTCGGTGTAAAGCCTACGCCCAATACTGTCGGCAGGTCGAGTGCATCAAAGAAATCCCCGAAGGTGTACCGAACCTTCGTGCTATCCGTTGCCGTGTTGAGGTATGGCGTTTTCGACTCTTTGTGTATGTCGGTTTCTTCCAGTAGCGATGGTGTCGCATATAGCCATACACTCATAAGCGAGCACAGGGCTACTATGGTCAGACACTTTTTCATCGCATCTTTTTGGCCTGTGCCTTGGCATTTTCGCGGGCCATACGCTGTTGCTCACGCTGCATTTTCTCAAGGCGTTCCATAAATCCGGACTTCTTCTGCCCGTTGCCTTTCTTCTTGGCATTGGCTTCCATCTGTGCCAGCAACTTCTTGTCGTTGATAGCCCAACGGAAAATCATGGTTTGGAGAATGGTGAATAGCAACGAAAGCAGGTAGTAGTAACTCAAGCCGGCAGCGTAGTCGTTGAAGATAAAGAGGAACATCAGCGGCATCAGATACATCATCCATTTCATGAACTTCATGCTCGGGTCGGTGGCTTGTGTCTGCATCGTGATGTAGGTGTAGAGGAAGTTGGTGATGGTCATCAACAAGCAGAATATGCTCAAGTGGTCGCCCAGGAGCGGTATATTCGTGCCCCACGACAGCACCGCATCGTAGGTCGATAGGTCTTCTGCCCATAGGAACGACTTACCACGCAGTTCGATAGCCGTCGGGAAGAACCAGAACATTGCCATCAGCACGGGGAACTGGAACAGCATCGGCAGACAGCCCGACATAGGACTTACACCGGCACGCTGATAGAGTGCCATTGTGGCTTGCTGACGCTCTTGCATCTTTTCGGGCGGGTACTTGGCGTTAATCTCGTCCAGTTGCGGTTTGAGTACACGCATCTTAGCGCTTGAGCGGTATGATACGAAGACAAACGGCAGGATAATGAGTTTGATAACCAGCGTCATCAGCAGAATAACCAAGCCGATGTGCATACCCCACGAGGTGAACAGGTCGAACATCGGGATAACGAGAATCTTCTCTATCCAACTGACTATCTTCCAACCCAGTGGTACCAACTCGTTGAGGTGTAGTTTCGCCTCACGCGGCAGTTCTTTGTCGTACGACTTGAGCGTGTTGTAGTGGTTCGGCACAAAGAAATAGTGGAATTGTGTCGTTTTCTGTCCCGTCACATCGAATGCCACACCCGTCTTGGTGTTGTATTCCTTAATGTAGTGGCTGTACTTGTCTTGCGGGGTCGATTCAAAGTCGGTGGCGGTAAACCCGTCCTCAGCGATCATTACGGTCGAGAAGAACTGGTCTTTGTAGCCAATCCAGCGCACTTTGGCGTTCTCACGCTTGGTCTCGTGCTTGCTCTCGCTGAGCAGTTCTTGGTCGCCATTGGTGGTCATGTATTGCAGGCGAGCATAGCGTTCCTCGAACTTACGCCCACGCTCCTGTTGCGGAATGAGTTGCCGCCAGTGCATTTCCAGCGAGTTAACATTTTGTGCCAACACCGACTGCATATTGTGTGCCTCAATCGAGAGTCCTACGGTATAGTCGTCTGCCGACAGTGTATAGACAAAATCGAGATACGCATCTGCCTCGCTTGTGTGCAGACGCATAATGAGCGTATTTATCTCTGCCTGAATGGGCTCAAAATAGAGGTTCGAGGTTTGCAGAATACGGTTGTTGGAAGTAATAAGCGTGAAACTCTGTTGTGCTTCATTGGCACGGAATAGGCAGAGCGGGTTGACCGTGTCGCCATACGCCTTATACTCTTTGAGTTCCACACGACTGATGCGTCCACCTTTGCTATCCACATAGAGACGCAGTTTCTCGTTCTCGAGGCGGGTCTGTTGGTTCTCTCCTTTTGCTGATACGGCAAAAGCACCGTATGTCTGGTCGAGTTGGTGTTGCAGGTCTGCATCAAGCGTTTTGGCAGCCTGTTCTGCCGAGTCGGCACGCAGTTGAGCAGTTACCTGGTCCGATAGGTATTGCGCCTCTTGTTCCAACTGCTGCGCAAAGGCAATACTGTCGTTAATGCGCTGACGCTCAGCCAGTTCTTTCTGTGATGGGCGCCCGATAATCGAGAATCCGATAATGATTAAGGCTATCAAAAGAAAGCCTATCCAAGTGTTTTTATCCATTTATTATAGTTGTGTATTATTTTCGTCTTTTGTATTGCCCGCTATGACTTCTAACGGCAAAATGCTCTAATATCAGTCGTAAGCACTCAAATTTTCTTACTTCTTATGCAGGTGTCCGAACATAAACCCTACATAGAGTCGTGGTCCGCTTGGTGATACATAGTGGCTCCACGATACATTTTTGCTCAGTTGGGAACCATTTCCTCCGAAAGGCAGTACCCAATCGAGGCGGAGTAGCAGTGCAATGCGGCGAGTGAGTTCTATTTCGAGTCCCATATAGGGGTCGAGCATAAAGAATGGTGTCTTGGTGTAGGACGCATTGTAGGTTGTGGTACTATTCTCGCTCTCAACGGCCTCTTGGTCGGTCGGCACATAGAGCCGGCTCATGCTGCCGCCGCCTATCGTCATTCCCAAGAGTGGGCTTACTTTTCCCCATGTCCAGTAGTAGTCGCACAGCATGCCGCTGTAGCCCATACGGATATGGCTGCCTGTTTTCATTAGTGGCATCGTACTCATAAACCCTTCTGAGCCAATATGAATGTGGTTCAGTAGATGTACACGCAGTGCCCCGCCGATACCCATTGTCACGCCGCTGCTGGGGAGTGAATTTAGTTTTTCGTAGTCCAGCAGACTGGCGTTACGGAATAGTGCGTCGGGTGATTGCGCAAAGGCATAGCCAAGGTGCAGCATCATTCCTCCCGAACAGCCTGTAAAAATTTTGGTTCGCTCTGTCTTCGCAGGCGCAGAAGACTGTTCCGCAGTCCGAGCGGTAGATACAGATTGTTGCTCCTGCGCTACAACGCACAGGGGCAACAATAGAAAGAGTATGTTTGCTATCTGCTTTCTCATACCAGCGAGAAAGCCACATCCATCATGTGGGTGAATGTGTTCTGGCGTTCCTCTGCCGTTGAGGCTTCGCCCGTGAGTAGACTGTCGCTGATGGTGCAGATAACCAATGCTTTGTTTCCGCTGCGTGCCGCATTCATATAGAGTGCAGGTGCTTCCATCTCGACGCATAGTACACCCATATTCATCCATTTGTCGTTGTGAGCATTCTCGGTGTAGAAGGTATCCGACGAGAATACATTGCCTACCTTGTAGTGGTAGCCGAATTTCTCGCACGCCTCGGCGGCACGGCGACATAGGTCGAAGTCGGCTATCGGTGCGTAGATGCCGGGCAGTTCATACTGTGCAGCGTAGTTCGAGTTGGTGCAAGCACCCATGGCGATAGCCAGGTCGCCCAAGTTCAAATCCTTGTGAATAGTGCCGGCGGAGCCTACACGAATAATGGTCTTTACGCCGTAGAAGTTGTAGAGTTCGTAGCTGTAGATACCAATCGAAGGAATACCCATGCCGTGTCCCATTACGCTGACACGCTTGCCGTTGTGTGTGCCGGTGAAGGCCAGCATTCCACGCACATTATTTACTTGTACCGCATTCTCGAGATATTTCTCTGCCATTAGTTTAGCGCGCAACGGGTCGCCTGCCATAATCACGGTTTCGGCAAAATCGCCGAACTTTGCCCCGATATGGGGAGTAGGTGTGTTGTTCATATCACTTATATATTTAGGTTGTATATATTTAGGTTGTTAATAGTCCAATTCGTGTTGTTTGAGGAAAGCGATGGCCCGTTCAAGGTCGGCTGGAGTGTCAATACCCACGGTTTGCGTGTTGCATACCGCTACCCGAATGTGATATCCGTTCTCGAGCCAGCGCAGTTGTTCGAGACTCTCTGCCAGTTCGGCACGCGACTGCGGCAGTTGCGTAATCTCGCCCAGTATGTCTGCTCGATAGGCGTACATACCGATATGTTTGTAGTGTTTGCCCTGTGCAAGCCATGCCGATTTGTCCACACCGCGCAGATAGGGAATGACGCTGCGGGAGAATAGCAGCGCCTCGTGCGTACGCTCGGTGAACACCACTTTGGGCGTGTTGGGGTTCTCCAAGTCTTCCAACGAGTCGTCCATCGTGAATGGTTTGACAAGGGTCGCAATTTCCGTGCCAACCTTGCCGTACTCGTCTTCCGTGAAGCAAGCCTTGATGGCCTCTATCTGCTCGGGTTGGATAAACGGTTCGTCGCCTTGTATGTTGATTATCACCGTGCTATGGTCGTTCTGCTCCCGATAGAGTGGGTTCGTTATAGACTGATAGGCTTCCAGACAACGGTCTGTTCCGCATTTGTGGTCTGTGCGTGTCATCACCACTTTGCCTCCGAACCCGTCCACATGGTCGTAGATACGGTCGTCGTCGGTGGCAACCACCACGGTATCCAAGGCTTTGCTTGCCTGCTCATAGACACGGCGTATCATCGTTCTGCCTCCTATCTCGGCGAGTGGTTTGCCGGGAAAGCGTGTGGACGCATAGCGTGCGGGAATGATTCCGATATATTTCATATTGTTTGTGTATTTTCGTTATTCTCCTTTTTCTATCTTGCTCAGCAGGTTGATAGCACCGCCCACGGTCTGCACTTGTTGAATGACGGCATAGCGTCTGCCGGTGGGCTTGCCTTTTTTGTCTTTTTCCTCCACCAGTTGGCAGCGTTGCGCCCGATTAACAATGTAGGTCAGTATCTTGCCGAAGGTGTCGCTTTGGTAGTAGCGGTCTTCGTGCTGCACAAAGTAAAGCACCAGTCTCCCGCTCTTGAGCAGCACCTTCTCCACGCCCAGGCGGCAGCATATCCAGCGAAGCCGCACCACATTGAGCAGTTCTTCCGCTTGGTCAGGCAGTGTGCCGAATCGGTCTATCATGCGTTTCTTGAACGCCGTGAGTTGGTCTTCGTTTTTCAGTCCGTCCAGTTCTCGATAGAGTGTGATACGCTCCGATATATTCTCTACATACTCAGGCGGGAAACCGAGTGGCAAGTCGCTTTCGAGTTGGCTGTCTTGCACCCAGTATTGTTTCTGTTCGTCCGTGCCGCCTATACCTGCCGTGTGCTCTTCGGGAAGCAGTTCGTCTTTCAGTTCCTGTACCGCCTCGTTCAGAATGCGCTGATAGGTCTCGTAGCCGAGGTCGGCGATAAAACCGCTCTGCTCTGCGCCCAACAGGTTGCCTGCCCCTCGAATGTCCAAGTCTTGCATGGCGAGGTTGAATCCTGCACCCAATTCGGCAAAGGTCGATAGGGCGTCCAGTCGGCGGCGTGCATCTTCGGTCAGCAGTTCTCTCGGTGGTGCCACCAGATAGCAGTACGCTTTGCGGTTTGCTCGTCCCACACGCCCCCGCAGTTGGTGCAGGTCGGCGAGTCCGTAGTGTTGTGCCGAGTAGATAATAATCGTGTTGGCGTTGGGTATATCTACGCCCGATTCGATAATCGTAGTCGCAAGCAGGATGTCGTAGTCGTAGTTGATAAAGTCCTCTATTTTTTGCTCCATTTCCTCGGTTGGCATCTGTCCGTGTGCCACCACAATACGGGCGTGCGGGCAGATTTTTCGGATACGGTTCTCGATACGGGGCAACATCTCAATGCGGTTATTGACAATGAATATCTGTCCGTTACGCTGCATCTCGAGGTCTATCGCCTCTTTTAGTATATCCTCGTCGTCGGGCGTAATCAGTTCCGTCTGTACGGGGTAGCGGTTCTGTGGCGGGGTGGTCATCACGCTCAGGTCGCGTGCGCCAAGGAGCGAGAACTGCAGTGTGCGGGGAATGGGGGTCGCCGTCAGAGTCAGTACATCGATATTCGTGCGCAGGCTCTTCAGTTTATCTTTCACGGCCACACCGAATTTCTGCTCTTCGTCGATAATCAGCAGCCCCAAGTCGTGCCACTTCACTTGCTTACCCACCAATTTGTGCGTGCCGATGAGTATATCTATCTTGCCCGCTTCGAGGTTGGCGAGCAGTTCTTTCACTTCTTTGGGCGACTTCCCTCGGCTCAGGTACTCGATACGCACGGGGAAATCCTTCATGCGTGCCTTGAAGGTGTTGTAGTGTTGCAGTGCCAGCACAGTCGTCGGCACAAGCACCGCCACCTGTTTGCCGTCCGCAGCCGCTTTGAATGCAGCCCGCATGGCCACTTCCGTCTTGCCGAATCCCACATCGCCGCAGACCAATCTGTCCATCGGCATAGGGCTCTCCATATCCCGTTTAATGTCCAGTGTAGCTTTAGCTTGGTCAGGTGTGTCCTCGTATAGGAACGAAGCCTCCAACTCGTGCTGCATAAACCCGTCCGGTGTGTAAGCATAGCCCTTCTGTTGCTTGCGGGTGGCGTAGAGTTTGATCAGGTCGCGTGCAATATCTTTGACCTTATCTTTGGTGCGTTCTTTGAGTCGTTCCCATGCGCCCGAGCCCAGTCGGGAGATAGTCGGCTCCGACCCTTCCCGTCCTTTGTATTTCGAGATACGGTGCAGGTTGTGGATCGACACAAACACGCTGTCCCCGTCACGGTAGATGAGTTTAATCATCTCTTGCGGCTTGCCGTTGACGGGCGTGGTGACGAGTCCGCCGAATTTGGCGATACCGTGGTCGCTATGCACCACATAATCCCCCAGTTGCAGTTGGTTTATCTCTTTGAGCGTAATCACCGCCTTGCCTCGGCGGGCATTCTCGCTGGTGAGCAGCACACGGTGGAATCGTTCGAATATCTCGTGGTCGGTATAGCAGCAGAGGTGCTGTTCAGCGTCCGTAAATCCCGCATGCAGCGTGTGGTCAATGGGCGTAAAACGAATCGGCACCACAGTGTCCATGCTGTCGAATATCGCCTGCAAACGGTCGGTCTGTTTCTGTTGGTCGGAGAGAATATAGAGCGTGTAGCCTGCCTGTATTTTCTCCACGAGGTCGTCCCGCAGCAGGTCAAAGTTCTTGTGGAAGACAGGCTGCGGCAGCGTTTGGAACGCCACTTTTGCGTAGTCGCCAAAGGCACTTTTCTCGCTCAGTTCTATCGTCGTGCGCTCCGCCATCTGTTCGCCGAAATGCACCAATAGGCGGTCGTTGATGTCCATGTTGCCTATCTGTGCCTGTATCTTGTATTGCACGGTGGCAAGGTCGGTGCTGACCCAGAGTGTGCTGTCGGGCAGGTAATCCACTATCGTGCCTTGCTCTGTTGCCTCATCCGTGCGGTGCATGGTGCAGAGCATATCCTCCACACGGTCTTTCGAGAGTTGCGTCTCGATGTCAAACTCGTGAATAGAGTCGATTTCATCGCCGAAAAAGTCCACCCGATAGGGGTCGTCGTGCGAATAGGAATAGACATCCACAATACCGCCACGAATGGCATATTGCCCGGGTTGATAGACAAAATCCACCCGTTCAAAGCCCAACGCTCCCAACTGTTCGCCCAGCGTGCTGACTTGAATAGTCTGCCCCGTGTGGAGCGACAGCGTATTCTCTGCCAGTGTCTGCGGTTTCGGCACGCTCTCCATTACGGCTTCAGGATAGGTGACTACAATCAGCGGGTGTTCGCCCTGTTGCGCACATTGGCTCAGGGTCTCTGTGCGTTGTATCGCCAGCGCCTCATCCGTTCCTTGCCGACGGCGTTTCGATACGGGGAAATACAGCACCCGAGGGGTATTCGGTGCTATCGCCACGGGCTCTCCGTTTGCAGTATTCGCTGCCGTCAGCAGCGTTCTCAAGTCGCTGTATAGGTATTGCGCATCGTCTGCATTCTCCGAGAGTACGAAAAGGGTAGGCGGTGTTGTGTGTGCGCCGGTTGTGCCCTTTGCCAATCGTTGTACTATCGCTGCCAGCACCATGCTTTGCGCAGAAGCATGCACTCCCGTGAGCAGAAAGTGTTTCCCTGCTCGTTTGTTGAGTGTTTGGCATATTGCCCCTATCTCAGGGTGCTTTGCCCACTGCTCCTGTAGTTCCTGTATCTGCATGTGTGTTCGCTATTGCGTATGTTCGCTATCGCGTATGTTCGGCTATGCCGTATTTTCGCTGGCGCGTATTTTCGCTGCGCGTATTCTTGGCTTCGCCGTATGTTTGGCTTCGCCGTATTTTCGCTGTGCGTATGCTTGCTTTGCGTTACGGACAATCCTGCGCCATGTATCCACATCGGTCCGTCCACTCTCTTAATGCCTAAAAAGCCTGCAAAGTTACGCTTTTTATTTGATATACACAAATTCTTTTCAGCGCGTCGGGGCAACCGTATCAAAATCAGTAAGCAACATAATGGTTGATGAGTTTAGATGTTTTATGTGGGTTTATACATAGTTGAATCAGGTTGAATCAGGTTGAATCAGGTTGGTGTTTAGAGTTGAGTGTTTAGAGCAGTTGGAAGCAGGTAGTCCATATACGATTTGACAATTTACGATGTATGATTTATGTACGATTGGCGGCTGTGCCGTAACGCAGCGTAGTCGCAATAATGGACGAATAACTCTACACTTCTGAAACTGCACTAAACACTCAACTGCAAACACTCAACTACAAACATTCAACTGCACTAAACACTCAACTACAAACATTCAACTACGCTAAACACTCAACTGCAAACATTCAACTACAAACATTCAACTGCACTAAACACTCAACTCCAAACACTCAATTACTATGCCGACAACTTAGCCATTTCTTTGGCGAAGATGTAGCCGTTGAGGGTGCGGTACTTGCCGGACTTGGACTTGAAGGCAGCAGCATAAGCGGCAATGTCTTGTGCCGAAAGAGCCTTGATAGCCGCACGGGTTTGAGCAAAACGGTTACGCTGTGCGGTTTGACTTTCGGTAGGTGCAGCGGTACTCGGATTGCAGATTTTGCCCGTGTAGCAGGTGCCGTTGCGCACAGCGAAATAGGTGTCGGAGTGTTGGCATACTTTGCCGGAAAAGGACTTGACCAAGTCCATTGGGATGTACTTAGACATTGTTTTTTAGTTTAATAAGTTAACGGGGTGATGAGAAGTTCTATCGTTTAGGAGATTCAGAGGGTTTATCCTGCGGATGCATCGCGTAGAACAAGTCCTCCCAACAACTTCTCTGTTCTTTCGAAAGACGGTGCAAAGATAATACGAAAACGGGCGTTTTGCAACGATTCAAATCGATGAAATGCACGCACTATATCGATTCAAATCGATAAAATTCAACTAATTGCCTGATAATAAGTCGTATATAAGTTTAGATTTTGTGCGGTTAAAATGCTTTTGAAAGTGCTTTTTAATAGAATTATTTGCGCAATTGGGGTGTTCGGCGATTGATTTCATCCTCAAAATTTACGATTTTGGGACGCCAAAGACTATTGGGTGAGAATTGGCAACCCACAATCGGGGTGAGCCTATCGGCAAGCATAGCATCAGCGACCAAACAGCGGTTTCTATCCATAGCATATCCATTGCACATCCTTAGCACATCCATTGCATATCCATTGCACATCCTTAGCACATTTCAACAAAGACAAACATAGCAGCCGAAAACGGCTGTTCCGTGCCACGCCCAACCCGAAATATCGCACAGAGATAGTAAACAATGTGCAAAACACTCTGCGAACAGGAGAAAAAGCATAATCGCTATGCTGCCTTATGTGTGTATTTTCTAAATAAGCAAGACGGAACTTTTTTTCTATTCGCCGCTGAATGAGTGGAATAAGCCCGCAAAATACGAAAAAAGGAGCATTTATCTTGCCCGTATCTTCCCCGCTGATAATCAAACGCTTGTGTGTTGAAAACTTGTGTAAGTATTTGATTTACTGATAGCAGCGCATAACGGACTGAATTTGTAGCAGTTTACACCGAGAGCGTTGCGGGCAGGTCGAGCAGGCATTTGGCTATCCGAGAATTTTGTCGTACCTTTGCATTCGATTTCGGAGGGAAACCTTCGTCTTTTTTTCGCCTTTATGGCGGAGAAAAGCCCCTGAAAAATTCTTCTTTTTCCGCTGTTTTCCGCTGTTTTTCACAAGCGAAACGATTGTTCTAATAATTAGGATAGGAAGATTGTGCTAATATAGGAATTAGGAATGAATAGAAGGATTGGACTGATTGGAAGGAACGGGGGAATATACCGTAGAAATACGCAATAGCGAACATACGGCATAGCCGAACATACGCATAGCGAAATGGTGTCCTATGCCGCAAGCGGCAAGAAAAATAGAAGAAAAAACGCAAAGCGAACATACGGCATAGCCGAACTTACGCGATAGCGAATGGTATCCTATGCCGCAAGCGGCAAGAAAAATAGAAGAAAATTAAAAAGACAGTATTTTTCTCCATTTTTCGCTCGCATTAGCGAGCAGGAAACAATACAAATACGGCGCCAGCCGAACATACGGCATAGCCGAACATACGCATAGCGAGAATACGCAACAGCGAACATACGGC
>CAVFHY010000007.1:0-42412 GCA_963622445.1 Bacteroidaceae bacterium
ATTGAACATCCTCACACCGCTTGGGTGCTTCTCCAAACATTTTTGCTAACTTTGCTAGAAAATTGCATTTGTTATTGGACAGTACACTCCCCAAAACTATTATCAACAATCAACTTTTCAGCTAAAAACTTTTCTCAACTATCAACTCGATGAAGCGTTCCATCCTCCTCTTTCTCTTGTCGCTTTGTACTCTTTTCACTATGGGGCAGCAAACGCTGTCGGGCGTAGTGCAAGACGCAGAGCAACAACCTGTTGCGTATGCTACGGTAAGCCTGCTGACGCCCGATAGTACCCTGCTGACGGGGACGATTACCGACGATAAGGGGGCTTTCTCCCTCTCCCAACCGAGTGGCAAACACTTGTTGCAGGTAAGTTTCATCGGTTATCAAACCATTTGCCAACCCGTGGAGGCAGGCTGTAAGAATCTTGTCCTTACTCTCCACGAGGAGAGCGCACAACTTGGCGAGGTGGAAGTCAGCGGCAGGCGTCCGTTGGTGGAGCGTCAGTTCGACAAATTGGTGCTCAATGTCAGCAACTCCCCTTTTGCGGCAGGCAATAACGGCAAGGATATTCTGAAGAAAGCCCCGGGTGTGAATGTGGACAAGGACGGCAATGTGACGGTGAACGGTAAAACGGTAGCAGTCTATATCGACGGGCGTCCGTCCTATCTCAGTGGTGAGCAACTGAAAGCCATGCTTGAGGGGACGGACGGCAACACGATAGAGAAAATAGAGATTATCTCCAGCCCCTCGGCAAAATACGATGCAGCAGGTTCGGGCGGTATCGTCAATATCAAACTGAAGCGCAACATGATGCAGGGGCTAAACGGGTTCCTTAGTGCCGCTTATGGGGGCATGTACTTCGGCGATGTGAAAAAGTGGCAGAATACGGATATGTTCTCACTCAACCTCAACTATCGAACGGAGAAAACATATACCACTTTCAACCTCACGCAGTTCTATACCAATCAAGTGCAGACAGGCGAACAGCGCACTGCCTACACCGATTCTGTCGGGCACCGCACCGAACGCTACAACTATACGGATTATGACAGCCGATTCCAGTACTACATGGCGAAAATAAGCAACGATTGGTATATCGACAAGCGCAACACGCTGGGTTTCATTGTGCAAGTGCCGTTCATGGTATCCCGTCAGTTCTCCCCAAATGGCTATGGTTACAGTCGGTTGGATAGCATGAAGCAGGAACGCCTCTCGACAACCTCCGAGCGCAAAGCCCACTGGCAGCAATACACAGCCAACCTCAATTTCACCCATGTTTTTAACGATTCCTTGGAGCGGGAACTGACGGTGAACCTCGACTACAATGGACAGGGGATGCAATACCGCAATAACCAGACGACAACGACAGCATATCCTCTCCTTGCCGATACGACTAATCTGGGATTGAGCCAAAACACCCGCATGCAGACGAACATCTACGCCGCCAAAATCGATTTCCAGACACATTTTTGGCAGACGGGCATGATAGAGGCGGGGGCAAAATGGTCACTGGCGACGACGGCGAACACGCAGACTACCGACAGCACACTCCAAACCGTTGCCTCACCCACCGCGCATTCCGATTTCGATTACTCGGAACATATCGCTGCCCTGTATATATCGGTGGCAAAACGCTTCGGCACGCATTTCAACGCCAAAGTGGGTTTGCGGGGCGAGTTCACTCATTCCGAGGGTGACTGGCAGACGGCAGACACCATCACGCGGCGTAACTATTTCAATCTCTTTCCCACCGCCTATTTTGGATACAATCCAACGGACGATTGGACGATGAGTGCCTCCTATACCCGCCGTATCCGCCGCCCCGATTACGAGAGCTTGAATCCCGCCCGCACTTACTACGATGCGCACCACTATACCGATGGTAATCCGAACCTACAGCCTGAGTTCTCGCACAATATGGAACTCAATTTCGGCTACTCGCAGTATGTGTCGCTGACAGGCTATTTCTCGCATACCACGGATATGGTTACCTCGCGGACGGAGGTGTTGCCCAACGGTGACGGGCGGACATACAAAGACAATTTCGGTTCGGGGACGACGCACGGTGTCAGCCTGTCGCTTACCGAGTTGCCACTGGTACCGAAGTTCGTGACGGGAGAGGACGGCAAACGCAGTTTGCAGGGGGCGTGGTTAGCTCTCACGCTCAATGGGGATTACCGCTACTACATCAACCGTGCGGTGGACAACTCGTTTGTGAATCGTTGCCACTTCGGCAGCGCTTATGCCGAGTTGATATCCTACTTGCCGAAAGATTGGACACTCTCCGTCTACGGAAACTACGCTATGCCGATGGTGTATGCCTCCGTGCGCTATTCCTCATCGCTCTATACGGGTGCCTCCGTGCGCAAACAGTGGCGGGAGAAAGGGCTGACGCTGACGCTTGCTGTCAACGATATGCTCCGTTCGATGCAGGACGACTACGAATCGCTGGGGTTACCGGAGGGAAGCAGCAGCATGATATCGTTCAACTATCGTGCGCAGAATGTGGTGTTGAGTCTCAATTGGGCATTTGGCAACGCCCAATACACCAAACAGCGAAATGTGGGTAACCTCGAAGAATCTTCCCGCCTGAGCAGTGGCAAGTAATCTGCTGTCTGACAGCCGCTGGGGGCGTTCCTATACCTACACAAGTCCCCTTCTACCCAATCACAAACACTTTCCCGGTGGCACGGGTGACGGCGGTGTAGAGCCAGCGCAGGTACTCCCGTCGCTCGGCGGGATTCGCCGTACGCGCTTCGTCCCGGGCGATATTCCCCGCATCGATATAGACATGCCGCCACTGTCCGCCCTGCGCTTTGTGGCAGGTGACGGCATAGGCAAAGCGCACCTGTAGTGCATTGTAGTAGGGCGATTCGTACACTTTTTTTACCATTTCTTTCTTGCTTCGCAGTTCGGGATAGTCTTCGGCTATGCGGCTGAAGAGGAGATGCTGCAACTGTTGGTTCTGCTCGGGCGTGTCTGTTGTGAGTGTATCGAGCCAGAGTACGGCATCCACCTCCCAATCGTAGTCCACCAGTCGCAGCACTGCATCGGCAAAACGAAAACCATATAGTTCCCGTTCGTTTCGCAGGCGTACTACCTCCAATGAGTCACCATTCGCCAGAAACGGCAGATTGGCATAGTCTTGTGTCCAAAAGTAGTTGTTTTTGCTTACCATCAGCCTGTCGCCCGTCGAAATTTCATCGTCTTTCCACAGAATGTGCGCCCGTACTCCTTGGTTGTAGAGATTGGTGCGCTTGTTGCTACGGGTAATGATGAGTGTCTCCTCGCTCCCTACGGCGTTGTAACTCTGCTCGATTGCCTCCACTATATCGTTTCCTTGCAGCCGTACCACATCATCGGCAGGGGTTACTTCCAAGTCTTCTATTGTGCAGGCTCTGTCTTCTTCGAGCAAACTCCTCAAGCGGGTGGCGTTGTTCAGTATGCCCGAATCCAAGGTATGCCGTGCTACCTGCGTCAGGCAGAACTCGCTGACAGTCAGTCCGTAACCTGCTATATGAGTAGCATCGAGTGCCGGACTCTCCGTGGCGCCAACGGGAGGTAACTGCGCATTATCTCCCAACAGGAGCAGGCTGCATCCTTCTCCCGCATAGACATAGCGCACCAAGTCGTCCAACAGGTTCCCGCTGCCGAACGGGGTGTTGTTCCGTCGGGCGGAAATCATCGATGCCTCGTCCACAATGAAAAGCGTGTGGCGGTGCAGGTTGTCAGAGAGTGTGAACGCCTCCACACCGAGTTGGCTCTGGCGATAGATGTATTTGTGGATCGTATAGGCGGGGCGTCCCGAGTAGCGTGCTATCACCTTCGCAGCCCGTCCCGTAGGAGCCAACAGCACGCAGGGTTGCCGCAGTTTCTCCAATGCACGCACCAATGCGCTTACCACGCTCGTTTTTCCCGTTCCCGCATACCCCCGCAGGATAAAGGCTTTCTGCCGTTCGGTGGAGACAAGAAACGCACCCAGCACCTCGAAGAGTGCCCCTTTCTCCTCGTTTGGCTCAAAAGGTAGTTCGGCTTTGATGCGTGATATGATGAAGTCGGTCAGCAAATCGGTAGAATGGGGCTAACGGAGGCGGTTGCCGAGCAAGTTGTAGAGATGTGCGCCCTGCCGGATACAGATTTTCCCGCCGAGCAGTATCTTGTCGGGGGTGTGGGGCAATTCGGTTTGGGGCAAGCCGGTAGTGCCCTGGTAAGCCGCCCAGGCATCGGGGATGCCATAGCCGTAGGTGTTGTCGGGCGTGGTGTAGCGGTTTGCCGAGCGGATAATGCGCTCCCGTATCTGGGTGGCATTCTCGTCAGGCAATGCAGACCATAGCGAGGCAGCCAGTCCTGCTATCAGCGGGCAGGCAAAACTGGTGCCATTGCCGCGTTGGGTGGTTCCCGTTGTAGGTTGAATGAGGTAAGTTCCTGCACCCACGGCGCATACATCGGGTTTGGTTCGCCCGTCGGAGGCAGGTCCGCGCGAGGAGAAATAGGCAATGTCGCCATCGGTATCCACCGCCCCCACACATAGTATGTCTTCCGCATCGGCGGGTGAGGTGATATAGTACCATGGTTTGGCCCCCTCATTGCCTGCCGCCACGCAGACGAGCATGCCTTTCTGTGCGGCAAGGGTGGCGGCGAGGGAAGCGCGTGTGCTTCTGCCGTCCATCTCTGCGTAGGTAAGTCCTGCTTCTGTGCCATAACCCAGCGAGACGGAGAATACATTCACCCCGAGGCTGTCGGCTTTCTCCAATGCCACCACAAGGTTGTCGAGTTCTTTGCGGCTCTCGGTGGCGTATTCCTCGGAGCGCATAAGGTAGTAGTCTGCTCGGGTGGCACTGCCGTGATAGTCGTCTGTCCGTGCGGCAATGGTGCTTAGGCACATCGTGCCATGGTCGCCCGTAGTGCCGTAGATGTTGTCCGTATCGTCCGTAAAATCGAATACACCAAGTCTGTGTGCTGCATCGAAACAAGTGAGATTCTGTGCATTGTGGAATCCTCCGTCGCAGATGGTCATCAGAATACCTTGCCCCTCATAGCCGGCAGCATGCAGCGACAGCAGGTTGTAGAGTGCCAACTGTTCTTCGGCAACGCCGTAGGTACTGTCTGTAGCAGTGTCGTTTTTCTTTGGCGCATAGAGAAGAGATTGTGTTTCGCTGCGTGTCTCTTCGATGGTTTGTACGAAGGAGAATTGCCGCACTTTTTCTGCCGCATCCCGGCTCATCTTGCAAGTCGCTCCGTTGAACCACCGGCTGCTGTGTTGTACTTCCGCGCCTGCCGAGCGAAGGCTGTCAAGGTAGTCCGTGCGGACGGCATAGTCGAGTGAGTCGGTAGGTATCTGCCATTTTGCACGCTGCTCGAGGGCACGCTCTGAGAAGGCAATGGGTTGACTGCCCGTCTTGTCGGTGAAAGTAACGAAATAGACGCTCAGGACGAGCGAAAAAAGCGAAGCAAGCATAGGTATCGGGTTAGTTTTGGGTAGGGTGGAGCAGTTGTTCAGCCGTGGCAACGGCTGCCGGTGTGGGATGTTTGCCCGAGAGCATAGCGGCGATTTGCTCCACACGCTCTGCCTCTGTTAGCAGGCGTATATGACTCTCGGTGCGAGTGTCGGTATCGGCTTTGTACACAAGGTATTGCGTCTGCCCTTTGGCTGCTATCTGTGGCAAGTGTGTAATGGCGATTATCTGTCTCGATGCTGCCATTTGGCACATGATGTCGCCCATTTGTGTTGCTATCTCGCCGCTTACGCCCGTGTCTATCTCGTCGAAGATGATAGTCGGCAGCCCGTTGGTGGCAGCAATCAGGGCTTTGATACAGAGCATCAACCGGCTTGTCTCGCCCCCAGATGCCACATCGGCTACACGGCGCAGTGACTGGTTGAGGTTGGCGGAAAAGAGAAACTGCACATCGTCCTTGCCCGTCTCGTTGTAGTCGGCTGCAGGCGTGACGGCGACTGCCACATTGGCGTGTGCCACTCCCAACCGACTCATATCTTTGATGAGGTGTTGTGCTATGGTATCGGTTACGCGCAGGCGGCTTTTGGTAAGGGTGTCGGCTGCTTGTGCCAATGCCGTGGCGGCTTCGTTCCGCTCTTTTATCAGTTGGGCAATATCGTCGTCGAAAGAGGCAATACGCTGCATCTGTTCGCCGAGTTGGTTGCGTAGGGCTATCAGTTCGCCTATCGTCTGTACATGGTGTTTGCCAAGCAATGTTTGCAGCAAGTCCAGCCGTTCCTGTACCACTTCCAGCCGCTCTGGGTCTACTTCGGTGTGGTTGGCGGTGCGTTGTAGTTCTTCGGCTATGTCTTTGAGTTCGATAACGACACTGTGCAGCCGTTCTCCGAGTTCAGGCGATGCGGTATCCAAGTTGCAGTCCCGCAGCAGGTTGAGAGCAGTACAGTCGCTCTCACCGTCTATGTCTGCCAACGCGTGGAGCAGTGCCTCTTTTATCTCCCCCGCATGCAATAACCGGAACTCTTCGTCTTGGAGAGCCTCCAATTCGTCGTTCTCGAGGTGCGCCTCGTCTAATTGTTGGTATTGGAATGCCACATAGTCGGCGTCTTCCTGCGTTTTGCGGACGAGTGTTTCGAGGTCGTGCAGGGCTTTCTCCGCAGTCAGGTAGGCTTGGTAGCGGGTGGCATATTCCGTGCGTTCGGCGGTGTTGTTCGCTATGGCGTCCACCACGCTTATCTGGAACAAGTCATCGCCTATGAGCAGGCTCTCGTGTTGCGAATGGATGTCTATCAGTTGGTTAGCAAGGGCTTTGAGTTCTGCTTGTGTTACCACTTCGTCGTTCACAAACGAGCGGGAACGCCCCGATTGGTTCAATTCGCGACGGATAATCAGTTCGCCCTGGTCGGCGGTGGTAAAAGTGGCTTCGATGGAGCAGCGTTTCTCGCCTTCTGTGATGACTTTGGTGTCGGCACGCGCTCCCATGACGAGGCTGAGTGCACCGAGGATAATACTTTTTCCTGCGCCTGTTTCGCCGGTCAGCACCGAGAAACCGTCCGCAAGGTCAAGGTCAAGGTATGAAATCAAGGCGTAATTCTGTATATGCAGGTGAGAAAGCATGCTGAATGGGTAGTATTTTATTTGTAATTTCTAATCTCTGAATTTTAATATATTTCTACAATCTGCCGTTTTATGCGTTGGGTCATAGCAGAGGCGGAGAGGGGTGTAATGCCCTCTGTCTCAAGATTTGTAACCCGCTGTGTGGCACTTACCTGCACGGGTATCTCCATCTGTCGTGTGCCTACTATCATTGCCTCGCTGCGGAGATTTTTCTCGAGAATATACAATTGTCCGTCCCTGTGTTGATAGATGGTGTTGAGGTGTACTTTTGCCCGCATCTTGCGCAGGCGGAACTTCTCTATCCTCGTGCTGTCCATATTGAAGAGGTTGAGCAGTTGCAGTTCGTCTTCGTCAAGCCGCATACCGAAAGGGATATTAACTTGCCCCTCGCCATATTCCGAAAATCGCCGCACCGAGAGGTTCTCTGAGTCGAGGATATAGTGGCGTGTGACGGTGTATTTTACAATGCCGAAGTAGTTGTGTTTCTCCGTATGGGTTAGCACCGTTTCTCCCTCGCTCTCGTTGCTCACTGTCCAGTTGCGCACATCACCAACCCATTTCTCGAAGTCGTAGCGCACATTCCCCATACCGAAGAGTGTGCGGTGTACTACCACGCCCGAGTCCACTGCGGTGGCGGCTTTACGCATATCCTTGTCTATGCGCTCCAGTCCATCGCCTGCGAGGATGGTATCTGCCAACGCACGAATGGTAGGTTTGAAGAATCGCTTGCAGTATTCGCCCACAAACTGCACCGAGTCGCGTCCTCCCCGTGCTGCTTCGGGGAGAAGCACTATCGAGGCAATCATTTGTTCCATGCCCCATGCTTCGCCCTCGGAATCCATACGCACATCGCTCACTATATGGTAGTGTGCGGGGGTGTCGCCAAAGTCGTTCTCCATTTGCACATAGACGGTGTGGAGAAGTGCAGCCATCTGTTTACGTTTGTTGCGTTGTTTGGCAGGTTTGGCAGCCACTACAGTCTCTTCGAGTGCAATAGGTTGTTCGCGCAGTACAACGACAACCGTGTCGGCGGTATGGAAAAACGCAAGCGGCAGGCTTTGTTTCTCGTAGCCGATAAAAGAGATGATGACATTATGATCCTCCGTCAGGTCTGTACTGATGGCGAAGAAGCCATCACCGTTGGTGGCAGCTCCGGCAACGGGGTCGCTCTCGGGGTAGACGGTGGCGTACGATATGCCGTGTCCTTTGCTGTCTACCACGCGTCCGCAGTACCTCTCTGCCTTTCCTGTCATCGTATTCAGCACGAGAAAGACAAACCATATCCAGCGTTTGTATCTATTCATTTCTGTATTGGGGCTATAAATTGGTTGCGCAACCTTTTAACGGAGTCCCCGCCAATGAACGTAGTCCATCACTCCATCAGTTTCTTATACCGTACGCGTTTGGGCGTTAGGGCGTCTTCTCCGAGGCGCATCTTTTTGTTTGCCTCGTAGTCGGAGTAGTCGCCCTCGAACCAAAACACCTTCGAGTCACCCTCAAAGGCAAGGATATGGGTGCATATACGGTCGAGGAACCAACGGTCGTGCGAGATAACTACCGCACAGCCGGCAAAGTTCTCCAGTCCTTCTTCCAATGCACGCAGCGTATTTACATCGATGTCGTTGGTAGGCTCGTCGAGCAGCAACACATTGGCTTCCGATTTCAGTGTCAGCGCGAGGTGCAGGCGGTTTCGCTCACCACCGGAGAGTACACCGCACTTCTTCTCTTGGTCGCTGCCAGTGAAGTTGAAACGACTCAGGTAGGCGCGTGCGTTCACTTCTCGTCCGCCTACACGGATATACTCCGTGCCGTTGGCAATCGTCTCAAAGACTGTTTTCTCAGGGTCTATGTTCGAGTGCACCTGATCCACATAGCCTACCTTTACTGTCTCGCCAACCGAGAAAGTACCTTTGTCGGGTTGCTCCATACCCATTATCATACGGAAGAGCGTCGTCTTTCCGGCACCGTTCGGGCCAATCACGCCTACAATACCGTTAGGCGGCAGCATGAAGTTCAAGTCCTCGAACAGCACTTTCTCGCCAAAGGCTTTTGCCACACCTTCGGCGTTGATGACTTTGTTGCCCAAGCGAGGACCATTTGGAATAAATATCTCGAGTTTCTCCTCCCGCTCTTTCTGCTCTTCGTTCAACATCTTATCGTAGGCAGCCAGACGCGCTTTTCCTTTCGCTTGACGGGCTTTGGGCGCCATGTGTACCCATTCCAACTCTCGTTCGAGTGTCTTGCGGCGTTTGCTTGCCTGTTTCTCCTCTTGCGCCATTCGGGCAGTCTTCTGCTCCAGCCACGAGGTGTAGTTACCTTTCCATGGAATACCCTCGCCACGGTCGAGTTCGAGTATCCAACCTGCCACATGGTCAAGGAAATAACGATCGTGCGTGATGCAGATTACCGTCCCCGCATACTGCTGTAGGTGCTGTTCGAGCCAGTCTATAGACTCTGCGTCGAGGTGGTTGGTTGGCTCATCAAGCAACAGAATATCAGGTTGTTGGAGCAGCAGTCGGCATAGGGCTACCCGTCGGCGTTCACCTCCCGAGAGATTCTTTACGCTGGCGTTGTCGTCAGGACAGCGCAAGGCGTCCATGGCGCGGTCGAGTTTCTGGTCTATGTTCCATGCATCGCTGCTGTCGAGTTTGTCCTGCAGTTCGGCTTGTCGGGCAAGCAGTTTGTCGTAATCGGCATCGGGTTCGGCAAAAGCGGCGTTTATCTCGTCGTATTCGCGCAGCATGTCCATGATGGGCTGCACACCCTCTTGCACACATTCACGCACGGTTTTCTCTGGGTCTAGCTTCGGGTCTTGTTCGAGATAGCCGACACTGTAGCCGGGCGAGAATACCACTTCGCCTTCGTAGTTCTTTTCTACGCCGGCAATGATTTTCATTAGGGTGGATTTACCAGTACCGTTCAAACCGATGATACCGATTTTTGCCCCGTAATAGAAGGAGAGGTAGATGTTGTTGAGTACTCGTTTTTGTGGGCTGAAACTCTTGCTCACGCCCACCATAGAGAAGATGATTTTCTTATCGTCTGCCATTGTTGTTATGTTGTATTTTCGCTTTGCGTATGTTCGGTTTCGCCTAGTTCCCGTATGTATCTGTATGCCTATTTCTGAGAAGAGGAGTTTTGTGTAAGGAGAACTATGTTGTTTTCGACTGCAAAGGTACGCATAATTCTGTAAATACACAACAGCTATTTCATGCCCACCAATTTGTAAGTTCTATTGTTTGTAGTCTTGTGCTTATAGTTCATGGAAGATTATGCGAGGTAGAGGCGGATGTTTTGGTCGTGGAGGCGAGTGGACATGCCCTGCGGGAGTCCGTGGTCGGTGACGATGGCTTGTATCTTATCCACATTCACAATATGGCAGAAACTGCGCTTGTTGAATTTCGAAGAATCGAAAACCGCAATGGTCTGCTGAGCACGCTCTATCATGGCTTGGTTGAGCATGGCCTCCTCAAGACTCGGGGTAGATATGCCCTCCTCAAGAGAGAACGAATCCACACCGAGGAAGAGTTTGTAATTCGAGAAATTGTTGAGCGTACTAAGAGCAAGAGGCCCTACCGTGGAGTGGCTGTTGATGCGCACATGGCCACCCAGGATAATAACCGTGAAGCGCTTGTAACGCATTAATTCGGTGGCGATATTCATGGCATTGGTCAAGATGGTCAGGTTGGTGAAACGGTCGAGATGTTTGGCAATCTCAAGCGTCGTGGTGCCGGAATCGAGCATGATGTTGTCGCCATCCTCGATAAGTTTGGTCGCCAAAATGCCGATTTTTTCTTTTTCTTTGAAGTTGAACATCCGTTTCTGGGCAATAGCCGTGTCCTCGTTCTGGTTCTCCACAGGACGACGGATTGCACCGCCTCGTGTACGGATAAGAAGGTTTCGATTCTGGAGAATTGTGAGGTCTTTCCGAATGGTTACTTCCGAAGTGTGAAGCGTTTGGCTCAATTCGGTTACGGATACTTCGTTGCTGTTCTCCAATAGATTGAGAATCATGGCTCGACGACCTTTGGCGGATGCAGTGGTAAGAGTTGTCATGCTGCAGAGTTTTTGGATATGGATAAATAGGGATTGTTTCGCTTCGAAAGGGAATTGGCTTTCGATAGAGATACAAAGGTAGTCTGTTTTTTCGATACTTACAAACCGTTTCAAAACAGTGTTTCTTTTCGAAAGGTTTCAAAAGAGAAAATAATTTTATTTTATTGCATTAATGCGCTGAAATTCAATTGGTTACCTTACCCCCCCCCATATATATGTTTTTCAACATATAAGTTGGCCGAATTATTGTTGCGCGGAAGTAGTAATTTTGCGCCGTCAAAAGACACATTTAGGATCATAAGTTAGAGAGAAAAATAAATCCTATTTATCATGATGGATACTTTTACACACAAAGAGATTTTGCAACAACCTTCCGCATGGTTGAAGGAGTATGATGCATTGGTGGCGCAGAAAGAAAACATTCGGGCTTTCCTGGCAAAGTATAAAACCGCAGAAACCGATATTGTATTGACGGGAGCCGGTACATCCGCTTTCATAGGAGATGCAATCGCTCCTGTATTGCGTAAGGAGTGGGAAAACGTTCGGGCTGTGGCGACGACCGACCTGGTAACGAATGCATCGAACTATCTTGACTCGCAGAAACCACTGCTGCTGATAAGTTTTGCCCGCTCGGGGAATAGCCCTGAGAGCGTGGCTGCCGTAGAATTAGCCAATCGGCTCTGTCCGCAGATAGCACATATATATATAACCTGCAACAAAAACGGGCACTTGGCACAGACCGGCAAAGCGGAAAATGTATTGACGCTGCTGCTTCCGGAAGAGACGGACGACAAGAGCCTTGCGATGACAAGCAGTTTCTCGACCATGTTGTTGACCTGCTTGATGCTGAGCCGTATAGACTATATTGAAGACGAGAAGACTGCAGTAGAACGCACAGCCGCAAATGCACAAGTGATTATCGACCAATATGAAGAGGAACTGCATCAGATAGCCACTCGCTCTTTTGAGCGTGCCGTGTTCTTGGGTTCCGGACCGATGAAGGGTATTGCAGAAGAATGCCATTTGAAATTGCAAGAACTGACGGATGGCGCTGTGGTCTGCAAGTTTGACAGTTTCTTGGGATTCCGTCACGGACCGAAGGCGGTGGTGAATGACCGCTCGTTGGTGGTATATCTTATGCAAGACCAAGAAGAAATACAACGCTATGAGCGGGATTTGGTACAACAAGTGGATGCCAACAACAAACTGGTGGCGCAAGTGGTCGTGATTGCAGGAAAACGAGTAGAGATAGAGGGCGTGCATGAAGACCTGCAGGTAGTAATGCCGTACGGCAGCGCTGAAACGAGTATTTACGGGCTTGTTCCTTATGTGTTGGTAGGGCAATTGTTGGGATATTACACCTCGGTGAAACACGGATTGAATCCCGATACGCCATCGGTATCGGGCAATATCAGCCGAGTTGTGGAAGGGGTGAAGATATACAACTAATAGGTGTGGTAGGAGGTTCTATTTGCGCTGATACGAATTCAGTCCTGCCTATTTACAACCTATTGTTACAATGTAAATCGGGTAACTAATTAAATTTCAAAATACTATGCCTAAAACAGAGAATATACTCCGTGTAATGGAGGAACTGAAAGAGAAAACGGGTGTGCCTCGCACATTGTTTGCTGCCTGCCCGAACTCGTTGTCCGTTATTCGTGCGTCGTTCCGTGCGGCAAAACGCAATAATGCTCCCATCTACTTTGCGACAACCCTCAATCAGGTGGATTGCGATGGTGGATACACGGGTATGACGCAAGCAGAATTTACGAAAGTGCTGCGTCGTGAGGCTGAGGCTGTTCACTATACGGGACAATATGTTGTGGCAATCGACCATGGTGGACCGTGGCTCAAAGATAAACAATCGATTGAGCGTTGGGATACGGAGCGTGCCATGAACGGAGTGAAAAAATCGTATGAGGCTGCTATACTGGCCGGATATGACTTGATTCATGTGGATCCGACCGTGGATATTTTCTTGCCGAAAGGGGAGATAATCAATATACATGTGGTGGCAAAGCGTACCGTAGAGTTGATTCTGCACGCTGAGAATTTCCGCAAGGCACACAATATCGCTCCGATTTCGTACGAAGTAGGTACGGAGGAGGTGCACGGCGGTCTGGCTGACCCAACGACTTTTGATACATTCTTGCACGACTTGAAAGCCGGTCTTGCAGAAGTAGGTTTGGCAGATGTATGGCCATGCTTCATTGTCGGAAAAGTGGGAACAGACTTGCATACTACCACATTTGATCCCGAAGTGGCTCGCAGCCTAACCGCAAAAGTACGCCCTTATGGCAGTTACATCAAGGGACACTATACGGATGATGTAAGCAATCCTGAGGAGTATCCGGTTTCCGGTATGGGAGCGGCTAATGTGGGGCCTGAGTTTACTATGAACGAGTATGATGCGCTGGCCGAACTCGAAGAAGAAGAGAAAAAGCAATTTGAGGAAGGCAAAGTGGCGCAACTGAGCCATATAACGGATGTGCTTTGGCAGAAAGTATATGAGTCGAATCGTTGGAAAAAATGGCTGCATGGCGAAGAGGTAGGCAAAGACCTGAAAGAGATTGCGCCGGACCGTCAATTATGGCTCGTAAAGACGGGTTGCCGCTACATCTGGCAAACGCCTGAGGCATTGGTGGCACGCCAGATGCTGTACGACAACTTGGAACGACTCGGTATTCATGCCGAAGAGGTGGTGCTGATGCGTATTGAGCACAATATGGATAAGTATTACCGTGCGTTCAATTTGGTGGATCTGAATGACTATATAAAGTAAGAAAACTATGTTTGATATCGTTGCACTCGGAGAACTCAATGTTGATTTGATTCTCAACCAAATAGACGGCTTCCCTGAAATAGGGAAAGAGAAATTTGCCCGCCAAATGACACTGACACTTGGCTCATCGACCGCCATATTTGCCGCTAATGCAGCAGCATTGGGCGCACAGGTGGCATTCGCGGGTATGGTTGGGAATGACCAATTCGGCGAACTGGTGGAGCAGAGCCTGCAGAAGAAAATGGTAGATACACGCTACCTGATTCGCACAAACCGCTATGCTACGGGGGCAACGATATGTATGAGTTATGACGAAGACCGGGCCAATCTGACCTATCAGGGGGCGATGGATGCAATGGGGCTAAAGGATATAAATCCTGCTCTATTTCACAACACTCGTCATATTCATATTTCGTCCATATTCATGCATAGTGCACTGAAAAAAGACTTACTGTCTATCCTGCAACTTGCCCGCGAGAATCATATTACGACTTCGTTGGACACACAGTGGGATCCGACTGAGCAATGGGACTTGGACTACCGGACGATACTGCCGCTCATATCTGTATTCATGCCAAACGAGAAGGAGCTCTGTGCGCTGACCCACTCCGAGACCGAAGATGAGGCTGTGGAGAAGATATTGCCCTATATCAATACGGCAGTTATCAAACAAGGTAGTCGAGGTTCCATTTTGCTTTGCAAAGACGGCAGACGGCAAGAAATGAAAGCCATGCTTAACAGTCAGGTTGTGGATACGATAGGTGCAGGCGACTCGTTCAATGCCGGCTTTATTTCTCAATTTGTGCAGGGGCGCTCGCTTGAAGACTGCCAACGCTATGGCAATATGACGGGGGCGGTAAGCACAACTGCTGCAGGTGGCACCGGTGCATTTATCTCGCGCGAGGCAGTAGAGAAAGTAGCGCATGAACGATTTGGATTCGAAAGATAAAAGAAAACCATACAATCAAAACACACGATAAAGACCATGAAAAAGACTATCCTTATAGCTATTGCAGCATCGGCTATGGTGGCTTGCACAACGCATAGCGGACAAACCACTCGTCTTGTGGATACGCTGCTGGTGAAAGACTATCTGCCGGAGAACTGCAATAATATACCTGTTACGACCGTTGAGAGAGCCAAGTTCCCCGTAATAGACATCCATTCGCACGATTATGCGACTTCGAAAGAGGAAGTGGAGCAATGGGTGAAAAACATGGACGCTTGCGGGATTACGGAGACGCATGTGATGCACTGTGAGTGGATAGGCGAACCTTTTGAGACTTTTGTGGATCGGTATGGTGACCATAAAGACCGTTTCCGTTTCTGGTGTTGCTTCGACTATACGCAGTTGCTTCGAGATGGTTCGGCCGATGAGGCAATTGCTTATCTCGAAAAATGCCATGCTATGGGAGCTGTCGGTGTTGGCGAGATGGGGGATAAGGGCGAAGGAGACCTCTATGCTCGTCCTACAGAGGGGCGTGGATTGCATATCGATGACCCGCGTATGCGACCGTTACTCAAGCGTTGCGCTGAACTGCGTATGCCGATATCGATACACATAGCTGAACCGTATTGGATGTACTTGCCGGAAGATAAGCACAATGACGGTCTTCCTAATGCAGCTGTATGGCATGTGGATACGACAAAGGTGGGCTGTCTCGGCTACAACGAACTGATGGCGTCTTTTGAAAATGCACTTCGAGAGAATCCGCAGACGATATTCATTGCGTGCCATTTCTTGAATATGAATCAAGACCTGCCTCGCTTAGGCGCATTGCTAGACAAATACCCGAACTTGTATGTGGATATAGCCGGGCGTGTGGCTGAGGCTGCTCAAACGCCTCGGGCAACACGGGCGTTTCTTATCGAGCACCAAGACCAAGTGGTGTTTGGTACGGACAATGGTATGGATGCAAGCATGTATCGGAATATGTTCCGAGTATTGGAAACCGAGGATGAGCATTTCTATATACCGGAATATAACTACCACTGGGCATTGTCGGCATTCTATCTGCCGGACTCGGTTTTGGAGAAAATCTACTATAAAAACTCGCAACGCATACTGAAAGAATATAAATAATGAACAACACTGTGCAATACATACATTCATTTTGTTGGTTAGTAGTAATTGGTTTTGTGGCACTGCTGACAGGATGTTCGGACCAACCGAGCACAGACCTGCTGGAGTGTGATGCGGCTACGATAACCTCGTTCCCATACAACAAGAATGGGGTTATCGTAGAAAAGCATCAAACCTGCGTGAAGGATACGGCTTTTGATGGGCTAACACGCATTGAGACTTACTATATCAACAAAGGAAAGCCTATCACGGTGCGTGCCTACGAACTTTGCCGCACGGAGATAGAGGCGGAGGATAGTGTGGTATGGAGCCTGCAACCCACCTCAACGGCGGCTCGTCTTGATTGGGTGCTGCCGATACGGGAAGGATTCCGCAATCGCAACTATCTCGGAATGAACAACTGCGACTATGGTGGTGGAATTCCATTGGTGGATGTATGGCAACGAAATAGCGGTACGGCTATCGGGCTTATAGAACCCGTGCTGCGCACTATATCTATGCCAATAGAATGGAAACGATACGGAAAAACGATCACGATGGCGTTACGCTATGACTACGATGAGCCGCTGACACTCGGTACGGGAGATACACTGTACTGCTACACGGCTTTTCGCTATGAACATACGGGCGATTTCTACAATACGCTGTGTACATTCTCGGAGGTAATGCAAAAGGATATGGGCATTACGATGCAACCCTCTGAACCGGAAGCGTTTGAACCGGTATGGTGTGCATGGGGCTATGAGCGGCAGTTTACCATTGATGAGGTAATAGGAACACTGGATAAGGTGGCAGAATTGGGATTCCGCTGGGTGGATGTAGATGACGGATACCAAATAGCAGAGGGTGATTGGGAAACAAACGGCCGTTTCCCGCACGGAGATGGAGATATGCGGCGCATGACAGACGAGATACACCGTAGAGGTATGTATGCCAAACTATGGTGGGCACCATTGGCGGCAGACCCGGGAACGAAGGTACTGCGTGAACATCCGGAAATGCGACTGCTGACAAAAGAGCAGGCTCCGGAATACATTACATGGTGGGACAGTTGGTACCTGTCACCGGTTAATCCGCAGACAACAGCCTATACGAACGATTTGCTGAAACGGTTTATGCAGGTATGGAATTTCGATGGACTGAAAATAGACGGACAACACTTGAATTGCTGCATGCCGGACTATAACGAGCATTCGGAATTGGATTATCCGGAGCAGGCCGTGGAACAACTGCCGACCTATTTCGAAAATGTGCTTCAGCAAGCACGGCAGTATCATCCGCACGCTGTTGTACAGGTTTGCCCTTGTGGGTGTGCGGTGAACTACTATCTGTTGCCATTCATTAACCAAGCAGTGGCATCCGATCCGACCAGTTCGGCTCAGGTGCGTATGAAACGCAAGGCTTATGCAGCGATGGTTCCACAAATGGCATACTATGGGGATCATGTGGAACTGACAGATGGGGGAACAGACTTTGCCTCGCAGATAGGTACGGGGTCTGTCATAGGAACGAAGTTTACTTACCCGAAGGACAATCCCAATGCCTCGGCATCATTCCTCCTTACACCGGAGAAAGAGCAACTGATACGCCACTGGATGAAAATATACAAGGAAAATGACTTGGCACGAGGTGAGTATAGAAATCTCTATACATACGGGTATGATTATCCAGAGGCACACGCTATTTGGCAGCATGGGGCAATGTATTATGCTTTCTATGCAGACCACTATATGGGGAAGGTAGAATTGCGAGGACTTGAACGGGGCAAGCGATATATAGCGACAACCTATACAGTTGAGCAACCTGAGACATTTGAAATAAATGGAGATAGTCCAACGATAGAGGTGTCGTTCGATGGAAATTATCTGCTGAAAGTTTGTGAAATGGAGTAGGGGCAAACTCGGATGATATGCTTATAGAGATGGCTATTATAATTGGGCATTTCGACAAGACCGAATAATAATCAATCATCAATCAAAATAATCCTTAAATCAATACAAAATGAAACGCATTCCAATTATCTTAATGACACTGCTCGCAGGAGTTGCATACGCCTTTGCAGCACCGATAACGGTGACCGGAAAGGTGGTGTCCGCAGAAGACGGACAAGGTATGCCAGGAGCCAGTATCGTAGTCAAGGGAAGCACGACAGGAACAATTACCGATTTCGATGGTAATTTCCAAATTGAGGCGGACAATGGCGCCACGCTCGTGTTCTCGTTTATGGGCTACAAGTCGCAAGAACTGAAGGCTGCAAAGACACTGAATGTGGTGCTGCAAGCAGATGCCATCATGATGGAAGAGGTGGTGTCGTTGGGATACTCGTCGATGAAAAAAACTGAACTTTCTTCGGCAGTGGTAACGGTATCCGGTGATGCACTGACCGATGTCACTTCTTCGGATGTAGGCAATATGCTTCAAGGTAAGGTGGCCGGTGTGCAAGTAACAAACAGTGGTGGACAGCCCGGTAGTGCAGCTGAAATCCGTATTCGTGGTACAGGGTCTATTACGGCCTCGAGCGACCCGGTTTATGTGGTTGACGGTGTAATGGGCGCTTCCTTCAATCCGCAGGATGTGGAGACTATTACGGTATTGAAAGATGCGGGTGCCACCGGTATCTATGGTGCAGCCGCTGCGGGAGGTGTAATTGTTGTAACTACCAAGCAGGGCAAGAAAAATGATAAACTGTCGGTAGATATAAAAGCTACGGCCGGTGCAAAGCAAGCTCTGTATAAAAACTACAAGATGATGAACTCGGAGGAATTGTACAACTTCCATAAGAGTTTGTACTCTAAGACGGTATTCAATAGTCAATATCCCAAGAGCCTGCTGCAACAAGATTATAACTGGCAAGATGAGTTCTTCCGCACTGGTTCGGTTCAGGATTATTATGTATCGGTCAAGGGTGGTAGCGAGAAAGTAGGCTACTATGCAGGATTGAACTACTATGGAGAGACCGGTACTCTGAAATGTACGGGTATGCAGAAAGTAAGTGGACAATTCTCGCTCAATGCCGATCTGACGAAATGGCTCGACATGAGCGTTCGTACTTCGTTTTCGCGTTACGCAGTGGATTATGCTCCATCGTGGACTATGCTTGATGATGCATTCAACAAAATGCCGTGGGATAATCCATACGAATTGGATGCTGATGGTAACTCAACCGGAAGATATCTCTATGTGAATGGCGATACCCGCTCGGACAATGGTGGTAAATGGTGGTCGCAGAGCAAGTGGAATGCGCTACATACAACGCAATATAACTATTCGAAATCAAGCAACTTTGATTTTAATGGGACACTTGTTTTCAATGTACATTTTACCGATTGGCTGCATTTTACAACAACCAATACATATAGTACCGGCTACTACAAATCGACGGAGTATCGTGACCCGCGTGCCTTTGACTCGGAGTACTCGAATGGATATCTCTACAACAGCCTAGGACTCAGCAATAGTTTTGGTACGATTAATATCTTGAAAGCCAATGGGCAATGGGGCAAACACTCGCTGAGCGGTATGGTCGGTTTTGAGTATAGCACTTGGAAAACTGAATACACGAATGCCGCCGGCACGGGTATGCCGAATGGAGTGGATGCACTAAATTCAACTACGCCGTATTCGGTTGGTGGATATGAGATACCGGGAGCAAGTTGGGCTACTTTTGTACAAGCGCAATATGATTACGGTAAGCGATATTTTGTGACGGCTACTTTCCGTGCAGAAGCAAGCAGTATATTTGCACCTAAAAACCGAGTAGGATATTTCCCGTCGGTGGCTGCCTCATGGCTTATCTCGAATGAGGAGTTTATGAAAGGACAAGATGTGGTATCATTCCTAAAACTGCGTGCGTCGTACGGCGTTACCGGTAATAACAATATCCCGTCCTACAAGTATTTAGGTACATATTCGCTCAATAGTCTCTACCAAAATCAAGTGGCTGCTACCCCGAGTCGTTTGGCAAATCCGCAATTGCATTGGGAAACTGCGAATATGGCGGCTATTGGTATAGACCTGACATTCATTAAGCGTATAGATATGTCTATAGACCTCTATAACACGGATAATACGGGTCTGTTGCTTAATGTGCCGGTAGCTCCGTCGACAGGTTTCTTTGAAGTAACCAAGAATGCCGGTTCGGTGCGTAACCAAGGTATAGAATATCGTTTGGATGCAAATGTATTGCGTATCGGAAAATGGAATTGGGACATTGGTTTCAATATTGGTTTTAACCGAAATCGTGTGACTAAGACCCCTAATGGCGCATTCCTGCAAACAGCGAGCAGCGTAAGCCAACAAGTGAAAGAAGGACAGGATATCTACTCGTGGTACATGAAAGAATGGGCAGGCGTTGATCCGGAGAATGGGGACCCGCTATGGTATGTAGTGGATGACAACGAACAGTATGTGTTGGACAATAACGGCAACAAGACTACCACGAATGACTACAATGCTACGCACGCAAAGGTAGTCGGCAAAGCAACACCTTTGTTCACGGGTGGATTGAATACGCAACTGAGTTGGAATGGTATATTCTTGAGCGTTAATACGAACTTTACATACGGAAACAAGATATACAATTACACGCGTATGTCAACCGATGCGGATGGTGCGTATGTAGGGTATAACCAAATGTCTATCAAGAACTCGAAGCAAGGCTGGTCGCGTTGGGAGAAAGCCGGTGACAATGCAACACACCCAAAGGCTGTGCTGAATGGTAATAAGAATTCGAATGCAATCTCGTCACGTTATCTGGAGGATGGTTCTTTCTTCCGTATCAAGAACTTGACGGTAGGTTACGATTTCCCGACCAAATGGATTGAAAAGGCAAAGATGACTCGCTGTCGTATCTATTTCTCTGCAGATAACTTATGTACAGCCACGAAGTTCTCGGGTATGGATCCTGAAATATCGCTATCAACTTCTACTTACGAGTTGGCAGGTATGTACACGAATACTTACCCTGTAGGGCGTACTTTCCAGGGAGGAGTAGAGATCTGTTTCTAATAATGTTGAACTATGATAAACACGATAAACATGAAAAGGATACTTTTAGGAACTACAGTTGTTCTCGGGCTGCTATTGTCCGGTTGTAGTCTTGATTTCTTCCCATCTGACGAGTTGAACTCCGAGGCGTTGCTTAGCGATGAATCGGGAGCAGAATATGTAATGGACGGCTGCTACTCGTTGCTCAAAGATGAGGTGGAATATATCGGCTACTCAAGTGGTAATGCCTATATTCGGCACTATACGCAGATGGCAGAGTTTCCAGCAGACAACACCTGTCTTGCCGGCAAGACGACTGACCCTCTCTATGAGGCAACGGCTTACCTTATGACGGATAACCTGAAAAATGTGGGTACGCTGTGGATGATTGCCTACAAGGTGATATATATGTCGAATACGGTTATCGAGACACTGGGTGGTCGCTCTGACCTGAAAGATACGCAACTTTTGGGTGAAGCGTACTATATGCGCGCCTTGATGCATCTTCATATGGTAACACTCTTTGCCAAACCCTATTCGCAAGGAACGGATAATGTAGGCGTGCCTCTGTTGACATCGACCTCTTCTACGATTACGCGCGAGTCAGTGGGCAAAGTTTACGAACAGATTGTTGCAGACTTGCAGCAGGCATCTAAGTATATGCAGCGTGGTAAAGAGCGTGGTAACCATGGCTACCCGAGCCACGATGCAGCACTGGGGCTTCTATCGCGCGTTTACCTGTACATGGGTAAAAACACGGAAGTCATCTCTACGGTAGAAGAAATGCTCAATGGTGCTACGATTGATACAAAATTGGAGTCCGATTTTGCAAGCTATTTTGCCAATGCCAAGACTTCTGATGAGACGCTGTTTTGTGTAGCGTGCGAACTAACCGATGACCGTGGTCAGGGTGGTATCGGCTCTATGTACAATGGTGATGGTGGTGGTTGGGGTGAAATCTATCCTTCTGACCCGTTGCTCAACTTGTACGAGCGTTATCCTTCAGATCTGCGTTACACGGCATTTATCAAACCGCAGGTAACAGATGAAACAAAGAAGTTTGTCTATTTTGCTGACCCGGAGACTCCAGATGATGCTTCGGGACGCCAAAATCTGTCCTTTACGGCTACGCTCAATGCTGCCGGTAATTATACCTTCACCGGTGCGGATGGAGTAACCTATACAGTTGAAGCACGCACCATTCAGGGCGAATACACCGAGTATTTTGTTACTTACAAAGGCACGGAGTGCGCAGTGCGTATCTTGCCGATGATGAAGGCACGCTATTTCTATCCGAACTATTTTGTTACTAAGTTTGGCTATCAGGACGGCAGCCCTACATTATCATCCCCCGTTTTCAGTCGTTGGGGTGAGGTATTGCTCAATCGTGCTGAGGCATACGCCAAGTTGGGCGAAACGGACAAGGCATTGGCGGATGTCAATGTGTTGCGTCGCCGTGCGGGCATTCTGGATGCAGGACTTTTCTCAGCCTCCAATATGCATGGCTATACCGATGGGCTGTATCAATATGCAGATGGTTCGGCAGTGCCTGCGGCATTGGCTGTTGTGATGGATGAGCGTCGTCTGGAGTTAGCTTTTGAGGGATATCGTATGATCGATGTATATCGCAATAATATGAAAATGGATCGTCGCTATCCCGGTGCTCAACCGTGGGCAGTGGTAGAGCCGACCTACAATCACATTCAGTATCCGATTCCGAATGCAGAGTGGACCGTCAGCGGTATCCAACAAAATCCGGGCTATTAATTGATCAATCAACATCTATAAATACCAACAATTTAAAAACACAAACATTATGAAAAAGTTTCAATTGGCACTTATGTGCTTCGCAACCATTGCTTTCGTAGCATGCAAAGAGAAAAATAATCCCGACACGCCTGTTGATGGTGACGATGATGACTCAGAGGCATTTGTATCGAAAGTGAGTGTTTCTGACGGCTCTGCAGCAGAGTGGGCAACGCTTCCTGCCGACTATGTATTCACCACTACAAGTGCTGCCAATCCGGTAGAGAATCGTAGTGCACTCAAGAGTGTAAAGGTTTATAACGACCAAATGTACCTCAACTTGCTCGTTGAATTTGACGAGTCGAAGATTACCGAAAAGTCATGGGTTCCATTCCACATCTATATTGATGCAGATAACAGTGACCAGACGGGTGGTTATTCTACCGAATTTAAGATTGGTAGTGTTGACATCTGCTTAGAGACGGCTATTCTTTCTACAGGAGATGATGGTACCATTAATTGCGCCTACAATCCTGCTGTGTTCAAATGGTGGGGAGAAGTTGGAGGAGACGGGTGGATTTGGAGCGATCCTAACGTAGATCATGATGCGTCTGACAAATGGGGAGCATTGGTTGGCGAAGGTGATCTTCCCATTGGTTCTTCGCAACTGATTGGCAACAATGTGGTTGAGATTCAACTTCTGCGTGAGTTGATCCCTGTAACGATTAACAATGAGTTTAAGATTGGTTTTGATATTCAGCAGAATTGGAGTTCTGTAGGTGTTCTCCCGAATGCAGATGCAGACGAGACGGGCGCAGAGGTTAAGGCTGAGTTGCTATTTATCAAGACTGACTTGAGCGAATAATTATGTGCACTATGCCTACTGCTTACGATAGCGTAGGTATTGTAAATTACTTAAGTAATGTTGGTTGAGAGTATGGGTGTGGGGCACCCGCGTGTCCTACGCCCATACTTGTTTTTTCATTTCAGCCCAATAGGGCTCATTGTTTTTCCTATGAAACAGTTCCTTCCTTTAACCTTGTTGCTGATAGCCCCATTCTTGACGGCTTGCAATACAAATTCGCCCTCAACCCCAGAAGAGAAAGATCCAGAGGGCACTATCTATTACACTGAATCGTCAGAGATTTTTCCGAATCCGGAGCGTGGATTTTACGCCCATGTGTCTTACACATCGGCAGACTTATCGACCCATGCTTCTGCAGCTACCCTTAGTTCGGTTCGTAAAAATGAAAATATTACGCTCTTTCTACACATATATTACCTAACCGACTATATTGAAAGCGACATACCGCAGGCGTTTTTGGATCGCATGCAGACCAACTTCGATGCTCTCCGTGAAGCGGGGGTGAAGACCGTATTGCGATTTGCCTATAAGAACAATTATGAGGCTAAAGACAAACCATGGGACGCTACACCCGAGTGGGTATCAAAACATATAGCACAATTAGGGCCGGTGCTTTGCAAAAATGCAGATGTAATTGCTTGTATTCAGGCTGGATTTATCGGATCTTGGGGAGAATGGTATTATACATCCGGTTTCCCATTCAATCCGTCCACAGCTGAGCAGTATAAGCCCCGTTGGACAATGCTCAATCAAATGTTGGAACAATTCCCTGCAGACAGACAAATCTGTTTGCGTACACCGGAATACAAGATGACATACTTAGAGCAGAATGGTTACACGGCTGAGCCACTGACAGATAGCGAGGCTTATCAGAATACACCGAAGGCGCGTTTGGCAGGGCATAATGATTGTTTTGTGTCGTGTAACAACGATGTGGGTACGTATCGTAACAAAAACGAGCGTACCTATTGGGAAGCGGATACCAAATATACCTTTATGGGCGGCGAGACTTGCAATAAATGTGTACAGTCGGAAGGTAGTAATGCGATAGAACAGATGGAGAAATACCACTGGTCGTATATCAATCGTGACTATCACAAAGACATTCTTTCGTGGTGGGTGCAGACCAAGCACATGGATGAAATAAAGCGTCGGTTGGGCTATCGTTTGGTATTGGATAAAGCTTATCCTACGCAAGAACCCAAGGCCGGCGAGCATTATGCGGTGGTGTTAACATTGCGTAATGTGGGTTTTGCCGCTCCGGTGAATAAGCGTGATGTGGAATTAGTGCTGGTATCTGAGTCGAATACATCGGAGAAATATGTGTTCCAACAGAATAATATAGACCCGCGTTTCTGGTTTGCAGGTGATACGATTACGACCACACTACATGCACAACTCCCTGCCAACATGTCTGGAACCTATAAGGTCTATCTCAATCTGCCAGACCCATACCAGACATTGCATGACAAGCCGGAGTGCTCTATTCGCCTGGCAAACAAAGATATGTGGGACGAACAGACCGGATATAACTATCTTACGACACTTGAATTGTAGAAGTAGGGACTTCCTGTCTGCTACTACCCTTTACCTAACGCGAAATTTTGAAGTAGTTTCGGAGTTGCTTCGGGAGTGCTTCGGGAAAATAACTTGGCAACGATGGAAACAATAAAACAAGTATATGAACAAGTAGATAAGGAATTAAATTGCTTGGGCAAATTTAATTTCTCTGCTCTGCTGCGGAAAAGTGTAGTTTGGGGCGGACTATGTGTTTCGCTCTCGCTAGGGGCAACTACTCCTCATTGGTGGGGAGCTGCCGTAGGGGTGGGCGCAAATCAACCATACAAAGAGCAAGCATCATTTGATTTGCATACACAAGATGAGAATAATCAGTTGGTGCCGCTTTTCTTGTCGTCTGATGGTACCTATCGTTGGTCGGATAGTGCCTTTGTCTTTTCTGCTACCGATGGAAAAATAAAAACATCCTATCCGCTAACGGAAACCAAGGCAGGGACGACTCTGCGTGATGCCTATATGGCGGCACAGGCTGCGCATTTCCCTGCTTCCGGATTGTTGCCCGATACATTGTTCTTTACTCGTCCGCAATATAACACATGGATAGAGTTGATGTACAATCAGAATCAGGAGGACATATTGCGCTATGCACACGCCATTATCGACAATGGATTTCCTGCCGGCGTACTGATGATTGATGACAATTGGCAACGGCACTATGGCAATTTCGAGTTCAAGACAGAGCGTTTCCCCTCCCCCAAAGCGATGGTGGATGAATTGCATGCAATGGGCTTCCGGGTTATGCTCTGGGTATGTCCCTTTGTTTCGCCTGATTCTCCGGAGTACAGAGAGTTGGTAGCGAAAGACTATTTGCTAAAAGATTGCAATGGCGGAACAGCCATACTGAATTGGTGGAATGGCTATTCGGCGTGCTATGATCTTACAAATCCTGCTGCGGCGCAATATTTGGTAGAGCAACTTCGCACTGTGCAGCGTGAGTATGGTATCGACGGATTCAAGTTCGATGCAGGCGATAATAATTGCTATGCTTCTGCGTGTGTTCGGGCTTTCGATCTGCAGGCAACGACTGTTGATCACACAACATCGTGGGCTTTGATAGGACTACAATTCCCATTCAACGAATATCGGGCGTGTTGGGGTATGGGAGGACAACCTCTTGTACAACGCTTAGGCGACAAAGACTATAGTTGGGACGCAGTGCAATCGCTCATCCCTTCGATGTGTGTGGCGGGGTTGTTAGGATATGCTTATACCTGTCCCGATATGATTGGAGGCGGACAATGGACTTCGTTCTTGGGTATTGATTCCGATGCATTTGACCAAACACTTATTGTGCGTTCGGCACAAGTACATGCTTTGATGCCTATGATGCAGTTTTCGGTTGCCCCATGGCGTGTGTTGTCGGCGGAGAATTTGCAAATTGTGCGAGAGGCAGCACTCTTGCATACTCGTTTTGCTCCATATATTATGAAGTATGCGCATCAGGTTGCCAAAACGGGGGAACCGATAGTTCGCTGTATGGAGTATCAGTTCCCGCATCAAGGATTGGCGGAGTGCAAAGATCAATTTATGCTGGGTGACCGATACTTGGTGGCTCCTATGGTGACAGAGGGCACTTCGCGTCAAGTAATGCTCCCGAAGGGCGTATGGCGTGATGAACAGGGCAAACGGTATCGTGGTGGCAAAACTTACACGATTCAGGTTCCTCTCTCTAGGTTGCCTTATTTCGAGAAAATCAAATAGCATGGTTTTTGGGGGCGAGTAGGTATATTATTTTCGTTGTTTATTCAACTTAATGTTTTTTGTCTTATGAAGAACAAAATTTGGTTGGTGTTTATCCTTATCACGGTCTGTACTTGGGGCGTGTGGGGAGCGTTCTCGGGCTATCAGATTCAGCATGGCATTCCCGATACGGTAGTCTATATAGCATGGGCGCTGTCCATGATACCATGTGCTTTAGTAGCGTTGGCACTCAACAAAGGAAAACTAAAACATGACGGGCGGTCCATTCTGCTCGGGTGTGCCGTCGGACTGCTTGGCGCTGGTGGACAATTGGTACTCTTTAAGGCGCTGACACTTGGCCCATCGTATATCATTTATCCGTTTATTTCGATGTCGCCTGTTATTGTGATAACATTGGCAGCCGTCTTTCTACACGAGAAAGCCTCGCATTGGCAACTGGCCGGTATTGTGGTGGCATTGGCGGCTATTCTACTGCTATCGTTACAAAGTAATACAGAAGATAGTCCCGTGCAAGGTTGGCTCTGGATCGTATTGGCAGTATTGGTGCTAGTGGCTTGGGGTGTGCAAGGTTTCTTTATGAAGTTTGCAAACAACTCCATGGATGCAGAATCTATTTTTGTATGGATGGCGATCTCGGCAGTCGTATTGGTGCCGGTGGCATATTGGATGTCCGGTGATGCTTCGGCATTTTTTTCGGAAAGCAATGCGGCAGTACCTTTCTGGTCATCGTTCGGCATACAGATACTCAACTCGATAGGTGCACTTACATTGGTCTATGCTTATCGATATGGCAAAGCGGTGGTGGTATCACCGATGGAGGGACTCTCACCAATGGTGACGGTACTGCTGTCACTCATTATTCTTTATGTGATTCCATCACCAATACAGATAGCAGGATTGTGCTGTGCGGCTTTTGCAATGTACGCTCTATCAAAATAAGTACCTGTATTGTCAGTAAAAGCCGGTGTTTTTTCGTGTGCAATAGATAATGGCGTGTTGGTGTTTTGATTGGAATAACTGCAAGGAAAGATAACAATGAACGAGTGGATAGAGTATTGGGAAATAGTCATTGTGGGTAACGCCTTTCCATAGAAATGTACAACCGGAGGCAATAATTTCTATGTTTATAGGTTAAATTACAAGAAACTTATGCACCTGTTGTATAGATTTATGTGCGGAATATGCATTCTGGATATTGGATATCAACTAAATAGAGACCTTGTGCGGGGGCAGAGTCGCCTGCTTTTTGGCGGTTCTGTTGGGCTATGACAGTTGCGAAAGAAGAAATAGGCATCTTGCCATAGCCAACCTCGAAGAGTGTGCCTACTACCGCACGCACCATATTACGCAGGAAACGGTCAGCTGTGATGACAAAAGCATATTCCGTGTCGCTCTCACGCACCCATTCCGCGCGCAAGACAGTACAAAACTTGGTCTTCACATCTGTATGTACACGGCAGAACGAAGAGAAATCCTGTCGCCCAAGTAGATACTTCGCTGCCTCGTTCATGGCCGTGAAGTCCAAGCCGTTACGCACCTGTGTGCGCAGTTCGGTGGCAAACGGGTCTTTGCGGGTGGTGATACGATAGTGGTAGGTGCGTGCAGTGGCATCGAAACGGGCGTGCGCCTCGTCAGTCACAGAACGCAGTTCGTAGAGCGCAATGTCCGATGGCAGCAAGCGGTTCAGGCGATAGAGAAGGTTGTGTCTACCGTCTTGCGAAGTGAGATTATATCCTATGGATAATGCTGCATCGGCGGGTAAGTCAAAGTGCACCCACATCGTCTCGGCATGAACACCAGCGTCTGTTCGTCCAGCAAAAGTGAGTGGTACAGGTTGCCGCAGGACAAGTGCAAATGCTTGTTCCATTGTATCTTGCACCGTTCCGCCAGCGGGCTGTGATTGCGACCCATGATAGGCTGTACCTTTATATGCAAACCGCACAAACCACCGCATAACTATTTGGATTTCTTATGAATAAGGGTATAGAAAAGGTTGTTCAGTTCGGTAGAGAGTTGCAGGCGCCATGCTACAAAGACGCCCGAGCCGAGCAATACTCCCGAGCGAACAATGCCACTCATCCATAGATTCGAAATAGGCAGATAGTATTGCCACAATGCGTTCAGCACAAAGAGAATCAACAGCAATAGTATGCCCATAGTAGTCTTTCGGTTTGCCACTGACACGCGGCAGGTGAACCAGAGTACCAGCACTGCCAGCGCATAATAGAGGGCACTTGCCAGCAGCGTACTAAGTGCGGCTCCCTCCATACCGAAAAGTGGTATGAGGTAGTTGTTCAGCAGAATGGTCGCTATAGTAAGCACCGCCGACAGCATGAGTGAGAATACATAGTAGCGAGAATAATTAATCGCTGACAAGCAGAAAGAAAAAGTTGCCGTCAGCAGTTGGGACAGCCCCAAGATAAGCACTACGGTACGCGCCACAGAATAGGTGCTACCATTGGGTAAAATATGGTAGATAAGGTCGATATTGAACCATATCGCCAAGAATATCAGTCCCCCCACGAGCAGCAGGTTGTTGCTTACCTGATGCACGAGATGCGAACACTCGGTGTGATTCTGCTCTTTGACCGAGCGTGCCAACTGTGGCGCGGCGATTGCCGTTACCGACCGATAGGGAATGCTGACCATCGTTGCCATATAGGTTGCTATTGCATAGATTCCCGTATGCTCAAGCCCCATTTTTGCAGTGATAAAGAACGACGACAGTGTAGGTGCCAGTATGCCAGCGAGTGCTGACACAAAGAGGAAACCCGTATAGAGCAAATAATTGCGTACCAGCGGCTTGTTTTCACGCAAAAATGCCCAATCTGGACGCAACGAGATATGCCCGAGCGAAAAGAGATAGATGAGGTCAATCAGTGCGGCAATGGCGTAATTGAGGCATAATCCGACCACAAAGCCATCGAGCGAGAGCACTCGAAAGGCATAGAGCAGATAGAGCACCAACAGCCCGATACGCACCACCAATTCGCGCACCATACGAGGTACGACGATGCGCATCAGTACATTGGCGTTGGTTTCAAAAAGCGCCTGATAGAGCATAAAAAACGCCAAGGGAAGCACCATATAGTAGTAATCCATAAACAGAGGTGACTTCTCTCCAAACCAATGTCCCAATGGAATATGGCATGCCCAATAGACGATGGCAAACAGCAGAAATCCGACAAAAGGAATAACCAATGTCCAGAAGAAAAAGCCATGGTCGTGCTGCTCTTTGTCCCGAAAGTAAGGATAGAAACGGATAATCGAAGAGTTGGTACCCAACTGCGCCAACCCGATGAATAGTGTGGCTGCGTCAATCAGGACACGCGACAACCCTATCTCTTCCGCTGTCAGAAAGCGTGTAAGAACAAAAAAGGTAGTAAAAAAGCCCACCGCAACCCCTAAATAGGTTACGATGGTGCCTTTTATACTTTGTCGTGCGATGATTCCCATTTCGCTTTGCGTATGCTCGCTATCGCGTATTTTTGGCTTTGCCGTATGTTCGCTTTGCGTATCTTCGGCTACGCCGTATGCTTGCTGCCGCGTTGGTTGCTGCTTACTTCTCGATGCCGAGCAGTTCTACCTCGAAGATCAAGGTCGAGTAGGGAGGAATCGAACCTGCTTGACGCTCGCCGTAGCCCAAGTTAGACGGGATGTAGAATACAAACTTACTGCCTACAGGCATGAGTTGAAGGCCTTCAGTCCAGCCGGCAATGACTTGGTTGAGCGCAAAAGTGATAGGCTCGCCACGCTGTACACTGCTATCGAATACAGTGCCGTCAATCAATGTACCATGATAGTGAACCTTAACTCGGTCGGTTGCTGTTGGTTTCTTGCCTTTGCCAAGTTTGAGAACTTTGTATTGCAGTCCGCTCTCGGTTACCACAACGCTGTCGTTCAGCGCATTTGCCTCCAAGAACTTCTCGCCTTGCTCCTTCGTCTCGCCATACTTAATATGGTTGATGGTGTTCTCGATATACTCTTGTGCCTGTCCTTGGTTGAGCACATCTTCGTACTTATAGAGTCCGTTGATAAAGCCTTGCTTGATGAGTTCAAAGTCTGTCGAAACCGATTCAATACCTACCAAGCCCGTAGGCTCTTGCTCTTTGATGCTGGCGCCAATCTGCTTGCCGATATTCACCAACTGCGGGTATTTCACGCTGCTCTTCAGTGCTTTATTTACGGCAGCGATGAATTCTTTCTGTTGGCTGCCGTCGCTATCGTTTGCCAGTGCATAGACCTTAATCTGGTCACCGTTGAGCAGACCGAATGCATAGTTCAAACTATCGTTATAGGTAGTGAGTGCAATGGTTTTCGCTTTGGTGGGGCATTTCGCCGTGATAGCCTTGCCGGCCTTCTCGTTGCTCCCGGTCGAAGCCATATAGGCAGACTGAAAGAAAGTGCGGGCGTCAGCGGCTTTCAGCACGGTGGTGTCGCCATTCAGTCCGTTCACCAAACCTTGAAGCAGCACTTTCTCATTGACTGTCCAAGCCGCATTCTCTGCCAAACCTTTGTCTTCCGAAGATTTGATAGACATACCAATGTTACGACCTATCTCTGCGGCTTCCGATAGTTTCTCCTCTTTGCCGTTGTAGCCGTCCGTAAGGGCGTCGATAAATTCTGTTACAGCCTCGTCGCTGCTATCGTTGGCGAGTTGGTACATCTTGAGTTGTGCTCCGTTCAGGTAACCGAGTGCGTAGTTGAGCGAGTCCGTTTGGTCTTCCAGTACGGGACTCTTTGCGGTGTATGTATTGCCGCAAGACACCAATGCCATAGCGGCAAGAATGGTGATTGTTACTTTCTTCATTGTTATAGTGTTTTTTTATTTCGCTTTGCGTATTCTTTCGCTGGTGCGTATGCTTGGCTTTCGCCGTATGTTCGCTAAAAGCGTATTTGCGTTGGCGCAGCCTATATTTATTATAACTACTCTATGCCCAATAGTTCGACGGTGAATATCAGTGCTGCGTAGGGAGGAATACTTCCGCCTGCACCTTGTGCACCATAGCCGAGTTGGTAAGGAATGTAGAGTTTGTATTTGCTGCCGATAGACATCAGTTGCAGTCCTTCCGTCCATCCGGCAATCACTTGGTTCAGTCCAAAGGTAATCGGTTCGCCACGCTTGTACGAACTATCAAAAACTGTGCCATCGGTCAGCGTACCTTCGTAGTGTACTTTTACCTTGTCGGTAGCCTTAGGCTTCTGCCCGATAGTAGCCTCCAGTACTTCGTATTGCAGTCCGCTGGCGGTGGTTTTTACGCCCTCGCGCTTGGCATTCTCTGCAAGGAATTTCTCGCCTGCGGCTTTGGCGGCACCGGCTACTTTCTGCTCTAATTCTTGGAAGAAAGTATTCAGTACCTGCTGTGCCTCTTGATAGGATATTTGTGGTTTCTGTTTCTCTAATACATCTTTAATACCTTCTGCGAGGTCGGTGTAGTTGAGCGACTCCACGCCGCTGCTCATCAAGTTTTGACCCATCGAGAGTCCTAATGCATAACTGATTTTGTCCATGTGTGTATGTGTTTTAATCGTTTGTCTATTTGTGCATTACGCCTGTATATAGATTTGCGTTTTTCTATGCGTGTCTTTACTTCGTGAGTGATGAGAGGTCGTGCTGTATCTGCGTGCGCAGAGCCTCGAGAGAGGCAAACTTGCGCTCGTCACGCAGGCGAGTAGCGAAGAGGACGGTTATTTCCGTGCTATATATATCCCTGTTGAACATCGGTATATGCACCTCAACCGTCTGCTGCGTGTTGCCCACCGTGGGGTTGGTGCCAATGTTTATCAACGCGGGATATTGTTCGGCGTCCAACCGAACTACCCCTGTATAGACACCCGCAAGAGGCAGTAACTTAAAGGGGTCTGCGAGCGAGAGATTGGCTGTCGGGAAACCGAGTTGATGCCCCAGGCCTTTGCCGTGTACAACCACACCCTGTACCGCATAGGGATAGCCCAAGAGTTCATTCGCCTCCTCTATCCGGCCTGCCTGCAAAAGCGTGCGGATGTCGGTCGAACTGACATGCTGCGGCAGTCCGTCTTCGGCAAAAGAGACCTGCGGACGATACTGTGGCAGGGCGAGTATCTCTACACCCGCCTGCTTGCCCGCATCGAGATAGTTCTGCCTGTCGGAAAGACAATCGCTGCCAAAGCGGTGATCGTATCCCATAAGGATAATCTGCACGCTGTAGTATTCCCGGAGATAGGACATAAACGCTTGTGCTGTAAGGTGGCAGATCTCGGAGAAATCAAGTGTCTCCACCTCTGCGTCTGCGCCAAAAGGCAGACTGTGCAACACTTCGTGCAGACGGGTGATACGCTCGGCATAAGTATTGAGCAAGAGCGGTGTATAGCCGGTAGAGAGTATCTTCGACGGGTGCTGACGGAAGGTGACAACAAGCGGACGCAAACCTCGCTCGTGTGCCTCTTGACAGAGTTGCGCAAGCACATAGCGATGTCCGAGGTGGACACCGTCGAAGAAACCTATGGTGGCAATATGGCTTTGTGTCGTATTCGTAGTGTATGTCGTATTCGTGTGTGTAATCAAGGTGCGGTGCACCATGTATTACGCATTAGTATTTTTCGTCCATGAGTGCAACAAGTGCGTCCCAACGGAGGATGGCATCGTGTCCGTACTTCCAGACCTGACTGCGGATTTTCTCTATGGTGACCGTCTTGCCGATATGCCCTTTAGAGTAGAATTTGTCCGCATAGCAGATGATTTTCTCCTCGAGTGATACCGGGCAGTAATCTTGTAGCGGAATAGGCAGTTTTTCGTGCAGAACCTGCTCTGCCGTAATGCCCGTACCCGTATGACGCTCAGCGACCAAGGCGTGTTTCGGCAAGCCTTCTTTGCGCAAAAGTTCCGCCCCGAGGTAGCCGTGTTCCAAATAGGTGTGCGTGCCGAGACAGTGAATCTTCGGTGCATTACAGAAGATAATGCCTATGTCGTGCAGCATCGCTGCCTCCTCGACAAACGCGCGACTCACTTCGCCGCTATTCGTCCACTCGGGGTGTGCGTCCACGATCTGCAATGCACGACGGCAAACCTGTTCGCTGTGTGCTACCAGAATGGCGCGCAATTCGGGCGAAGAGGCGTAGTATTTGTCTATCAGAGCAAGGTAGTCCAACATACTATTTCAGCCCGTTGAGGAGGGATTGTGTGTCCATGCGTTTTTTGCCGGGCAACTGTAATTCAATGATTTGCACATAGCCGTCGGCACACGGTACAACGATCGTACGCTCCGTGTCGGCAGGCTTTTCTTTCAGCGGGCAAACCGAGAAGACTTTTACATTCCCATACGGTTTGCCGTGAATGGTGAGGTCGCACCATGCTGCAGGGTATGGCGAAAGCCCGCGCACAAAGTTGTATATTTCTTGTCCTTTTGTAGCGAAGTCTATCTTGCAGGTGTCCTTGAATATCTTGGGTGCAGGACGCAGGTCTGTAGTCTCCTGTTGTGGAATAGTAGGCAGTGTAACTCCTTGACCGTCACAGTCGATGATGAGGTCTGTCGTACGCAATACGAGATCTGTACCTGCTGCCATCAGACGGTCGTGAACGCTGCCTGCATTCTCGTCCGCACCGATGGGAATACGCTCTTGGAGGATGAGATTTCCTGTGTCTATCTCGTGTTGGAGCATAAATGTCGTAACGCCCGTTTCGGTGTCGCCATGGATAACCGCCCAGTTGATAGGTGCTGCGCCGCGGTACTGCGGAAGGAGAGACGCGTGGAGGTTGAAAGTCCCCAAACGGGGCATTGACCACACCACCTCAGGCAACATACGGAATGCCACAACGATTTGCAAATCCGCATTGTATGAGTGCAGTTGAGCTATGAAGGCTTCGTCTTTCAGGCGTTCCGGTTGGAGCAACGGCAGCCCTGCGGAGAGTGCATATTGCTTGACGGCGGAGAACTGCAACTGGTGTCCTCGCCCTGCGGGTTTGTCGGGCATGGTAACAACTGCCACCACTTGGTAACCGCCCTCCACCAGCGCACGCAGAGGTGCTACAGCGAAGTCGGGCGTACCCATGTATATAATTCGGATGTTCTGTTTGAGCATATTCAGTTTGGTTGCCGATGTCGTATTCTTCGGCATTTTAATAGGGAGCAGGGCGAACACATGCGGGGAAGCCTCCCTTGTCCATACGCCATTGCGCAATTTGGCGACAAAGGTACAACTTTTTTCGTGGATACACAATAGTGCCGTGTTTTTCGGGTGAACAAGAGTACTTTTGCGGACTAACCGAACGATAACTGCTAAAAACGCTACCAACGGACTTCCATGCAATTGGCAGCCGTGGAGTCGGGTAGGATGTCCGTTATACAACCATCTGATAACCATTGATAGAAAACTTACAGCGAACAAGAAAGCAACAATAGGCATACAGAGTGCATAGAAAATGCATAGAAAATGCATACTCCGAGCCTTGAACGGGTCTCGAATCGCCCCCGAAAAATCCTTGTCCGTCTGTCGAACCACCGTCGAACCACCGTCGAATCACCTACGAATTACCTCTGAGTAAGAAAACCACCATTTTCCTGTCTCTTTCCCACCCTCTTTGGTGAATAAAAAATACGCATATTGTATACCCCAAGTGCATAATTGCCGGAAATAAATCCCGCTTTTCATTTGCTTGTCCCGAAATTATGCACTACCTTTGCAGGAAAATTCGGCAGGCGTGCCGCTGTCGGTGCAAAATCGCTTGTCCGCCAAGCCCGCACGCACAGGAAAGAATCCCTTTTCATAGATGACAGAATCGGGCAATTGCTTTTATATACAGATGGAACTTTCGAAAATCATTCGTGCCATTCAGCCCTTGTGCGTGGTGGCGTATTCTGCAGAGAAACAGCAGGTCGGTAACATTGTGGAACTATCGCAGACAGGCGTGCGGACATCCCCGGACGCAACGAATCCACAGGACAAACGCCCCATAGAAACGCTCTTGACCGACAGCCGTCAGTTGGGCAATAGTCCTGCGACGACCCTGTTCTTCGCACTCAAAACAGCGAAAAACGATGGTGCCCGTTACATCGTCCCGCTGTTGGAAAAAGGTGTGCGTACCTTCGTTTTGACCGAGTCGCAATGGCAAACCGTCCAAGACACGATACGCAACATGGAAAACCCTTCGGCAGCCCCGACAAAAAGCGAAGAGACACCCTCGTCGGGCGAATCGGCAGTCTTCCTCCTTGTTGCCGACCCGCTGACAGCGCTCCAAGACCTTGCTGCCTACAAGCGTTCGCTCTATCATTGCCCCGTTATCGGCATTACGGGTTCCAACGGCAAAACCATCGTCAAGGAATGGCTCTACGAACTGTTGCGCCATGACTATACTATCACCCGCTCGCCCAAGTCCTACAACTCGCAAATCGGTGTCCCTCTGTCCGTTTGGCAGATGAACGAGAAGACCGACCTTGCCATCTTCGAGGCAGGTATCTCCGAGCCGGGTGAGATGGAGCGTCTCGAACGCATTATCCGCCCGACGATAGGCGTTGTTACCTATATCGGCACGGAGCATGGCGAGAACTTCCCCTCGTTGGAGGCGAAGCGGGAGGAGAAAATGCGCCTCTTCCGCCACTGCCCCGTGGTGGTCGAAGACCCTACGCACCAGAATGTGCGCACTTGTGCAGCCGTCATGCGTGCGTTGGGCTACGATGAAGACACCATCGCCCACCGTATTCTTCACCAGACCCATGAGACGGTGCTGCAAATCAACCTCACGGCACTGACCGACAATGTGCGGCACTTCCGTTCACTGCTCCGTCCCACCACCAAACTGACCTGCATGGTCAAGGCGTTTGCCTACGGTGCAGGCAGTATCGAGGTCAGCCGTGCCTTGCAGCAGAGCGGGCAGGTGGACTATCTCGCCGTTGCCGTGGCGGACGAGGGGCTTGAATTGCGCCGCGAGGGCATTACGCTCCCCATCATTATTATGGATCCGGAGGTAGCAGCGCTCGACCTTATCTTGGAGAACAATCTGCAGCCGAATGTCTATTCTTTCCAGTCGTTGGAGAACATCGTGGAGGCCGCATCAGCAAAGGGATTGGAGAATTATCCTGTGCACATCAAAATCGATTCGGGCATGCACCGCTTGGGCTTTTACCGCGAGGAGATACCCGAACTTATTACCCGCTTGCAGGGGCAGAAAGCCGTGCGGGTACAGAGCGTCTTCTCCCATTTCGCGGGCAGCGACGAAGCGCAGTTCGACGACTTTACCCGCCACCAGGCAACCTACTTCCACGATTGCGCCGAGGTGCTGCAGGCGGGCTTGGGCTATCCCGTGATGAAGCATATCTGCAACTCGGCGGGTATAGAGCGTTTCCCTGAATATCAATACGATATGTGCCGCTTGGGTATTGGCCTGTACGGTATCTCCTTTGCGGGCGCACACCTGCATACGGTTTGCACTCTGCGCACCACGCTCCTAAGCGTGAAGACCGTGCAGGCGGGCGAGACGATAGGTTACGGGCGGCATACCACCCTCTCCGAACCCCGTCGCATTGCGGTGATACCGATCGGCTATGCCGACGGCTTCGACCGCCGTTTCTCGAACTATGGCGGCGAGGTGCTGGTGCGCGGGCAGCGTTGTCCCATTGTTGGTAATGTCTGCATGGACCAGGCTATGGTGGACATCACGGGCACGGACGCCCAGGTAGGCGATGCCGTCGAGATATTCGGCGAGCATATACGCTTGGAGGAGTTGTCCGACAAGTTGGGTACCATTCCCTACGAGGTGCTGACTTCCGTCTCCCGCCGCGTGCAGAGAGTATACTATAATGAGGAATTATGAGGTAAGAATTAGGATTTAAGACTTCTACATTATTCCATTTACCCATTTATAAATCGTCCCTATGTCCTTGGCAATATCGTGTACACATCTGACCATCGGCTACGGCACCAAGGCGGTGCAGTCCGACCTCTCTTTCTCGCTCTTGGCGGGCGAGATGGTCTGTATGTTGGGGCAGAACGGTTGCGGCAAATCGACGCTGCTGCATACCTTGGCTGGATTGTTGCCGCCGCTCTCGGGTTCGTATTCCATTGCGCACACCGACTCGCTCCCGCCCTCGCGGCAGGTAGCCTTGGTGCTGACCGAAAAGTTGAGTCTGGAGAATACCACGGTGCACGATGTCGTGGCGTTGGGGCGATACCCTTATACTTCGTTTATGGGCGGGCTGACGGCGGAGGATGAGCGGATTGTCGCCGACTCGTTGGAGGCAGTCGGGTTGCTCGGCGAGTTGCATACCTATTTCAACAGTCACTCCGACGGCGAGAAACAGCGTGTCTTGATAGCCAAAGCCATTGCGCAGCAGACGCCTGTAGTATTGCTCGACGAACCCACGGCGCACCTCGACTTGCCGAACCGAATCCGAATTTTGCAGTTGCTTCGCCGCTTGGCGCACGAGCAGCAGAAGACGGTGCTTATCTCCACCCACGAGTTGGATTTGGCGCTTGCGCTTTCCGACCGCATTCTTCTCATGACCCCGCAGAAAGGTATTACCTTAGATACCCCCACCGCCCTTCGTGCCACAGACGCCTTCACCGCCGCCTTCGGCATGGACATCTTCCATCCGCAATACTGAAACGCATACGGAAACAAAGCATACGGAAGCCAAACAAAAAAAACGAAAACAAAACAAAAAGTTGCGTCCTTCCCTCGAAGGACGCAACTTTTTGTATATATCGCACACGAACAGTAGCATAAGACTACCGGGCGTGTACTGTTTGTTTCGCAAGGTGGTATGGTCTATTTTTGCTGTGCGGTACTCTGGGATTCGTAGCAGCGTGCAGCGTCAGAGGACATTGAGGACTTGCTCCTTTATCTGTTCGAGGATATCCTTCATCTTCACCACAATAATTTGCATCTCGCTCTGATTACTCTTGCTGCCGAGGGTGTTGATTTCGCGTCCCATCTCCTGCGAGATGAAGCCGAGTTTTTTTCCGACGCCTGTGCCGTCGCCGCCCATGGTCTCACGGAAGTAACGCAAATGGTTGGTGAGGCGCACTTTTTCCTCCGTGATGTCGAGTTTCTCGAGATAATAGATCATCTCTTGTTCAAGGCGGTTCAAGTCAGTTTTCTGTTTCGTCTCTTCGGCGAGTGTGTCAAGATTGCCGAGCAAGTGCCGGCGGATCTTCTCCGTGCGGCTTTTCTCGAACGGTTCCACCTCGGCGAGCAGAGCGGCAATGCCGTCCAGTTTCTCCGTGAACATATTTTCGAGTGCCGCACCTTCCTGCGTGCGGAAAGCGATGAATGCATCAATAGCGGCGTTGAGTGTCGCAAGCACCACCTGCCACTCGGTGTCGTCCGCCTCCGCAGTATCGTCGTTGGGCTTCAAGACGTCGGGCAGACGAAGAATGGTGCCCAAGAGGTCGGGGCAAAGCAAATTGTGCTTCTTCTCGAGTGCCGTGAGTGTCGTGAGGTAGTACTCGAAAGCCTCGGTGTTGATGGGAGTGAAAGAGGACACAACGGCATCGGGATTGGCAGTGTCGAAATAGGCGATGGACAGATCCACCTTGCCGCGCTCAACACGCCGTGCGATGATATTACGAATGTCGAGTTCCCGTCCTCGCACCTGCGATGCAAGGCGCATGCTGAGGTCGAGGGTCTTCGAGTTCAGGCTGCGTATCTCGACAACGACTTTTTTGTGGTCTTTGAGTTGGCTTTCGGCTTTGCCATAACCGGTCATGGAGAGTATCATTTGGAGTGTCTTTATTTGCGTAAACGAATATCTGCTCGGATAGGCTTGGCAGTAGAGCGGAAACCCTGTTCCGTCTGCCACTCCGTAGCCACTTGGACGGAGTCCTGCTGCCCCGTCTGTGGGTCCGTGGCGACCAAGTTGAGTGTGTCGTTCGGCCAGCCCTCTATTGTCGCTTGATATTTCCCCCTTGCGTTGGTGTGCAGCGTATCAATGGGGAAGTTCTTATAGCCTTTGACGATAACATCGGCGTTCCGTACGGGTTTCTTGTCTGTACGCTCCACCGTGCCGCTTATCTGGTAAGTGGCTACAGGGATACCGTACATAGCCATGATTTGGTCTTCTGCGGTGTCCGCATTCACGCGCTTGCTGCTACAGCCCGTCAGCAACCCGATGAGCGTCCCTAACAGGAGATTGATGCGGAGAAGAAGGCAATTTGTTCGTTTCGTATGCATAGATGGTTTCTATATCAGTGGTTTCTTTGTCGAGTGTATCACAAGTGTATCACGAGTGCGGATGGTTTCCTCTGTAAGGAGGTAACTTTCCACCTACGCTCGCAAATTCTGTGCCAATATAACGAGTGGCACAGCCGAGACCAAGCGAATGAAACGGGCATAAATTGTATAAATATGTAGGTTGCAGCAGGAAAATGTACCTTTTTGCTATGAAAAAGCACCTTTTTCTTGCATAAGTTGAATTTAAGTAGTATTTTTGCTGCCCGAAATGTAACGACACCGAGCCGGTACTGATTTCTGAATGTATAGTACGGGATGTTCGAAAGTGATTAAATAGCCAATATAAATAGCCAATATCAACTTCTAAATTATTTAAGGATATGAAAAAGATGAAATTCTTTGCTTCTCTCGCTCTGTTGAGCGGAGTAGTGCTGTTCGCTACAAGTTGCGACACGAAATCTAACGAACCGAGTAATCCGGGCGACGATACCCTTGTTACTACCTTCGACATTACTATTTCGTCTGCGTATGCACAGAGCGCAATTATCGAAGTTACCCCATCGAATGACACCGTGTATTACTTCTTGGATGCATTGGCTACGGATACACTCAATGCGTATTTCGCAACCGATGCAGACCTGCTTGCTTACGATTCTGTGTATTTCCAATATCTAATTGAATACTATCAAAAATGGTACGAGGAGGAACTGACAATCGCAGATTTGTTGTATCAGGGGAAACAGAAATTGACTGCTAATAGTGTTTTGTTGCCAAATACGGAGTACACGGTATATGCATACCAACTTGACCCCAAGACCGGTAAAGCATTGACAGAAGTGACCAAAAAGACTTTCACTACGAAGGAATCGTATAATTCTACGAACGCCATCAGTTTTACCTATACGGATGATGCGGTAAGTATTCAAACAACGGACGATTCTCCCTACTTCTTCTATGTATATAGTAAGGATATATGGGGATATATAGCAGGTGATAGCACACAAACAGCCCTTGCTGACTATATCGATATGATCACCGGAATGTGGTTCAGTAATGGTATTACCGTACCTATTTTTAATGGCAGTATCACACTTCCCTATGCGGACTTAGAAGACTACGGTATCTATATAGAATCGGGAGAGAATGTATTCGTTGCTGCTCCATTCGATGGTGCGGTCAATGGTACCATTGTGTATGACGCCCATGAAGTTACCATCGGTGAAAGCACAACGGGTGCACCGGCTAAGGTAGCAGCCAAGGGCACTCTGGCAGGAAATGTACATACCCATGCGTTGGCAAAGCCTGTATTCGGGCACAAGTCGCTGCTGAAGTAAGCACACTCCCGGATAGTAAGTTCTTGCTGTGTAGGCGTACAAGCAGATAACAGGTACTGCTGTGTAAGTATACAAGCAGGTTGATAAAAGGGATCAACTCCCCAAAGAAACAGCCGTTGGTAGTAATACCGGCGGCTGTTTCTTTGTGTGTCTTGTGCAAAAGGGAAGTTCGGGGGAGCGGTTGCGCGTGTACCCAATAAGCAACACGCTTTCCGGTTAGTCGGCAGGAATCCAAGTCTGGCTGCGACCGAGGACACCGAGTTTGTCAATGCTGCCTCGGAGGACGAGTTTGCCATGGTTAAAGTAGATCTTGCCATAGTAGAACTTGCCGCTCTCGGGATCTAACACCTTGCCTCTATGCAATTCGCCGTTCTCCTCGTGCATGCCGCGGATAATGACGAGTCCCTCAAGCGGTTTGTCTTTGTCTGCACCGGTACACTCTTCGCACACCACGCCCTCGGGACCGACCAACATACGGGCGATTTTACCATAGTATAAGCCGTCGGTTGCCTTGTAGATGTGAATAATGGAGTAGTTTTCGCCCGTCTTGTCATCAACGGTTTTCCAGTCGCCCACTATTCGGTTAATCTGCGCCGTCGAAGCGCCCGTGGTGAGCATAAGTGCTGCAAGCAGCGAGAGAAAATGCTTTTTCATAAATAAGTGCGTATTGTGTAGTATTTTAGTAGTCCCAAAGCAGGGTAAGCGTTCGATAAGGATTCGGTAATGTTCCTGAAAGAGTCGGGTATGGGGTCTGTAATGGCTCAGGGAGAGTTGGGTATGGATTCTGTAATGGCTCAGGGAGAGCAGCAAATCTGTAGTTAGTACATAATAAGACCAATCAGGCGGCAAGGCGAGGGGCGTGACCAAGTAATACCAAACATACAACAAGTAACAATTAATGTGCCGTTACGATGATTAGGGAAAACAAAAAAGGTGATTTGGGAAGATAAATAGGGCATTGTACTGTCCAATAGCAAATACAATTTTCCTGCAAAGTGAGCAAAAAGGTTTGGAGAAGCACCCAAGCGGTGTGAGGATGTTCTATTTTTCTCGTGGGCGACG
>CAVFHY010000008.1:0-38096 GCA_963622445.1 Bacteroidaceae bacterium
CACTGCGCTACACTCTCCACTCCAACGACGCCACCACTTCCCGCTTCTTTCTATCCACTATCAACTATCAACTTATACACTGTAACTATCCACTATCAACTTTCAACTATAAAACTACTATCAACTATCAACTCTAAACTATCAACTATAAAACTACTATCAACTATCAACTACAAAACTACAAAACTACTATCCACTATCAACTTATCCACTATCAACTAACTAAACCACGCATAAACGCATAAACCCATAAACTTATAAACTAAAAAACTTCTTTCAACTATCCACTATCAACTATCCACTCATCCCATGGCATTACTCGAAGGAAAGACCGCACTTATTACCGGCGCCGCCCGTGGCATAGGCCGCCAGATAGCCCTGCTCTTCGCACGCGAAGGCTGCGACATTGCGATTACCTATATCGTCAGCAGCGACCCTGCCGAGCAAGTATGCCAAGAGATAACGGCTCTCGGGCGCAAGGCGAAAGCGTATCTGAGCGACGCTGCCGACTTCGATGCCGCACACGAGGTCGTACAACAAGTAGTGGCAGACTTCGGCAAGATAGATATACTGGTGAACAATGCGGGCATCACGCGCGACACGCTGCTGATGCGTATGTCGGAACAACAATGGGACGAGGTACTGACCGTCAACCTCAAGTCCGTATTCAACTTCACCCATGCCGTTACCCCCCTTATGGCACGCCAACGCAGCGGCTCAATCATCTCGATGTCGTCGGTAGTCGGGCTGAACGGCAATGCAGGACAAGCCAACTACGCTGCCTCGAAAGCGGGTATCATCGCCCTGATGAAATCCACAGCCAAAGAGTTGGGCAGCCGTGGCGTACGGGCAAACGCCATTGCACCCGGGTTTATCCTGACCGACATGACGGCGGCACTCCCCGAAGACACACTCCGTCAGTTCGTTTCGCTTATCCCCATGCGGCGTGCCGGCACCCCAGAAGAAGTGGCGAAAGTAGCCCTCTTCCTGGCGTCCGACCTCGCCTCATACATATCGGGACAGGTAATACAAGTAAACGGGGCTATGGCGTAAGCAATGCACCAGAGTCTTCTATGCCGCAAGCGGCAAGAAAAACTTTTCCATAATTATGTAACGGGCGAGGCGACTTTTTGGTGTACCTTTGCACTCGAAAACGAAAGGAACACACTATGCAACGGCTTCTCCTAATCCCCTTACTCATTCTTTTCCCTCTCTGCCTACGGGCGGACATCGAAGGCACCGTACTGGACGACACGGGCGAGACGCTCATAGGCGCCAATGTCTATTGGGCGAATACCCCGCACGGCACGACCACCGATACAGCAGGGCATTTCTCGCTCCCCAGCGACCGCACGACCCAAACGCTCGTCGTATCCTACATGGGGTATCACAACGACACAACCCACATAAGCGGCACACAACCGCTGACCATTGTACTGGTCAGCGACCTCGTACTGAGCGAAGTAACCATCACCGAGCGGCAGATGGCGGTACTGCGCAGCCGTCTCTCGGCTTTCGATACCCAGTCGATGGGTACGGGCGAACTCTTCAAAGCCGCATGCTGCAACCTCAGCGAGGCATTCGAGACCAATCCGTCGGTGGATGTGGCATACGCCGATGCGGCTACGGGCGCAAAGCAGATACGCCTGCTCGGATTGAGCGGCACTTATGTACAACTGCTCGCAGAGAATACCCCCGCCGTGCGTGGACTGGCGCAGTCTTTCGGGCTATCGTATATCCCCGGCACATGGATGCAGTCGGTACAAGTAAGCAAAGGAGCCTCTTCGGTCATCAACGGCTACGAGGCAACTACGGGGCAGATAAATGTAGAGTATCTCAAGCCACAGACACAAAAGCCCTTCTCGCTGAACGCCATGCTCAATACCGAACTCCACCCCGAGGCGAACATAGAGGGCGGATGGACTATCCCTCTACGCAACGCCCAAACGGACGAGACACTCGCCACGGGCATCATGGCACACTACGAACAGGGGTTTCTCTCTATGGACGAGAACAAAGACGGCTTTGCCGATATGCCTCACAGCCAGAACGCCAACTTAGCCAACCGCTGGTACTACAAACGGGACGGCTATATCCTGCAAGCCCTTGTACGAGGGCTATACGACCATCGAAAAGGCGGACAGATGTCCTCTCACCACACCGACGCCACCGACCTCTACCGCATCGACCTGCGTACCTACCGAGTGGACGGATTTGTAAAGAACGGCATTATCTTCGACCCCGTACACGGCACCTCGCTGGGGATTATCGCCTCGGCTTCGTACCACAACCAACAAAACCGCTATGGCGCACGCCTATGGGACGCTGCGCAGACGAACGCCTATCTGAACAGCATCTTCGAGAAGAATTGGCAACAAGCCCGCACGCAGGGCGACATAGAACACAAACTCTCTACCGGCCTATCGCTCAACTACGACCGCTACACGGAGACACTGCTCGACACCATCTCGTCGCCCGACTTGCTCGATTTCTCTCGGCAAGAACTGACGGCAGGCTTCTTCGCCGAATATACCCTAAAAGCAGCTGACCGCCTCTCGATAGTAGCAGGACTGCGCACCGACTACTCCACACGCTATGCGTTCTTCGCCACACCGCGTCTCAACATCCGCTACTCGCCGTGGGAATGGTGGTCGCTGCGGGCTTCGGCAGGTATGGGCTACCGCTCGCCGAACCTACTGGCAGACAATGCCTCATTCTTGCCTTCGCACAGGCGCATGCACATTGACACATGGCAAGAGCAGCAGGAAAAGGCACTCAATACAGGCGCAAGCAGCACTTTCTACATCCCTATCGCACGCCGAGAACTCCAACTGACCATAGAGTACTACTACACTCGCTTCTTCAACGCCCTCGTAGCAGACTACGACCACAGTACGCAGGCAGTATCGTTCTACAACCTGCGCGGCGTGGACGGGCAGTCGTACGCGCACAATGCACAGATAGAGGCTACGATGGAGGTACTCCGAGGCTGGACGCTCACCACCGCTTTCCGTTACACGGACGCACGCCAGACCTCGTTCAACGCAGCGGGCGAGAAGACATTGCGACAGAAACCGCTGACCAATCAGTTCAAGGGGCTAATCACGACCAGCTACCAAACACCGCTCAAGAAGTGGCAATTCGACTTCACGGCACAGTTCAATGGCGGAGGGCGCATGCCCGACGGATTCAACGACCTGCTACTCACACAACTCGGCTCGACGCAGTACACGGAGCGCAACGGCGACCTATACTACAAATGGTACCCGCAACTGATGGCGCAGATAACCAAGAACTTCCGCACTTGCAGCATCTATCTCGGGGCGGAGAATATGACCCATTTCCGTCAAGACTCGCCCGTTCTCGGCGCTGATGCTCCTTTTGAGCAAGGCTTCGATGCCTCGATGGCCTGGGCACCGACCACAGGGTGGAAGATATACGCAGGCTTCCGCCTATCGGTTTTTGATAATTAGGAATTATATACATTATACATTATACATTATACATTATACATTCATATGAAGCGTTTTCTTATTATTCTACTGGCACTACTGCCTATGGTATGGTGCACCCATCGTGCATACGCAAAAACCAACCCACAACACGTACTATTCTATGTCGATATCCACTGCCAAGGGTGCATCGACAAGATAATGCACAACATTGCCTACGAGAAAGGCGTACGGGATATTCAATGCAGCCTCGAGAAGAAGACTGTCCTCGTAACCTACGACGCCAACAAGACCGATGTCCCTACCCTGCAAAAGGCATTTGCCAAGATAGGCAAGCCCGCCACCACCGCCCCCATAGAGCAGTGCGAGACCCCGCAAAAGGACAGTCAACCCGCTGATGCCCAATCGGGCGCAAGCACCCGCCGATAACCCAGGCGGCAGGACACACAATGTATTCCCTATTTGCATACATCGCAAAAAGGGAGGAAAGACTGCCACGGCAAGAAGTAATCATAGTACCTACGGACAAGAAGAAGAGGCTGCCTTGGTAAGCAACCTCTTCTTCTTTTGTATATTCTCTATTTCTCAAAAAGTACTACCGTACCACACGACCGGTGGAGTCGTAGGTCTTGCCCGCGCGGAGGATGTAGAGTTGTCCGCCACGGAGGACCTTAACCGCTTGGGTATCAACCGTTTGGCTATCCATGTCCGTCGGGATAGTTTCTACTACCTGCAGGGTTACCTCGATATTCTCAATCGCATTGTACCAGTCGGTATTGGTAGGCGTAAAAACCAGGCTATAGGTGAAATCACCCAGTTCTGCCAATACCACATCGAGGTCCATATCGCTTGCCCAGCCGAACCAGCCATCTACGGAGGCTGTACCCTGAACGATCGTCACATCTGCCAGCGTCTTGCCTTGCACAACAGGCGCAAGCGCAGGGGCAGCAAGAATCTCCGGCGTAACACGAACGACGGTAATGGTTTTGGTAAGCGTATCCGCCTTGTAGTGCTCTGTCTCGGCAGCGAGAACCGTCAGGCGGAGCACACCTGCTTTGGCGAATGTGAGTGCCGTACTATCGGCGTTAAACGCAGCGATGTCGGTCGTCTCGATCTGGTATGTTACCGTGCCCTCTGCCGTAGCGGCGAGCAGGAGTTCGCCCGTAACAGGGGTACTCTCCGGCAACTCCCACACGATAGTCTGTTCTGCCTTGGCGACAGAGAGGACGACTACGGTATCTACCGTCGTGTACCAATCGGCATTGGCAGGCACGAACTGCACTTTGAGGTCGTATTCGCCCACATTCAGCACGGCTTCGGAGTCCTCTACATTCAGCACGAACTCACCTTCGGCATCCGCTTCACCACCGCTGAGTACGGCTTCGGAAAGTTTCTGCCCATAGGTCAGTTGGGCGAGGGTCGGCAGAGAGGTAATCTCCGGCGTAGCACGCTCTATGGTAATGGTTTTGGTAAGCGTAGCAGCGTTGTAGTTGGCAGTGGCAGCGGCGGTAGCCGTCAGACGGAGTACACCTGATTGGAGGATAGTAACGGTGTTGTCCCCGTTCAGCGTAGCGATTTCCGGCGTCTCGTTGGTATACGAAACAGGCGTCATTGCCGTAGCGTCGAGGGTCAGCGCAGTAGTGGTCAGGATAGAATCAGCAGGCTCCCATACTATCTCCTGCTCGGCGGGATTGACGAGGAGCGGGAGGGTATTCGTAAGCGTGTTGTACCAGTCGGTATTGGCAGGGAGGAACTGCACGCTAATCTGCTGTTCGCCCCCCTCGGGGATACGCGAAAGGTCGTCTTCGGCAATGGAGAAAGCACCCTCTACATCCGCCAAACCACCCGCAAGCATTACACTCGCCAAAGTCTCGCCATAGGTAATCTCACCCAGCGAGGGCCACTCGCTAACGGCAGGCGTAGCACGAACGACGGTAATGGTTTTGGTAAGCGTAGCGGCGTTGTAGGTAGGCGTAGCGATAGCAGTAGCCGTCAGTTTCAGTTTCCCTGCCGTAAGGAAAGTAACCGTATTATCCACAAGCGAGGCAATCTCCGGGGTCTCGTTGGTATAGAGAACTTGTCCTTGCGCCGTGGCATTGAGGGTCAGCGTATCGGTGGTCAAAACAGCGTCAGGCGTCTCCCACTCAATCGTTTGAGCCAATTTAGTCGTTGTACCCGAAAGGGCAACGGTATATCCGCCCAAGTGGAGCACAGCGGAGTGTGTACCCGTTTCGGTATGCTTATACGTTACCGTAACTGTGGCTGTTCCGTAGCGGCCTGCAGCGGCATTGTTGCTCACCGAGACACTAAAGAAATCGGCTTCATCGCCCGTAATACTGACCGCATACGCTGCCGTATTACTCCAATCGAAAGTAGTAGTCAGCGACTGATCCGCAGTACCGATGTCCGCACTACCAAAGTTCAAACTGCTTGCAGCAGGCGCACCAGCATAGGTAGCCAGGGTAACCTTTATGTCCTTGATGTATTTTCTGAGGGTTGCACCACCCTTTGCCTCAAATTTTATCTTAGTGGCTCGTTTGTCCAACTGCACCGAGTAACTTTGGTAATTATACGGTGGCGTTTGGCTCATCAAGTCGGACGACCAACTGCCATCTACATATTGCTGTACATGCAAATCGCCGACCCCCAACCAATCGCTTTTGGCAGAGAAAGTAAGGGTATTACCCGGACCATTGAGGTTGAACTCTTTGCTCCATATAGTACTTTCATTCCATTCGCTCGGCTCGTTCAACACATACGAGCCTGAGATACCCGCAGAGCCCGGGTAAGAGGGCCACTCGGCACGCAGCGAGGTACTGCACACCCACATCACCGCTATCCACAGCAGCGGCAATACATTCCGTTTTGTTCCCTTAAATAGTAGATTCTGTTTCATAACTATTGTATTTATCGTTTCTTTTTTGTCTTGGTTTTTGCTCTGTTTTGGGGCTGATTAAGCACTTTCGTTTATTCTTATAAAATTGCCGATTATTAAGATACAACCTATCAAAAGTACCTATTTGACCGTAAAAACCGTTGCAAAATTACGATAAGTCTATCAAATATGCAAATACACGCATTACAAAAGAGGCACTTTATTAAATCCGTACACCTCTTTCGTAAAAAAGAGAATCCAACATCCAGAGAATAGCTCGTAGAGAGAATATAGACAGCAGAGCCGTAGAGAAATATCAGAAGAGGGAGGTTTGGCCGTTGGCGTCAACTATTGGGGCGGGGAGGGATTTGGCTTGGGGCGGAGCAGAAAGAGCGGAGGAGAGGTACTGGCGAGTGGGGGCGGCACAGGTCTTACTGACCCAGTCGATATACGAGGCATCGACGGCTGCCACTTCGGCTACCGCTCGACCACGGTACTTGCCCTGCGCAAAAACGAACACCCCGTCACGCAGCGCAAGAAAGCCGTCAACCGACACAAAATCGAACTCGGGACGGTGTATCTCGTCGGGCGACTGTGCCGTCTCGATCTGCGCACGGAAAACCGCAATCGTCGCCCGCACATCTGCCAACGAGTTGTGGGCGTCCTCGAAATCACATCCGTAGTAGCGCCGATAGACATCCCCCAAACGACGCGAAGTGCGTGCCGTCTCGATACTATACGCATCGTAGAAGATATGGCGATCGAAATCGAACGACAGCCCCTCTCGCAAGAGATTGTAGTAGAGTATGCGGACATCGAAACCGTTGCCATTGTAGGAAAGCATATCGCAGCCCTCGACAAACGCCACCAACTCCGGATAGACCGACTGCAGCGACACACCCCGCTGCTCCAACAGCGCACGGGAGATATGGTGTACCGCCTCCGCCTGTGGGTCGATAGAATACGCCCCCGAGGGCAGGATATACCAATCGAGCGCCTGCACCTCCCCGAAAGTGCGGGAATCGAACTTAACCAGCGAGAGTTGGATAATCCAGTCGTGCTGCACATCCAGCCCCGTGGTCTCCGTATCGAAACAAACTACAAAATCCGTCATAGCGCATTGTGCATTAAAAAGGCTCTGCGTAGGTGCAGCCCTCGCGCCAACGGGAACAGCCGTAGCGGGTATTGCCACGGATAATCGTCCCCCGACGACAGACAGGGCAGAGCATACCCGCCTTGTTGGACTTAACCTCGTAGACCACCTCGCGCGTCATACCTTTCAACTCGTCGAGGAACTGCGCCGCCGCATAGTCGCCCCGCTCTATCTCACGCAGTTTCTTCTCCCAAAGCCCCGTCAGTTCGGCGGATTTCAAGAGCGGCGAGATAATCGTATGAATCAAGTCGATACCCACCTCGGTGGCACGCAGCGACTTGCCCTGCTTGACGATATACTTGCGCTGGTAGAGTTTCTCGATAATAGCCGCACGCGTAGAGGGGCGACCGATACCGTTCTCCTTCATCGCCTCACGCAACTCTTCGTTGTCAACGAACTTACCCGCCGTCTCCATCGCCCGCAGAAGCGTGGCTTCGGTGTAGTACTTGGGCGGCGTGGTGGTATGCTCGGCGAGTTGCGGCGTATGCGCTCCCTGTTCGCCCCGCACGAACGCGGGCAACTCCTTCGGAGCACTGTCTTGCGGGGTGTCTGCCTCGTCGGTCTGCGCCTCCTCTGCCATACGCACCCACTCCGTGGGCGAAGAGCGTTTCCAACAAAAGACCTCTCGCCACCCCTGTTGCTGCACTTGCCTGCCCGTGGCTCTGAAAACAACGGCATCGGGAATATCCTTTATGCCCGGCACCGAGGTGGTCTTCACCTCGCCCAAGACGGTGGTGTTGCAGACCTCGCAATCGGGATAGAACGCCGCCGCAAAACGCTGCACCACCAAGTCGAACACCTTGCGTTCGTCGGCCGTGAGTGCATCGGGGCGTTGTCCCGTAGGGATAATGGCATGGTGGTCCGTCACCTTCTTGTTGTCGAACACCTTTTTCGATTTCGGCAGCGAGCCTGCTCCTTTCCCGCCGTCCGCTTTCAGCCCGAGCAAAGGTTTCACTTGTGGATAGAACGCCTGTATCCCCTGAAGCGTGGCGGGGATCTTGGGATAGAGGTCTTCGCTCAAGTAGGTAGTATCGACACGGGGATAGGTAGTAATACGCTTCTCATAGAGCGACTGAATGAGTTGGAGCGTCTGCTCGGCGGAGAAAGCATACTTCTTGTTGCACTCTACCTGCAAACTCGTCAAATCGAAGAGACGCGGGGCTGACTCTATACCTTTCTTCTTCGCCACGGAAGTAACCGTAAACGGATTAGGCGCAACGGCTGCCACAAGCGCATTGCCATAGTCGAGCGTGGGGATAGCATACGCATCTTCGTCCGCCTCGAGTTGGGCAGCGAAAGAGGTCGCGCGATAGGTAGTGCGCAACTCCCAATACGTCTTCGGCACAAAATTCTCGATCTCTGCCTGCCGCCGGACAACGAGCGCAAGCGTAGGCGTCTGCACCCGCCCGACAGAAAGCACCTGACGGCTCTTCCCTACCCCATGGGCGTAGCGGATAGTGTACGCACGCGTGGCGTTCATACCTAAGAGCCAATCGCCTATCGCCCGCATCAACCCCGCCTCGTAGAGGTGTTGGTACTCCGACTGATCCCGAAGCGACTTGAACCCCTCGGCGATAGCCTCCTCGGTCAACGAACTGACCCAAAGTCGCTTAACCGGCACACGGCAGCCCGCTTTCTGATAGACCCAACGCTGAATCAACTCGCCTTCCTGCCCCGCATCACCGCAGTTGATGACCTCTTCGGCACGGGCAATCAACCCCTTGATGATATCGAACTGCTTCTGTACCCCCGCATCGCCGCTGACCTTAATAGAGAAACGGTCGGGAATCATCGGCAACGAACCGAGGCTCCAGTTCTTCCATTGGTCGGTGTACTCCTGTGGGTCGAGCAAGGCACAGAGATGCCCGAAGACCCATGTAACACAATAGCCGTTGCCCTCCATATAGCCTTCACGGCGTACGGTGGCCCCCAACACGGCGGCTATCGCTTGCCCCACAGAGGGTTTCTCGGCTACACAGACAATCATAAGAGGGTATTATTAAAATAATAAGACGAATGACCAGACCAGCGGAACAAACCGGATGCTTTCTGACTAATTAGCCCAATTAGGCACAAAGGACTAATTGGGCTAAAGGGACAAACAATTGCCGCGTATGTGCCAGCGGCAGGATTACTTGTGGCTGTGGCCGTAGCCATACGTACCGTAGCCATAGCCGTAGTAACCGTAACGACCGTAACCGGATTTGGCCGCATGCACACCATTCAGCACGCACGCCACATTCTTGAAACGATTGTCGGCTATTGCGCCGTTGATAAACTCTTCCATACCAAGCGGCGTATAGTTGGCACGCGAGACAAAGAGCGTCATATCTGCCACACGGTCGAGCAAGAAAGTATCGCTCACCATAGCACACGGCGCCGTATCGACAATGATAAACTCGTAGCGTTTGCGCAATTCGGCAAAGAGCAAGTCGAGACGCTCGTGCTGCAACAGCTCGCTCGGGTTGGGCGGAATAACACCGCAGGGGAGAATATCAAGGTTCTTATGCTCACCCGACGGCACGATAGCATCGTCCAACGAATAGGAGTCGTCGGCAAGGTAACTCGTCAGGCAGCCTTTGTTCGTAAGCGAGAAATAGTTCGCCAACATCGGCTTGCGGATATCCAACCCGACAAGTGCCACTTTCTTACCCAGAATAGCGAGCGAGAGGGCTGTATTGGTAGCGATATAGGACTTACCCTCACCGTTGATACAGGAGGTAACGAGCAACACGATGCCGTTGGTGCGATCGGCAGGCAACATAAAATTGATATTCGTACGCAGCGTACGGAACATCTCTGCCGACACGGAGTTCCCGCCCTCACGAATGGCGATATGCACATCACGGGAGTTGTTCATAATAATACCCAAAAACGGCGCACTGACATGCTTCTTAAACTCCTCCGGGTCGGAAATTTTATTATCGAAGAGGCAGACAAGATACAGAATGCCCGACGGGAAAGCAAGCCCCAACACAAGGCAGACAAGCGCCACCATTTTGAGACGGGGCTTTGCCGTTGAGGTATCCACTTTCGGAGCGTCGATAATCTTCGCCGGTGTAGCCGTAGAGGCGAGCATCAAAGCATTCTCCTCACGCTTCTGATAGAGGAAGAGGTAGATAGCTTCTTTGAGTTGCTGCTGGCGCTTAATCTGCACATATTGCCGCTCCTGCGTAGGCACAGACTTGATGCGGGCATTGAACTGCGAGTCGCGCTGCAGCAAACCCTCGCGCGTAATGGTAAGGCTCTCGCGCACCGAAGCAATGCTGGCGATGATATTCTGGCGCATGGATGTCAACTGGTCGTTGAGCTGCTCCACCACTGGGTTGTTGTCGGTAGCGGTACGCTGCACACGCATACGCTGGAGCAGCAGCGTGTTGTACTCGCTGATAAACGAAGTAAGCGACGGATCGGAGATACCGATGTTAGCAGGAATAAGGCTGAAACGCTTGGTATCGTCCTTAAGGAAATTGTCGATATATTCCACGAGGTTCAACTGCGTCTCTACGCCTGCCAACTCTTTCTGCTCGTCGCTGTTTGCCCTAAGGTAAATCTTCGCCTCCTCGCTCAGGTCGGCAATGTTGTTCTGGCTCTTATACGACGCCACGGCATCTTCCGCCTCACTCAACTCGGAGGTAATGATAGCCAAGCGCTCGTTGATAAACGCTGCCGTGTTGGTGGCGATAATGTTCTTATCGACCACTGTGTTGAGGTTGTACTGCTCGATGAGTTTGCCGAGCAACGCCACATCACGCTGCGGCATATCCGAAGCGGTGGTCAGGTTGATGATGTTCGACTCCTTTTTCTGCAACGAAATCTGCACCTTGGAGCGATAGGCATCGACTACCGACAACTGTGGGGAACAAGAAATACGGAATACGGTATATTCTTCGTCTTCGATAGGCTTATTCTGCACGATACGGAGCGTACCAATACATGTCTCTACCGGCTCGGCGAGGGTAGCGACCTTGGTCGTGGAACGACGGAAATGCCCTTGTTTCACCTTAATTTTATAACTACCGTCCTCAAGCAAATTCACCGTAACGGTATAGCCGCCGGCTTTCTTTGCCTTGGATGTCAACTCGACAGGCACTACAGCGAATGTGCGCTTCGGGAACTCGCCTATCCAGCGTGCACCCACTTTCACATAACTGCTCTGCCAGAGGTCGAGGGCTTCGAGCGTCTGGTGCATCAAGTCGCGCGACGAAAGGACAACCACTTCGTCTTCTGCCAAACCGTTGCCACCGAAATTGAGCAGAGAGAGCGACTCCAACTGACCCATCAGTTGGTCTTCGTTCTTCTGGCGCAACATAATAGACGCATTGGTAGTAAACCTCGGCGTGGTACGCAGCATATAGATGGCACCAAGCCCTAAGGATACCACAACGCCAATAACAAACCACCACCAATGCGCCAATAACAAAGAGAGAACATGACGCACATCTATCTCGTTTACCTGCGAAGCCTGTTGGCTTGCCGTCGTATGATTTTGTTCCATAAACGCTTTTGAAATACTATAATAAAAATTGGGTTTGTATGTTAGAAGATATTATTTGGCCGCATTAACCACCGTCACGATAACCGTAGCGGCACTCGCCACAGTCGATACCATCGAAAGCCAAAGGCTGACATTGGTACTGTTGATAGCCCGCACCTTGTTGGGAGAGACATAGATGACATCGTTCTGCTGGAGATAGTAGTAGGGCGAAGTGAAGAGTTCGTCGGAATTGAGGTTCAGACGATGGAACTCGAGTTTGCCATTGGTCTCGCGCGTAATCAATACATTCTCACGCTTACCATACACAGAGAGATCCCCCGCCGCGCCAAGGGCATCGAGCAGCGTCATACGACCGTTGGTCATCACATACTGCCCTGGCTTGTTCACCTCACCCATGACCGTCACCTTGGCGTTAATGAGTTGGACTATCACCATCGGGTTAACCACCTGCGAAGAAAGACGCTCCTCCAAGAGATTTGCCACCTCTGTGGTCTTCAAGCCCAAAACGGGCACTACGCCCAAAACAGGGAACTCGATATTCCCCTCGGCATTGACCGTATAGTATTGCAACGAAGGCGTGGTCTGCACCTGGCTCGACCCCGGCTGCGAATAAGCCGCCGTAGGAAGATTATAAGGCGCAACGGCCTCCATATCAAGAGCCGAGACCGTAATAAAAAGCGCATCGCCCGACTTGACAACAGGGTCTATTTGGGCGGTAAAAGTCCGATTCACACTATCGGCGGTAGTAGCATCCACGCCGCGGAAATAGGTCATTTGTTTTTGTGTAACGCAACTTGAAAAGATACCAAGAGAGAAAAATAAAACAGCAATTTGGCTATATTTTTTCATACAATTATGAGTAAGTGTCATTGAGTTATGTGTGTGATTCATAGAGATTTGCTTACTTTCTATAGCACACCAAGCGTGCCATATTTCCATTATCCATAATAGCGTTTTTTACGATGCACAGCGTAGAAAAGTCCGCAAAGGTATACTTTTTTTTGCATATAGCCAAATATACACTGCATTTTTTCTTTTTTTTCAGCCATAGGGGTTGATTTGATTCGATACGCATACAACTTAAAAGCGACTTCCATGCACTCTTAAGTCGGTCAATATCTCTGCAAAAAGAGTAAAAATACGGTGGGGCTTGCGTATTCACAAGAATATCCGTACCTTTGCAGCGGGGGAGAGTAGACATCTGCACGGTATGTAATGTACTACGCAGACTACATAAAACAAGTACACAAAGTACGGGAACTGCGGAAAGCACACTAACTACACCCACTACGCAGAATACGACAACAAGGACGGAGGACGCCTCAATATACAAGGCGACACTATGACTACCAACGAGATACAGAGCATTAAACAGCGGTTCGAGATAATCGGCAACAGCCCGTTGCTGAACCGCGACATAGAGATAGCCGTGCAGGTGGCAAAGACCGACCTGAGCGTGCTGGTTACAGGCGAATCGGGGGTCGGTAAAGAGCATTTCCCAAAGATAATCCATGCCTACTCAGCACGCAAGCATGGCCCCTACTTTGCCGTAAACTGCGGCGCTATACCCGAGGGCACTATCGACAGCGAACTCTTCGGGCATGAGAAGGGCGCTTTCACCGACGCCAAAGCCGAACGCAAAGGCTACTTCGAGATAGCCAACGGCGGCACCCTCTTCCTCGACGAGGTGGGCGAACTACCCCTGCAGACACAGGTACGCCTGCTGCGTGTACTGGAGACAGGCGAGTTCATCCGTATGGGCTCAAGCCAGGTACAGAAGACGAATGTGCGCGTTGTGGCCGCCACCAACCTGAACATGAAGAAAGCCATCGAGGACGGGCGTTTCAGAGAAGACCTCTACTACCGCCTTAACACCGTAGAGATACGCGTGCCCGCCCTGCGCGACCGAAAAGAGGACATCCCCCTACTCTTCCGCAAGTTCTCCGTCGATTTCTGCGACCGCTACCACATGCCGCCCCTCACACTCAACGACGAGGCGACACACCTGCTACAGTCGTACTACTGGAACGGCAATATCCGCCAACTGAAAAACATTGCCGAACAGGTATCCGTCATCGAGATGGAACACCACATCAACGCCGAGACCCTGCGCCGCTACCTGCCTGACAACGAACGGCAAAGCGGATTGGCACTCTCCTCTTCGCCCTCTCCGGCAGGCAGCGGAAAAGATTACTCGCACGAAATTGGCATTCTATACAATATGCTGATCAAGGTGCAGCAAGAGGTAAGCGAGTTGCGTACCGAGATAGAACACAGCCGCGAGGGAACACTCTATACCACGCCGCCTGCTCTCGTACAAGGACAGGCGGCACCCGTGGCGACGGTAGCACCGCACAACGAAGTGCAAGAAGCAGAGGTAATCACACCCGAACAACAAGCCCCCCGCAGCCTCGAAGACACACAGCGTGAGGTCATCCGCCGCACACTCGAGCAATGCAACCACAACCGCAAAGCCGCCGCCGAGAAATTAGGTATCTCCGAGCGCACACTATACAGGAAAATAAAAGAATACGGGCTTGGCAATTAGTAATTAGGATTTTACACGAATGAAACGAATATACCTCCTCCTGCTGCTGCCGCTGCTGGCACTGCAGAGTTGCTCCATATCGTATAAATTCAACGGAGCAAACATCGACTACTCGAAGACCCGCAGCGTATCGATAGCCGACTTCCCAAACAACGCCGCCATGGTAAACCCCTCGCTGAGCAACGACCTAAGCGAGGGCATACGCGACCTCTTCCAACGGCAAACCCGCCTCCAAGTACTGCGCAAAGGCGGCGACCTCGAGATAGAAGGCGAGATAGTCGGCTACGACATCACCTCGATGGCTATCTCCGCTGACAGTTACGCCTCGGAGACCAAACTGACTATCCGTATCCAAGTGCGGTTCACCAACAACATCAACCCCGAAGAGAGTTTCGAGAAGACCTACAGCGCCTATCAGACTTTCGATGCCTCGCGCCTGCTGAGCGATGTACAGGACGAACTCTGCGCCACCATGGTAACCGAACTCTCGGAGAATATCTACAACGACACCGTTGCCAAGTGGTAACACACAATATATACATTAAGAATGAATTTATATAAGAGCGCAGACAGTATGCATATACACTTTATTGCTATCGGCGGGGCTGCCATGCACAATCTGGCTATGGCAGTGGCTGCCAAACCGGGATACCAAGTAACCGGCTCGGACGACGAGATATTCGACCCTGCACGCACGCACCTCGCCGAAGCAGGTATTCTGCCCAAAGAGACGGGTTGGCACCCCGAACAGATTACGCCCGACATCGACGCTATCATCCTCGGAATGCACGCCCGCGAGGACAACCCCGAACTGGTGCGTGCCCGCGAAATAGGACTGAAGATATACTCTTTCCCCGAGTACCTCTACGAGCAGACCAAGGACAAGATACGCATTGTAGTAGGCGGCAGCCACGGCAAGACCACCACTACCTCGATGATACTCTATGTATTGCAACACCTCGGCATCGAGGCAGACTATATGGTCGGGGCACAGATAGAAGGCTTCGAGCGTATGGTACGGCTCAGCGACACGGCACGATATGCCGTCTTCGAGGGCGATGAGTACCTCACTTCGCCACTCGATCTGCGCTCGAAATTCCTCTGGTACCACCCGCATGTGGCGATACTGACGGGTATTGCGTGGGACCATATCAATGTATTCCCCACCTTTCCGCAGTATGTAAACACTTTCCGCCTCTTCGTGGACACCATAGAGCCAAACGGCACTTTCATCTATTTTGACGCCGACGAGAACCTGCAAGCCATAGCCGCAGCGGCACGAAAAGACATCACCTGCGTACCCTACAACGCCTACGAGGGCAAGGTAGAGATGCAGGTCTTCGGACGACACAATATGCAGAACCTGCAAGCCGCCTGCCTTGCCTGCCACAGCATAGGCGTGGCTCCAGACGATTTCTACCGCACGATAAGCACTTTTACGGGCGCAAGCAACCGCCTCGAGCGTATCTGCGAGACCGATACCGGCGTAGCATACAAGGACTTTGCCCACTCGCCCAGCAAGTTGCGGGCTACCATCCATGCCGTACGGGAACACTACCCCGAGAAACGACTCGTGGCGTGCATGGAGTTGCACACTTTCTCATCGCTGATGGCGGATTTCCTGCCGCAATACAAAGGCTGTATGGCCGAAGCGGATGTAGCGTGCGTCTATTTCAACCCGCAAGTGATAGCCCACAAACGACTGACGCCTATCACTACCGAGGAGGTACAACAGGCGTTCGGCACAGCGAATGTGCGTGTCTTCACCGACAGCCACGCCATGCAAGACTACCTCCGCTCACTCGACTACACAAACACCGCACTGCTGATGATGACCAGCGGCACTTTCGACGGCATAGACATACCCGCTTTTGCACACACACTACTCCATGCATAATACATAATACATAATACACCATGCGAAATGCGGGATATGCTTGTGTATATCCTGCAAAAGCAGTACCTTTGCACCCGAATTGGCGAAAGAGCATTTGTGCGCTCCGAGCCGTAAACATTTGTACGTTTATATGATTAAAATTACATTCCCGGACCAATCCGTCCGTGAGTACGAGAGCGGCGTTACGCCGCTGCAAGTGGCTGAGAGCATCAGCAGTCGTTTGGCGCAAGACATCCTTGTAGCAAGTATCAAACCCTATTCGGAACAACCTGAGACCATTGAGCAACAGGGCGAAGGCTGGAGTATTGTGGAACTCAATACCCCACTGACCTCTGACTGCTTCATCCGTCTGCACAAGTGGGACGACGAGGAGGCAAAGCACGCCTTCTGGCACACCTCGAGCCACCTGATGGCAGAGGCACTGCAAGAGTTGTTCCCGGGCATTCAGTTCGGTATCGGTCCCGCTATCGAGAACGGGTTCTACTATGATGTCTATCCCGCTGAAGGACAAACAATCAAAGAGAGCGACTTCCCCGCTATCGAGCAGAAAATGCTGGAACTGCGTGCAAAGAAAGAGCAACTCGTAAAGAAAAGCATTGCAAAGGCAGACGCACTCAAAGAGTTTGGCGACAAAGGGCAGACCTACAAGTGCGAACTGATTGCCGACCTCGAAGACGGGCATATCACGACCTATACGCAGGGCGCATTCACCGACCTCTGCAAGGGACCGCACCTGCTCTCGACCGAACCGATCAAGGCGGTGAAAGTACTCAGTTGCGCTGCCGCTTACTGGCGTGGCGACGAGAAACGCCCGATGATGACGCGTATCTATGGTATCTCGTTCCCGAAAAAGGCGATGCTCGACGAGTACCTAAACCTGCTGGAGGAGGCCAAGAAGCGTGACCACCGCAAGATAGGTAAAGAGCTGGAACTCTTTATGTTCTCGGACATGATAGGCAAAGGACTGCCCGTATGGTTGCCCAAAGGCACGGCACTGCGTCTGCGCCTCGAGGAGTTCCTCAAGAAGATACAAAAACGCTACGGCTATCAGCAGGTGATGACCCCGCATATCGGCAGCAAGCAACTCTATGTAACTTCAGGGCACTGGGACCACTACGGCAAGGACTCGTTCCAACCGATTACCACACCGGAAGAGGGCGAGGTATATATGCTCAAGCCGATGAACTGCCCGCATCACTGCATGATATTCAAGAACAGCCCCCGCTCGTACAAAGACCTGCCGTTGCGTGTGGCTGAGTTCGGAACAGTGTACCGCTATGAGCAGTCGGGCGAGTTGCACGGACTGACACGCGTACGCTCGTTCACGCAAGACGATGCGCATATATTCTGCCGCCCCGACCAAGTAAAGGACGAGTTTATTCGTGTAATGGAGATTATTGACATTATCTTCAAGGCACTGAACTTCAATAACTTCGAGGCACAGATCTCGCTTCGAGACCCCAAGAACACAACCAAATATGTGGGTTCGGACGAGGTATGGGAAAAGGCCGAGAATGCCATTATCGAGGCGTGCCGTGAGAAGAACCTGCCTGCACGAGTAGAGTATGGCGAGGCAGCATTCTACGGGCCAAAACTTGACTTCATGGTGAAAGATGCCATCGGGCGTCGCTGGCAGTTGGGTACTATCCAGGTGGACTACAACTTGCCGGAGCGATTCGAACTGGAATACACGGGCGAGGATAACCAAAAGCACCGCCCCGTCATGATTCACCGTGCGCCGTTCGGCTCGATGGAGCGCTTTGTGGCTGTGCTGATAGAGCATACCGCCGGTAAGTTCCCGTTGTGGCTGACTCCGGATCAGGCCGTTGTACTGCCTATCTCGGAGAAGAGCAACGAATACGCATGGAAGGTAAAGGAACTGCTGGAAGCACAGGATGTGCGTGTGGTTGTGGACGACCGCAACGAGAAACTCGGGCGTAAGATTCGCGACAACGAGTTGAAACGCATTCCGTTTATGCTCATCGTGGGCGAGAAAGAGGCGGAACAAGGATTGCTCAGCGTTCGCCAACAAGGCGCAGAGGATAAGGGGCAGATGACCATTCAGGAGTTCGCCGACTTTATCAACTCGACCGTAAAGGCACAAATGAACGCATACTAAGTTTTGTGCAGATTGCTAACAGAATAGCAACACCATAGCCGCACAGGCTACCCTACCCCAAATTGTACAGAAAAAGGACGCCCAAAGGCGTCCTTTTTCTGTAGGAATGGGAGGGAAACTATATATTCTATTTGTTAGAAATTCCAGACATTAGGCATGGTACATTGTGTTATGGGCGGAGAGAGGCGAGAAGGACACGGATGACCTCGTCTTTGCGGTGGGCAAGATAGGCGGCACAATCGGCGTCGGAACAATTCAAGATGTCCTGATACAAGGGCTTGGAAATGAAACTGAACGCCGTGAGTGAGACCATATTCAGCACGATGTCCTGCGGCGTGGTCTGTACGATACGGCCTGCGGCTATCTCCTCGCCGACACGCTGCTCCAGCTGTGTATAGACCTCGAAATAGGCAGGGTCGTGCAAGTAGTTATCCCGCAAGAACGCGCGACGCACAGGGTTGTTAATCAACTCGTTGAGAATGAAATACGGCACATTCGGGTTCTCCGTCAGGAAATCGAAATAGAACGATACACAATGGCGGAGCAGTGCCTCAAAAGGCATATTCTCGGCAAAACTCTGCTTAATGGCATCCAGCACACTGCGCGTCTGCGCAACGAAAATCTGTCGAAATAGGTTCTCCTTGGTCCGATAGTAGTAATGCACCAACGCCTGGTTGCACCCCGCAAGGCGGGCAATGTCGGTCGTGGATGTGCCTGCAAACCCATGCTCGAAAAATAGTTGTTTGGCAGCCTCTAAGATACGCTGCTCCATGTTGTCTTGTGTCATAATGGGAAAGAATTAGTCGTTGAGTAAGAAATGGAGTCGGTTATACACATTCGCCTCGGATGTGCCGGAATCGAAATCGAGGAAGAGCAACGAGAGATTGGGGTAACGGTCTTTCAAACGGCGCTCTATACCCTTGGAAATGATATGATTGGCTATGCAACCGAACGGCTGCACGGACACCACCTTACGCACACCGCTCTCTGCCAAATCGCAAATCTCGCCCGGTAAGAACCACCCCTCGCCAAAGTCCGCCGCAGGGCTGATGACCGAACGGGAGAGTTCCTGAATACGGAAAATATCGGTAAAAGGACGGTAGAACGGGAACGAACGGCACAAGTCGTTGTAGGTGTGCGCCACCCGCTCGATGAGTGCATGCCCCAAATCGGTGAGCCACAAGGGCATAGAATCGCTCTTGATATGGTACTGCCGATTGAGGTAGGCGTTGGGCATCGAGGTAGAGAAAAAGCCCGTGAGCGCAGGCGGCACCACTTCCACACCCTGCTCGATGAGGCGCGCGACCACCGACTTGTTGCTAAACGAGTTGTACTTGACAAAAATCTCGCCCACCAATCCGACCACAGGCACCTGCTTCTCCGTGTCTATGGCCGCTGCAAAATCCGCTGCCGCCTGCGCTATCAGGCGGTGCAGACCCTTATAGTCACGGGCTGCCACCAGGGGCTGTGCGGCTGCGATGTACCGGTCGTAGAGGCGGCGGGCTGCTCCCTGCTCTCGCTCACGGGGAGCAGACGGATAGTAGAGTTTTGCCAGCGCATCGGCATAGTACATCGCCTCGAGTGTGGGGCGGGCTATCTTGCGCCACGGAATATCAAAACCGGGCTGACTGTTGCCCAGACTCTTGCCCGTTGCCACCGAGATGACCGGCACATCGGCAAAACCCGCTGCCACCATGGCATTCTTGATGAGCGAATAGTAGTTCGAGGCACGGCACTGCCCACCCGTCTGCGTGATAGCCACCGCCGTATTGCGCAGGTCGTACTTGCCCGAACGGAGCGCACGCAGAATACTGCCGATAACAATCGTGGCGGGGTAGCAGATGTCGTTGTTTGCCGTACGCAGCCCCTCCTCCGCATCCAGTTGGCAGCCCATGGGCAACGGCTCTACCCGATAGCCAATCATGCCGAACAGCGTGGGGATAAACTCGGTATAGCCCTCGGCAAAATACGGGGCTAGGATGGTGCGACGGCGGTCTTCTTTCTCGAAAGTCTTGGTCGTCCACGCCGCCGTACTTGCCACAACAGGCGCATGGAGCGGTTGCGAGGCAGACTGCACACTCTCCACGAGCGACCGCACCCGCAAGCGCAGGCTGCCGATATTGTTCACATCGTCTATCTTCAAGACCGTCAGGTTCTTATGGAAACGGCGCAAGATACCCCGCACCTCGTCTAAGATAAACGCATCGGGGCCGCAACCAAACGAAGTGAGTTCGACGATATGCAGGCGGGAATAGGTGCTTGTGCCCACCATATACGCCGCCTTGAAAATACGATTGGGGTACGCCCACTGACAAAGCGCATTGATATGCCCATAGACGCCCTGCCCCGCATGAGCAGCCACATTCTCCGTGATAACATCCACCCCCATGGCGGCAATAGCGTCGGCTATCTTGTGCTGAATGAGCGGGTCGATATGGTAGGGACGAGCCGCCAACAAGATAACCGTACGACCTGCCTGCTCCGCTTCGTGCAACACCTGCAGCCCCCGCTGCTCGAGGCGGTCGAGATAGGACTGCTGCACACGGAGCGCCTCCGTTACGGCATGGTCTATTGTTCGGCTATCCACCCCCAGCGGCGAGAGGTAGTCCTGCAGACTCCGACGCAAAAGCCGCTCATCACGGAACGAGATAATGGGGGCGTCCAACGGAATACCATCGTTCTGCTCGGGGTTGATACTGCTGCGCAGCACATCGGAATAGCCGCTCACCACGGGACAGTTGAACGAGTTCTTGGCTGCCGTGTCCTCCTGCCGCTCAAAGACGACCCACGGATAGAAAATGCGATCCACCCGACGGGCTATCAAATCCATGACATGGCCGTGCATCAGTTTGGCGGGAAAACAGATATTGTCTGCCATGATGGTGCGAATGCCCTGCTCGTAGAGTTGCGGACTCGACCCACGCGACAGCACGACCCGCATTCCGCACAGCGAGAAAAGCGTATGCCAGAACGGATAATTCTCGTATATACCCAGCCCGCGGGGAATACCGATAGTCAGCCCCGTCGCAGGCGTAGGCACAGCGGGGGTGAAAAGCAGTTTGTACTTCTCGGCAAACATATTCACACCCCGCTCGGTATGCTCCTTTTGGTTGGCAAAGACCCGCTCGCAGTTGTTGCCAGAATAGTAGGTACGCCCATTGGGGAACGCAAAGCAGCGCACCTGACAGTGGTTCTCGCAGCCTGGGCAGACCTCGGTATGGTCACGGAACGAGTTCGCCTCGACCAATTCACTTAGTTTCATCGCTCGTATATTTTTCTAGACTGTATAATGCTGCGCCGTACGCTCCCATCAGCTCGGGACAGGGCGCAATGCTGACCCGACAATCGGTCAAAAGTTCCAATGCCCGCACCACAGAGCGATTGTTGAATGTGCCGCCCTGCACCACGATATGGTCGCCTAACTCACGGATATTCTGCAACTTAAGCACCTTATAGAGGCAGTTTTTGATGACCGAATAGGAGAAGCCCGCCGCTATGTCCTCAACGCTTGCGCCGTCACGCATCGCCTGCTTCACCTTGCTATTCATAAATACCGTGCAACGGGTGCCGAGGTCGTAGGGGTGCGGCGCCAGCGTTGCCTTCTCGGCGAACTCGCTGACCGAATAGCCCAACTGCTGGGCAAAGGTCATGATAAACGAACCGCAGCCCGAAGAACACGCCTCGTTGATTTCGATACGCTGAATCGAGCCGTTCTCGACAAAGATAGCCTTCATATCTTGTCCGCCGATGTCCAACACAAAACTTACCTCGGGGCAGAGATGGCGAGCCGCCATAAAATGTGCCATTGTTTCGACAATGCCATGCTCGATACCAAACGCCGTGCGGAGCAGGTTCTCGCCATAGCCCGTGGCGCAACTGCTCACGATATGCACATCGCCCACGGTGCGATACATCTGCTGTATGCCCTCGGCAAAAGTCTGGAACGAGTTGCCGTTGTTGTAGCGATAATCGCTATACACAATCTCGGCTTTTTGGTTGAGCAAAACGATCTTTGTTGTCGTACTTCCCGAATCAACGCCGAAGGTAAAACGCTCCTGCTGGTCCACCGGTGCTCTGCGAATACGCAGTCCGTTCTGTTTTTGCCGAAGCCACGCCGCATATTCCGACTCGCTATGGAACAGCGGAGGCAGCGAAGAGGTAGGCATTGCCACACTCTCCGCCGAATCGAACAGGCTCAATACCTCTTCGACAGACTTATGCGTACCCCCGTTGCGCTCTGCCAACAGCGCAGTACCTATGGCGGGAATGAACTGCGTATGCTCCGGCACGACGCAATCCGCCGGCTGCAACCCCATTGCCGCCACCAAGTGTCGCCGCAACTCGGGTATATACGCAAAAGGCCCGCCGCAAAGCAACACCTGCGGAAGCATATCCGTGCCATGCGCCAACGCACTGACCACCTGCAGCGAAACCGCATTGAGCATAGACGCCGCAATGTCCTCTTTGGGCACACCACGGCTGATAAGGTTCTGTATATCGGTCTTGGAGAACACACCACAACGGGACGCAATGGGATAGGTGGTCGTTGCCCGCTCCGCCAGTGCATTGAGGTCGGCCGTCTCCACACCGAGGAGGATAGCCGTCTGGTCGATAAAAGCCCCCGTACCGCCCGCACAGTTGCCATTCATACGCATATCGGGCACACGCCCCGGCTCGAAGAAGATCATCTTGGAGTCCTCACCGCCTATATCCACGAGCGTATGCACATCGGGATAGAGTTGGCGCACCACCTCGGCTGCGGCAATCACCTCCTGACTGAAACGCACACCCGTACGCTCGGCATAGCCCATACCCACCGAACCCGTGATAGCCACCACGAAATCGGCATCAGCGGCACGGCGCACTCCCCCATTGGACTGAGCGACAGGAGTAGTAGCGGACTTAGCGGAAACATTGGTATCGGGCAAGTCCTCGGACGCAAAAACCGAAGACAGCATAGCGTGCAACATCTGCCGCCCTACCATAGCGGGAGCAGCATTATGGCGGCGATAGTCGGTGGCAAGCACACGATGGGCTGCATCAAGCAATGCCGCCTTGATGGTAGTCGAACCAATATCGATGCCTAAGAAATAGTTCTTTTTCGTACCCATATCTAAATATCGTATTTAATAAACCTATTAAACACAAGCACAAAAGTACTGCATAATAAGGGAACAGCCAAATAGAGTTCCGAAAAAAGACATTATTCAGGAAGAAACAGAAATACAAGAGGCGTTCGAATACAGAAAATGGGGAGAAAAGAGGCAGAGGGACAGAAAAACCGCAAGGGACTGCCCATACGGACAGCCCCTTGCGGTTTTCACAGTAGCACTTGGCTACCGGCTATGGATTCGTATTGCGTTGGTAAGGACTATTCGTCATCGTCGTTGCCGTTCAGTGCATTCTCCGCAGCGTCACGGGCAGCCTGGATAGCGGCATACACCTCCTTGTTGTAGACAGCGAGTTTGAGGAAATCGCGCGTACCCGTACCGGCAGGAATTAAATTACCGCAGATAACATTCTCCTTCATACCCTCCAGCGTATCTACCTTGCCTTGAACAGCAGCCTCGTTGAGCACCTTGGTGGTCTCCTGGAACGAAGCGGCAGACATGAAGGACTTGGTACCGAGAGCCGCACGCGTGATACCTTGCAGAATCTGTTTTGCAGTAGCGCACTCTGCCTCACGAGCCTCAACGACTTTCTTGTCGCGACGACGCAGGCTGGAGTTCTCGTCGTGCAGACGACGCGCGGTAACGATCTGACCCGGCTGAAGCAACTCGCTGTCACCCGCATCGGTAACTACCTTCTTGCCCCAGATACGGTCGTTCTCGTCCATGAAGTCCATCTTATCAACAATCTGTCCCTCGAGGAAGCGGGTATCGCCCGCATCGAGAATCTCGACCTTGCGCATCATCTGACGCACAATAATCTCGAAGTGCTTATCGTTGATTTCCACACCCTGCATACGATATACAGACTGTGCCTCGTTGACAATATAGTCTTGAACAGCGGTCGGACCCTGAATAGCCAAGATGTCGTCGGGCGTAACAGCACCATCGGACAAGGCTACACCGGCGCGAACATAGTCGCCCTCCTGAACCAGGATCTGCTTGGACAACGGTACGAGGTATGCCTTCTGCTCGCCAAGTTTGGAGGTAACGAACAACTCACGGTTACCACGCTTGATCTTACCGAACGAAACCTCACCATCGATTTCCGAAACGATAGCCGGGTTGGACGGGTTACGAGCTTCGAACAACTCGGTAACACGAGGAAGACCGCCCGTGATATCGCCTGCGGTACCAAAGGCACGCGTAACGGTAAAGAGCAAGTCGCCGACCTTGACATCTGCACCATCGGCATAGACGAGGCTCGCCTTCACCGGCAGGTTGTAGGTACGAATTACATTGCCGTTCGCATCCATGATGTGTGCCGAAGGCATCTTGGTCTTATCCTTGGTATCGGTAATCGAGACCTCTTTCTTACCCGTCTGCTCGTCGACATTGGTCTGTGCGGTAATACCCTCGATGACATCCTCATACTGCAGGCGACCGTCTTGCTCGATAACCACCGATGCCTTGTAAGGATCCCACTCGCAGATGACCGTTCCCTTGTCGTATTTCTGACCCGGCGTAACGAACAACTTCGAAGCGTAAGGGATATTGAAAGTAGTCAGCACAACCCCCGTCTTCTCGTCCTTGAGTTGCATCTCGTTCAGACGGCTTACCACGATGACATCACCTGCCTCGGTGGTAACGGTACGAAGGTCCTCTATCTCGATGATACCCTCACGAGGAATAGCGTAGGTATTCTGCGTAGCAGCGTTGCCTGCGACACCACCCGAGTGGAAGGTACGAAGGGTCAGCTGTGTACCCGGCTCACCGATGGCCTGTGCAGCGATGACACCGACAGCCTCACCTTTCTGAACCATCTTACGCGATGCGAGGTTGCGGCCGTAGCACTTGGCGCAAACACCGTGCTTCGATTCGCAGGTAAGCACCGAGCGGATTTCTACCTCCTCGATACCAGCAGCCTCGATAGCCTCGCAAGCCGCCTCGCGAATCTCCTCACCAGCAGCAACTATCAGGTTGCCGTCCAAATCGTGAATATCGTGTACCGATACACGACCCAAGATACGCTGCGTCAGCGTAGCCACAACGGTATCGTTCTGCTTGATGGCGCGAGCCGTCAAACCACGGAGCGTACCGCAGTCCTCCTCGTTGATGATGACATCGTGCGACACATCGACCAAACGACGAGTCAGATAACCTGCATCGGCTGTCTTCAAAGCGGTATCGGCCAAACCCTTACGAGCACCGTGGGTAGAGATGAAGTACTCCAACACGGACATACCCTCCTTGAAGTTCGAAAGAATCGGGTTCTCAATGGTCTGACGACCTTCGTTAGAGCCCGCCTTCTGCGGCTTCGCCATCAGACCACGGACACCGGCCAACTGCTTAATCTGCTGTTTGTTACCACGGGCACCCGAGTCCATCATCATATATACGGAGTTGAAACCTTGGTCTGCCTCCTGCATGTGCTTCATCAGCACATCGGTAACCTCGGTATCGACTTTGTTCCAAGCGGCAATCACATTGTTGTAACGCTCGTCGTCGCCCATTTCACCGAAGTTATACATCTCGGTGATGTTCTCCACCTCCTCGTTACCCTTGGCAATAATACCGGCTTTCTCGTCCGGAATCAGAATATCGTTCAAGTTGAAGGACAGACCGCCACGGAATGCCTTGTAGTAACCAAGGTCCTTGATGTCGTCCAAGAATTGTGCCGTACGAGCCACACCGCAGGTCTTGATAACCTTCGAGATAATCGACTTAACAGCACCCTTCTTCATGACCACATTCTGGTAGCCTACCTCAGCGGGAACATATTGATTTACCAATACACGACCCGGGGTAGTCTCGATAATGTGGTTCACCGACTTACCATCCACGATGTCGTCGAGACGAACCTTCACCTTGGCGTGAATATCAACACGCCCCTCGTTGAGCGCAATGATAGCCTCTTCGGCGGAGTAGAAAATCAAGCCCTCACCACGAACGCCCGTGCGCTCTTTGGTGATATAGTACAGACCAAGAATCATATCCTGCGAAGGCACCGTGATAGGATTACCGTTAGCAGGGTCAAGGATATTGTGCGAACCGAGCATCAAGAGTTGTGCCTCCAAAACGGCCTCGTTGGACAGTGGCAAGTGAACAGCCATCTGGTCACCATCGAAGTCGGCGTTGAATCCGGCACAAGCCAACGGGTGCAACTGAATAGCCTTACCCTCAATCATCTTAGGCTGGAATGCCAAGATACCATGACGGTGTAGAGTCGGCGCACGGTTCAGCAATACGGGGTGTCCCTCCATTACATGCTCCAAAATTTCGTAGATAACCGGCTCACGGCGGTCGATAATCTTCTTCGCCGACTTAACGGTCTTGACGATACCGCGCTCAATGAGTTTACGGATGATGAACGGTTTGTACAATTCCGCTGCCATCTCTTTCGGTAGACCGCACTCGTGCATCTTCAACTCCGGACCTACGACGATAACCGAACGCGCCGAATAGTCCACACGCTTACCGAGCAAGTTCTGACGGAAACGCCCCTGCTTACCTTTCAGCGAGTCGCTCAACGACTTGAGCGGGCGGTTTGCTTCCGACTTAATGGCCGTCGTCTTACGCGAGTTGTCGAACAGCGAGTCAACAGCCTCCTGAAGCATACGCTTCTCGTTGCGCAGAATGACATCCGGCGCCTTGATTTCGATCAATCGTTTCAGACGGTTGTTACGGATAATCACACGGCGATAGAGGTCGTTGAGGTCGGAGGTAGCGAAACGACCACCATCCAACGGAACCAACGGCCGCAACTCCGGCGGGGTAACAGGGATAACTTGCAGAATCATCCACTCGGGACGGTTCTTTCCCTTCGATGCACGGAAGGCCTCTACCACCTGCAGACGCTTCAGCGCCTCCTGCTTACGCTGTACGGAGGTCGAAGTGCTGGCTTGGTCACGCAACTGGTAACTCAACGAGTCAAGGTCGATGGTCGAGAGCAAATCATAGATTGCATCTGCACCCATCTTAGCGACGAACTTATCGGGGTCGCTGTCCTCCAACAAGTCGTTGTTTTCGGGCAGGATATCCAGAATCTGTGCGTATTGTTCCTCATCGAGCAACATACGGTCTTCGATGGCGATACGATTCTTATCGTCCTTGTTCTTCTCGCCAATTTCTTGACCTGCCAGCGCACCGGCCTTCACTACAACATACTTCTCGTAGTAAACGATCGAGTCAAGTTTCTTGGTGGGGATACCCAGCAGGGCAGCCATCTTGCTTGGCAGCGAACGCAGATACCAGATGTGAGCCACCGGAACCACCAATTTGATGTGTCCCATACGCTCACGACGCACCTTCTTCTCGGTAACTTCTACACCGCAACGCTCGCAGACGATACCTTTGTAACGAATACGCTTGTATTTACCGCAGTGGCACTCATAGTCCTTAGTAGGACCAAAGATACGCTCGCAGAACAAACCATCACGCTCCGGTTTATAGGTACGATAGTTGATGGTTTCCGGCTTGAGCACCTCTCCGCTCGAGAGGCGCATAATCTCATCGGGAGAAGCCAATCCTATGCTAATCCGAGTGAAACCGTTTTTCTTATTATCTTGTTTAAAAGCCATAATCGTGATTTATTATTCCAAAGTGATTGATAGTGCCAAACCTTGCAACTCGTGCAGGAGGACATTCAGCGATTCGGGGATACCTGGTGTCGGGAAGGACTCGCCCTTGACGATAGCCTCGTAGGTACGCGCACGACCCGTCACATCGTCGGACTTAACGGTCAAGATTTCTTGCAGCGTATGGGCAGCACCGTGTGCCTCCAACGCCCAAACCTCCATCTCACCGAAACGCTGACCACCGAATTGGGCTTTACCACCCAACGGCTGTTGCGTAATCAGGCTGTACGGACCAATCGAACGGGCGTGCATCTTGTCGTCAACCATGTGGCCTAACTTCATGAAGTAGGTAACACCCACGGTTGCCATCTGGTCGAACGGTTCACCCGTCTCGCCATCGTACAACTGAGTTTTACCGGCACGCGGCAGACCGGCCTTGTCCGTCCACTCGTCCAACTGCTCGAGCGAGCAACCGTCGAAGATAGGCGTTGAGAACTTCACTCCGAGCTCTTGACCTGCCCAACCGAGCACGGCCTCGAAAATCTGTCCGATGTTCATACGCGAAGGCACACCCATCGGGTTCAGTACGATATCTACCGGCGTACCATCTGCCAAGAACGGCATATCCTCGACACGCACAATTTTGCTGACGATACCCTTGTTACCGTGACGACCGGCCATCTTATCACCTACACGGATCTTACGACGCTTAGCGACATATACTTTCGCCATTTGGATGATACCGTTTGGCAACTCATCACCAATCGTGAGGTTGAATTTACGACGCTTCAGGTCTGCATCCAGTTCCTTGAACTTCGCAATGTAATTCATAATACATTGTGCCGTCAGTTGATTCTTATGCTCGTCCGAGGTCCAGCCCTCCAACATAACCGATTGGAAATCGAGTTGGTTCAAGCGCTCCTTGGTGAAGTGTTGTCCCTTGGCGATCAGCTCGGTTCCTACCGTATCTTTGACGGAGATAGCCGACTTGCCTTCGAGCAACTTAGCCAACTTGCTGATAAGCGTTTGGCGGAGTTCTTCGGTTTTTGCCTCGAACTCTGCATCCATCTTAGCCAGCGTTTCCTTGTCCTCCATCTTAGCCTTGCGGTCTTTGAGGGCGCGTGTATAGAGCTTGCGATCGATGATCACACCGTCCAACGACGGGGTCGCTTTCAGGCTGGCATCTTTCACATCACCTGCCTTATCCCCGAAGATAGCCTTTAGCAACTTCTCTTCAGGCGACGGATCCGACTCTCCCTTAGGCGTAGTTTTACCTACGATGATATCGCCCGGATTGATGTGCGCACCGATACGAATAATACCGTTCTCGTCCAGATCCTTGGTAGCGTCCTCGCTAACATTAGGAATATCCGAGGTGAATTCCTCCATACCGCGCTTGGTTTCGCGCACTTCGAGCAACTGCTCTACCACATGCACCGAAGTGTACATATCCTCACGCACGATGCGTTCGCTGAGCACGATAGCATCCTCGTAGTTGTACCCCTTCCAAGGAATGTAAGCCACCTTCAAGTTCTTACCCAGCGCCAACTCACCTGCTTGTGTAGCATAACCCTCTGTCAGGATTTGTCCCTTCTCTACCTTATCGCCCTTGCGAACAGTAGGATGCAAGTCAATGGTGGTGTTCTGGTTGGTCTTCTCAAACTTAGGCAGTTTGTATTCCTTCTCTGCCGAGTCGAACGAGATAAACTCTTCCTCCTCCGAGCGGTCGTACTTGATACGAATAACATCAGCGTCCACATAAGTAACAACGCCATTGCCCTCTGCCTCAATCTGCGTACGGCTATCCTTAACCAACTGGTCCTCAATCCCCGTACCTACAATCGGTGCCTCACTGGTAATCAATGGAACTGCCTGGCGCATCATGTTCGAACCCATCAACGCACGGTGGGCATCGTCGTGCTCCAAGAACGGGATCAATGCCGCAGCCACCGAAGCAATCTGGCAGGGAGCCACATCCATCAAGTCAACCTGCGAGGGCTCTACAACAGGGAAGTCAGCGCCCAAACGAGATTTAACCTTGTTGCGGATAAACTTACCGTCCTTGTCGAGCGGTGCGTTACCCTGTGCCACGATCTTCTCTTCCTCATCCTCTGCGCTGTAATACTGAATATGGTCGTTATCCAAATCCACTACTCCATTCTCAGCCTTGCGATACGGCGTCTCGATAAATCCGAGGTCGTTAATTTTTGCATAGATACAGAGCGACGAAATAAGACCGATGTTAGGACCTTCCGGCGTCTCAATAGGACAAAGACGACCATAGTGGGTATAGTGTACATCTCGTACCTCGAAACCGGCACGGTCACGGCTCAAACCACCGGGGCCAAGGGCAGACATACGACGCTTGTGCGTAATCTCTGCCAATGGGTTCTGCTGATCCATAAACTGGCTCAGCGCATTGGTACCGAAATACGAATTGATAATCGAAGAAATCGATTTTGCGTTAATCAGGTCGGTCGGCGTGAAGACTTCGTTGTCGCGCACATTCATACGCTCACGCACGGTACGCGCCATACGCGCCAAACCCACACCGAACTGGTTGTAGAGTTGCTCGCCCACGGTACGCACGCGACGGTTCGACAAGTGGTCGATATCGTCCACCTCGGCATTGGAGTTGATCAACTCTACCAAGTATTTGATAATCTCGATGATGTCCTCCTTGGTCAATACACGGACATCGTCGGGAACAGACATATTCAACTTACGGTTGATACGATAACGCCCTACCTCACCCAAGTCGTAACGCTTCTGCGAGAAGAACAGATTCTGTATCATTTCGCGTGCCGTAGCATCGTCAGCAGGCTCTGCATTACGCAACTGGCGGTAGATATAGAGCACAGCCTCCTTCTCGGTCTTAGCCGGGTCTTTCTGCAGCGTATTGAAGATAATCGAGTAGTCGTTCTCACGGTTCTCGTCTTTATGAAGCAGAATAGACTTGCTGCCCGATTCCAAGATGATATCGATAACATCCGGTGTCAACTCCGTCTCACGCTCTACGACAATCTCGTTACGCTCGATAGACGAAACCTCGCCCGTATCCTCATCCACGAAGTCCTCAAGCGTCGGCTTCATAACATAACCTGCCAAACGACGACCGAGACAAGCCTCAAGAGCAGCACGGTTGCATTTCACCTCCTCTGCCAAGTCGAAGCAATGGAGGATGTCCTTGTCCGACTCAAAACCGATGGCACGCAACAGCGTAGTAACAGGCAATTTCTTCTTACGGTCGATGTACGCATACATGACCTTATTGATATCCGTAGCGAACTCTATCCACGAGCCACGGAACGGAATAATACGCGCCGAATAGAGTTTCGTACCATTGGAGTGCATCGAAGTACCAAAGAACACACCTGGCGAACGATGCAACTGGCTAACAACGACACGCTCAGCGCCATTGATAACGAAAGTACCCTTGGGAGTCATATAAGGGATGGTACCCAAATAGACATCCGAAACAACGGTATCGAAATCCTCGTGGTCGGGGTCTTCGCAACTCAGACGCAACTTCGCCTTAAGAGGCACACTGTAGGTAAGACCACGCTTAACGCACTCCTCAATAGAGTAGCGGGGCGGGTCGATACTATAATCCAAGAAAGCCAAGGTAAAACTATTGCGGGTATCCTGAATCGGGAAATTCTCCCGAAATACCTTAAACAGCCCCTCGTGGCGACGCTCCTCCGGCGTAGCATCCATACGGAAGAACTCTTGGAAAGACTTTAACTGAATCTCCAGAAAGTCAGGGTAAGGCATGTGCTTCTGCACACGCGAGAAATTAACTCTCTGTTGTTTGTTTGTTGTAGCCATTTATTTTGAGATGGTTAATTATGATGGGGAACTACAGAAAATCCCCGATTAACTAATAGAATACTGCAGATATTTGTGATAAACTGTTGGTAATGTATTATTTACACCTAAATAGTCGGTTTTGTGATTTATATCGATTTCACAATAACAACGCAATTATTACCTATATTTCAGTTATTTTCACAATTTGCTCTATTCAGAGAAAAAGGTTTAGACTCCCCATAGCGGGGAATCTAAACCTGATACCACTAAAAAGTGGCAGGGTATTACTTGAGTTCAACCTCAGCACCAGCCTCCTCAAGAGCTTTCTTGAGAGCCTCTGCGCTAGCCTTGTCAAGACCTTCCTTAACGGTTGCAGGAGCAGCGTCAACGATGTCCTTAGCCTCTTTCAGACCAAGACCGGTTTGCTCCTTAACGGCCTTAACGACCTGCAGTTTCTGAGCACCTGCGCTCTTCAGTACTACATCGAAAGAAGTCTTCTCCTCAGCGGCTGCTTCAGCACCACCTGCTGCGGGAGCAGCAACTGCAACTGCAGCGGCTGCAGGTTCGATACCATACTCGTCCTTCAGGATTTGAGCGAGTTCGTTTACTTCCTTAACTGTGAGGTTAACCAATTGTTCAGCAAAAGCTTTAAGATCTGCCATTGTCTTATAATTTTAGAATGTTTATTTTTTTAGTTGATTATTTGCGGAGCACCTACTCTATTGCCCAACGGGCAGTGATTATTTATTTTTCATGCTACTGCGTGTGGGCGACAGAAAAGAGAGGGACTCCAACGGGTTTGCCGATTACTCAGCGCGTTCTCCGAGCGTAGTGAGTACGCCGTGGAGTGTGTTACCTCCGGATTGGAGTGCAGAAATAACGTTCTTAGCAGGCGATTGCAGCAAAGCAACGAGGTCGCCGATAAGTTCGTTCTTCGACTTGATTGCAGAGAGGAACTCGAGGTTCTGTGCACCTACATAGACCGTCTCCTCTACATAAGCCGCTTTCAGTTGTGGTTTTGCTTCGCCGGTCTTGTCGCCCTTGGTGAACTCCTTAATGAGTTTAGCGGGTGCATTACCTGTGTTGCTCAACATGATAGCGGTGTTGCCTTTGAGTGCCTCGAAAATCTGAGCATCAATGCCCTTGTTCTCAAGTGCTTTCTGGAGCAGCGTATTCTTAGCAACAACGAGCTTGATATCGTTCTTGAAGCAAGCACGACGCAAGTCGCTCGTCTTCTGCGCATTCAGCCCCTCGACAGTAGTGAGGTAGAAGTGCTGATACTCGGAGAGTTGCTCTTGGAGTGCTGCAATAATCGCATTCTTATCTTCCTTTTTCATTGTCTCTTTTCGCTAAATGATTAACCAATAGATTTAGTATCAATCTTGATACCCTGACTCATCGTACTCGAAAGATAAATGCTCTTGATATAGTCGCCTTTCGATACAGCAGGCTTGAGTTTGATAATGGTATCAATGAACTCACGAGCGTTTTCAGCAATTGCCTCTGCAGAGAAAGAAACCTTACCAATAGAAGTGTGAACGATACCGAACTTGTCAACCTTGAAGTCGATTTTACCTTGCTTAACCTCGCGAACAGCCTTGGCAACATCCATCGTTACCGTACCGCTCTTAGGGTTAGGCATCAAACCACGAGGACCAAGAACACGACCGAGAGCACCAATCTTACCCATTATTTGGGGCATAGTGATGATAACATCTACATCCGTCCATCCAGATTTGATCTTCTCGATATACTCGTCGAGCCCAACATAGTCAGCACCTGCCTCTTTAGCAGCAGCCTCTTGGTCGGGCGTACAGAGCGCAAGAACACGAACCGTCTTACCCGTGCCGTTCGGCAGCGATACGACACCACGCACCATCTGGTTCGCCTTACGAGGGTCAACCCCCAAACGAACATCGATGTCCACGCTAGCGTCGAACTTAGTGGTTGTAATCTCCTTAACGAGAGCAGCAGCCTCGCTAATAGTATAGAGCTTACCTGCTTCAATCTTCTCAGCAGCAAGCTTTTGATTTTTTGTCAATTTTGCCATAATAGGATTGAAGAATTAATTATTTAACGGTAATACCCATACTACGCGCGGTACCCTTTACCATAGATTCTGCGCTTTCAACGGTGAAGCAGTTGAGATCGACCATCTTATCGGTAGCGATTTGACGGCATTGCTCCTCGGTAATAGTAGCCACCTTGTTACGGTTAGGCTGAGCCGAACCGCTCTTGATTTTGGCAGCCTCGAGCAACTGAATTGCTACAGGAGGAGTCTTAACGACAAACTCAAAAGACTTGTCCGCATAGACAGTGATGATGACAGGCAGTACTTTACCTGCTTTGTCCTGAGTTCTGGCATTGAATTGTTTACAAAACTCCATGATGTTCACACCCTTGGAACCCAGTGCAGGGCCTACCGGAGGAGCAGGATTGGCAGCGCCACCCTTGATTTGGAGTTTGATAAAACCGGCAATTTCTTTAGCCATAATGTTTTATTTTTACGATGTTAATAGTTTGTGACCTACGTCTTGTACAGAAAAAATGCAGCATTGCTGCCACAAAAACCGCGCAAAACAACAGTCGAATGAATAAAAAACTATCGAGTAGTTCCGCGACTCGTAACAAAAGTCTCCTACTCTTTTTCTACCTGATTGAAACTGAGCTCCAAGGGCGTTTGGCGGTCGAAAATAGTAACCTCCACCTTGAGTTTGTGCTTGTCTTGTGCGACCTCTTGGATAACTCCGTTGAAGCCATTGAACGCACCATCGATAACTTTGACCTTCTCGCCAACCAAAAAGGTTTCTTCGAGTTGGACATCCGTCTCCTCTTCACTGACATTACCCACAATACGATTGATCTCGGATTGGGGTACGGGCGCAGGCTTAACAGACGAGCCATCGCTGGACATAAAACCAAGAACATTAGGGATATTACGCAACAAAGGATAACTCTCATCGCAGAGGTAGCACTCGACCAGCACATAGCCAGGAAGAAGATTACGCTCTTTGATGGTGCGCTTACCTGCACGCAACGCCACCACTTTCTCGGTAGGAATCAAGACTTGCGATACATACTCACGAAAAAGCGAAGAAGTAACCAAAGCACCTTCGATATACTCTTTTACCTTGTTCTCTTTCCCGCTGATTGCACGGAGTACATACCATTTGAATTTGCTGTCAGCCATATCAAATACCTTTCTTGCGTTGGATAATTAGAACAGACCGTAAACAAATGTCATAATAGACTCAAAGCACCAGTCCATAAGCCAAACGATGAGGGCCAAAATAATGGAAGCAACCAGCACCATCACCGAACTCTGCGCCAACTCTTTACCAGTCGGCCAACTGGTCTTATGAACCAATTCATTGTACGATTCCTTGATATTCTCTACAAGTTTCATATAAGTAGTTTCTTTTTACAAATGTTCTTTCACGCCAACAATCCGGCTCTGACGGGAACTGTCAAAGTCAGATTGGAAGCTATGTCTTGTAACAAGCACGGAAGGCAGGAATCGAACCCACATTAACGGTTTTGGAGACCGCTCTCCTACCATTGGAGGACTTCCGTTTCGTTGGAGTGTGCTATGCGAATTTAACGCTCCGCAAACTCCTCCTCTCTAAACCGAAAAAGTACACTTTTCCGATTGGATTCCGACTTGCGTCGGGCGGATATCTCCCTCTCGTAGTAGCAAGGGCTTGCGCCCTATGCTACTATAATAGAGAGAAACATCTTTTATCTTGCGATAATTAGTCAATCAGTTTGGTAATCTGGCCAGAACCTACCGTACGACCACCCTCACGGATTGCGAAACGCAGACCCTCGGAGCATGCTACCGGGTAGATGAGCTTAACTTGGATCTCCAAGTTGTCGCCCGGCATTACCATTTCTGTTCCTTCCGGCAGAGTGATCTCACCGGTAACATCCATCGTACGGATGTAGAACTGAGGACGATAGTGGTTGTGGAACGGAGTGTGACGACCACCTTCCTCTTTCTTCAGGATATAAACCGAAGCTTTGAACTCGCTGTAAGGCTTAACAACACCCGGGTGAGTAAGCACCATACCACGACGAACCTCGTCCTTGTCGATACCACGGAGCAACAGACCCACATTATCACCTGCTTCACCCTCGTCGAGAAGCTTGCGGAACATCTCAACACCGGTAACAACAGACTTCTTGCCGTCAGCACCAAGACCGATCAACTGAACTTCGTCACCTACCTTAACAACACCCGTCTCGATACGACCGGTAGCAACAGTACCACGACCGGTAATAGAGAAGACATCCTCAACAGGCATCAAGAAAGGCTTATCGATAGCACGGACAGGAAGTTGAATCCAGTTATCTACTGCATCCATCAACTCGAGTACCTTGTCAACCCACTTCTTGTCGCCATTCAAAGCACCAAGAGCGGAACCACGAATGATAGGAGTATTGTCACCATCGAAATCATAGAACGAAAGAAGTTCACGCATCTCCATCTCAACCAAGTCGAGCATTTCTGCGTCATCAACCATATCGCACTTGTTCATAAACACTACCAAGCGAGGAACATTCACCTGACGAGCGAGCAGGATGTGCTCACGGGTCTGAGGCATAGGACCGTCGGTAGCAGCAACAACGATGATTGCACCATCCATCTGAGCAGCACCCGTTACCATGTTCTTGACATAGTCAGCGTGCCCCGGGCAGTCTACGTGAGCGTAGTGGCGGTTAGCAGTCTCATACTCGATGTGCGCGGTGTTGATAGTAATACCACGCTCTTTCTCCTCGGGAGCGTTATCAATCTGATCGAACGACTTGATCTCCTCGCTACCGAAGCCTGCCTCGTGCAGAACCTTGGAGATAGCAGCGGTCAAAGTAGTTTTTCCGTGATCCACGTGACCGATAGTACCGATGTTAACATGCGGTTTCGAACGGTCAAATTTCTCTTTTGCCATAGTGTAATAATTTTATTAACGTTAATAATAAGATATTATTCGTTGTGGGTTGTACACAAAAAAGAAGGCACAATCCTTCTCTTTTTGGTACTAAAAGCAGGATTTGAATCCTGCGTGGAGCTGATGGCGGGAGTTGAACCCGCGACCTCATCCTTACCAAGGATGCGCTCTACCACTGAGCTACATTAGCAACAAAATTTCTTGAGCGGAAAACGGGACTCAAACCCGCGACCCCCAGCTTGGAAGGCTAGTGCTCTATCGACTGAGCTATTTCCGCGAGTAACGATCAGAACACCGCTTATCGCGCGAGGGTATGCAAGCGACAAACTGCAAAAGCCCGCAGGCTCGCGCAAGATTGGCGCAGCAATTCTTCGCATTAAGAAGTGGGTGCGGATGGATTCGAACCACCGAAGCTGAAAAGCAGCAGATTTACAGTCTGCCCCATTTGGCCACTCTGGAACACACCCCTTGGAGTAATGAAGAATTATGAATTATGAATCATGAATTCACATCCGCATATTCTTCACATTCAATCTATCAAAGAACTTTGGAGCCTCTAGTCGGACTCGAACCAACGACCGCTGGATTACAAATCTAGTGCTCTACCAACTGAGCTATAGAGGCGGTTTGCTTTCCAACTTTCGTATGCATTTCTGCACTTACGCCACACCCAAAAACCGAGGATAAAACGCATTTGGCGGAAAAGCGGTGCAAAGGTAGTGCTTTTTTTGGATATGACAAAATAATTCCGAAAAAAAAGAGAAAAAAAACGATATTTTTGGGAAAATCATACCGTTTGAAACTGACTCCAACCCCACTCAACGAGGGAGAAATGCAGAAATTGGCGGGAATAGAAAGCACAGAACACCCTATATTATACGCAGCCGCATTATATGCAGTCCATAATCAAGAAGCCTGACGGCTATAGTTTCCATTGGGCAACGCAATTTTTCAGTACGCATAAATCAATCTCCTTGTGAAGGGTACCGGAACAGGTGTGTGTGTGTGGGGGGGAGGGGGGGGGAGAGAAAGAGGGTTTCCAAGGACAAATGCAACATAAAAAGTGGAAGGGAATGCGAATGTTCCTCCGCTCAAAGTATGCGAACAGAAAAT
>CAVFHY010000009.1:0-31240 GCA_963622445.1 Bacteroidaceae bacterium
TGCGCCCAAGAGAACGATTAGGCTTCAAAACGCCACAAGAGTGCCTCTATGAACTAACACTATAAATTCGCACTTGCTTGTTGAATTCACCAACCTTTTTAGCGATAAGTTTGATAAAGAATTATATTATCTTTCTATTGATACAGCGGAAAGATATATAAATGCACATGAGCATGGTGATGATGTGGGAGTGGAATTGTTAAAATACCTATTACAAGAGTCAAAACTTAATCCTTTGCGAGTTGTATCATCAAAGGAGATAAAACAAAACTTGCAAAAAAGAGGATATGAGATAGGTGACCCTATCAACAAAGTATCGGAGTTAAGAAGTTGTGAGGTAATTATTATTAGCCCTATCGGCAAAAAAGGTTATAAATTTCCTACAAGTGAAAAAGAGTTGTCGGAGTATTTTGATAGATTACGAGTTAATGTAATTCCGCAATTAAAGCGTGGAAGAATAATAAATAATGTTCTACAAGAAAAATCCGTTGGGAAATATGGCATTCTAAAACACTCTGAATATGAAATCCTTAATAAACTTTGTGAAATAGTCAGTAACGAAACTATATGATAAATAATAAATGCCAAAACTAACTGACATATCAGAAGCCGAGCAGAACGAACTCGCCTTGGAGTTTGCAGAGTCCTTGCACGCAGGCTTCCCGTCGCCCGCCTCTGACCACCGTGGGGAGCGTATCAACCTGACAAAGGAAATTACACCCAACCCTGAAACAACTTTCTACGCACACATTGAGGGAGACTCAATGCGTGACGCAGGTATTCTTGACGGCGACCTCGTGGTGGTTGATAGAAGCCTTGAACCGAAAAACGGCGACTTCATCGTTGCTTATATAGACGGCGAATATACTATCAAGGAATTTAAGATGGACGCGAGCGGTAAGTGCGCATGGCTCATACCGCACAATCCCGATTTTCAGCCTATAAAAGTAACGGCTGAAAACGATTTTAGTGTGTGGGGAGTTGTAACATACGCTATTCACAAGACACACCGCTGATGTTTGCCCTTGCTGATTGCAATAATTTTTTCGTTTCGTGCGAACGAGTTTTCCGTCCCGATTTGGAAGGAAAACCCGTTGTCGTTTTGTCAGGAAACGACGGTTGTGTTGTTTCACGCTCGAACGAGGCAAAGGCACTCGGCATACCGATGGGCGCACCCCTCTACCAACTCAAAGCCCTTGTTGAGAAAAACGGCGTAGTCTGTTTCTCCTCCAATTTCTCTCTATATGGCGACCTCTCCGACCGCGTGATGTCCATTCTTCGACAAAACACATCACGCTTTGAGCAGTACTCCATAGACGAGTGTTTCATCAACATCGACCATATCTCGCCACAAGAGCAAAAAGCCTTTTGCGAAAACCTTGTGCGCTTTGTGAAACGCGGTGTTGGCATACCTATCTCAATGGGTATTGCACCTTCCAAGACATTAGCGAAAGTAGCAAGCAAGTTCGCCAAGAAATATCGTGGCTATCATGGTGTTTGTGAGATACGCACCGATGAGCAGCGCATAAAGGCACTGTCGATGTTTGAGATTGGCGATGTGTGGGGTATAGGTCGCAAGGCGAGAGCGAAACTCGAAGCACGAGGTATTACCACTGCCTTGCAATTTGCCGAAATGTCAACTGCTGCAGTACAGGCTTTGTTACACAAACCCGGACTGCTCACTTGGAAAGAACTGCAAGGGCAAGATGTCATTGACATCACTGAATTGCCTATGAAGCAGTCCGTCACCACCTCCAGAACTTTCGCCAAAGCCATTACCGAACAAGCCGTTTTGGAGGAGCAGATTGCCAATTTTTGCGCACACTGCGCCCGTCAGTTGCGCACGCAACACTCCGTGGCACAGCAGGTTTATGTCTATGCCCACACCTCATCTTTCCGCACCGACATCGAGCAGCACTATTTGAGCGAACTTGTAACCTTGCCCGTGCCGACAGCCAACAATCAAGAGTTGATTGAATACGCCCTTGCTGCCTTTCGCCGTGCTTATCGCAAAGGAGTGCTTTACAAGAAAGCGGGCGTGGTACTACTCAAAATTATTCCTGACACAGCCGTTGTGCCTGACTTATTTGACACGAAAGACCGCGAGAAAGACAAACGGCTGCAAAATGTCATGGATTACCTTGATGACCGACACGGTAAGCGGACGCTCATCTTCGGCTCACAGATGACATCTACATCGCGAAGTCAGGAGGTTTACAAGAGCGAACATAAAAGTCCGCTCTACACAACTGACTTGCGTGACATAATTACCTTAAAGGCAAAATAGCCTGTCTTTTCGCATCGACCTTCGCTGCCATACCTTTGCGCAAAAAACAAAGATATGGCAGTTTCTTTATCTACATCTTTCAGTGGCGACTGCTGCTATACACATCAGTTACAGCAGATAGACATCGCCACCGCCGCCGATCAGGTCAAGTTCGCCGTGTACAAGTACAACCACGACACCTATAACACACGCACTAAAATCTTCGAGACCTCCTACTACACAAACCTATCGCACGCCACCGTCTATGACATCGGCTCGCTCATCGAAGCCTATATGCTGGAACACGGTAACGCTGTTGAGCAGTTCGTGCTCGTAGCCACGAACGCCACCAACTCATCGGACTCCGCCGAATTGGTGCTTCTCATCGTCTATTGCAAGCAAGCCCTTACCGACACCACAGCGCAAGACCTCATAGGCAACCATTTCCTTACCAACCGCAAAACACGCCTCACATACCCCACAGCCACCGAGAGCCTGCCTTACTTTGCTGGCTACGGCTCGCCGGGGGGATATATCATTTATAACTACACCATCACTGGTATCTATCTCAATGAGGACGGCACGACTGGCACTTTCTCCTACAACAGTTACGGTCGAGGCGGCTATGGAGTAGGGAATTTCGCTGTCAGTCCCAAATACATACTCAATGCCGCCAAGTCGCGTATGCCGTCAGGTGCAACCCTCGTGGCTTTCACTTTCACATACGGCAACCGTACCGCCAAGTTCTACCTTTCCCCACTTGCCAACTGCCGCACTTTTTACTACAAAAACGCCTACAACGGCAAAGAGTATCTCAATGTCCCCACCGAGCGTACGCAAAAAGTCAAGACCAAGTCCAGCACCGCCCAATACATTGACACAACGGAGCAGTATGACATAGAGCATACACGCACCTATGAGGAACAGACCCCTCCGCTGACACTCGAAGAGGCGCAGCGCATGGAGGAGTTCCTCACATCGCCGAGCATTGCTATCATACATAATAATACGCTTTACGAAATCATCATCACGGATTACACTTTCGAGGTAAGTGATAATCCGGGGAAAGAGAACACGGTCAAGTTTGAGTGGCAGTTTGCTAACTCTCGCAAAGCACTCAAACAAGCCGACATCACTCGCATTTTCCACGACCAATTCACAGAGCCTTATGTCTGACACCCCAACCGCCACCGCCCAACAGTCGCAGGAGGCTCGTGAAAAATATATCCTTGCCTTCAATAAGACAATGATACAGATTTGGCAAGAGCGCATCACCCTGCTCGATGTCATCGACACAGGTGCGCTCCTTGCCTCGCCCATCGGTCTGCAAGTCCGTGCCGACGGATGCTTTTTCGAGGTAACGCTTTCGCAAGCCTTTCTTGAATACGGTCTTTGGCAGGACTATGGAGTAGGCAAGGAAACACCACGAGGCAACAGCGGCGACCTCGGTCGTGCAAAAGTCCGAAAGCGCAGACCTTGGTTCTCGAAAAAATACTATGCCTCCGTTCTCAATCTCCGTGACTTCCTTGCCGAGAACATCGGCAATGAGTTTGTCGGTATTCTTGCAGACACTTTCAAGCGCACCAATAAATTGTAAATGGTTAAATGGTAAATGTCTTGTCTTTTCGCAAGGCTAATGCGACATCTACTTTTGCACAAAAATCATATGCACCATGGCAGTATTCTATTATCTTGAAGGAGTTGAAAACCAACTCGCAGAGTTCGCAGCCCTCAGCGAACCCAACAGCATTTCGCCGCAAGCACTCGCTGACTTGCTTTCTTCCACATTCAAAGCAGTTGATAACGGTATCAAGTATATCTACCTTGAGGCAGAAGACCTCCATGTCAATTCGCGTGTCGGCGCACGCCTCGTTGAACACCTCGACAGCATTTACGACCATCTCGACACGCTCGATGATGTCGTCTCGCGCCTCAAAGAGGCAGGTCTGTTGCCCGACCAAGTGACTGTCGATGTGCCGCTTTCAAGTGGCGGGTACAACGAAAGCAGCAAGTACGCTTATTGGTATGCCGCCAACGGTAAACTATACATCGAACAGACCAAAGCCAACTCCACGACTAATGTGTCCTCGTCATACATTGCAGCACCCCGTGTGTACAAAGAGCATATCATGCTGTTTGAAGCCATGGCAGGCTACAAGATACAGACCGTTGAAATCCATTACAGCGGTCAGTATAAGGGCGACAGCCTCACGGCAGGCGTTATGCTCGATTCCACCACATCAAATGTAGTGGACGATACCGCCCAAGTCGCACGCACATGGGGTACTGCCAACGACGGCGTACACATCATTTCCGCAGTCAGCGCAGACGGCTTGCAGCGTATCTACCTGCAAAATGTCTGCACCACCAATGTACAACTCCGTATAACACAAATCACAATCACATACTCCTATGACAACTAAATCAAAACCCAAGACCAAGCAGGAACGCCGACTGACGCTCCAACTTATTCTCGCCTACAGCATGGCAATCTTCGGTTGCCTACTTATTGTGGCAGCGTTCATCGTGCCACCAACAGGCGAGATACATCCCTCTGTCCTCACCGCTTTCGGTGAAATGCTCACCTTTGCCGGTGCAGTACTCGGCATTGACTATAATTACCGTTTCAAAACCCACAAAAAAGAGGAGGTGCAAAATGAGGAAGATTGACAAAATCATCGTGCATTGCACTGCCACGAAAGTCGGGCAGCGCGTCACTGTCGCCGACATCGACCGCTGGCACAAGCAGCGCGGTTTCCGCTGTATCGGCTATCATTTTGTCGTCATGCCTGACGGCACTGTCTTCACAGGCAGACCTGTCGAAGATGTTGGCGCACACTGCAAAGGGCAGAACCAAAACTCTATCGGTGTATGCTATGTCGGAGGGCTTGACACGAAAGGTGAGCCTTCAGACACACGCACACATCAGCAGCGTACCGCCCTTCGCAATTTTCTTGTTGAACTCAAAAGGCAATTTCCCGATGTCGCTATTCACGGCCATCGCGACTTTGCCAACAAAGCCTGCCCATGCTTTGACGCAACGGCAGAGTATAGTGATATATGAAAAGAGCCGTTATTTTTCCACTCGTCGCCGTCCTGCTACTTTCCGCCTGCAGCGTAAAGAAGCACGCCGTCATCAGTACGGAGCAGCAAACATCTGACTTTAGACTGCAAACGAGTTTGCAGACAAAAGTCCTGTTCGATAGTTTGTTGCATACAGTCGATTTTAGTGCAGACAGCGTAACAATCCTTGTAACGCCGTCAGCACCACCACTGACAAGCGAGTGTGTGCCAGGCACATCAGTTGTGCCAACTGCTATGGCAGGCGCACCCTCTATCAAAATAACGGCTCATAATCCAAAGGTCAGTTCAACAAAAAAAGAGAATAATCTTGCAGTTGTGCAGACCGCAGAGCAGGACTCGGCGGCAAGTTCCGCACATGCTAACAGCCACGCCGACAACTCGAAAGAGGTTGTTGGTGTGGCATCGCCGATGAACGGCACTGTCGTCACCGTCATCGTCTTGTTGGCAGTACTCCTCATTGCTACCATAGTCCTATTGCTCTTCCTACACAAGTACAAGATTATATAACCACGCAAACAGCCTACCACCGCCCATCGCAGGTTTCTGCGGTGGGCGTTTTTCGTGGGGGCGGTCAGCAAAGTACAAGCACCGACACCATAGGCGCAAATTTGAGGGGGCAAGGGCGAAAGGCGAAAGCGACACTAATCGGCTCATCGGCAAAACAAAAACTCGCAAGGCTTTTCGTGATATAGAGGAACTCGCAAGGCTCGCAAAACATTGGGGAACTTTATCGGCATTTTGAACCATAGCGACACCAAAAGCCGTTTCCGCAAATAGCGACACTTTTGGCTCGCTCGCCACAAACAGACTGCATATTCCGCAAAATCGAAGTCAGTCCGTAAAACCTAAAAAGCAGGGCGGTCGGGGGGTCTTTCGACGAATACGCAAAGGGGAAACCCCTTTGCAACCCCCAAAACAACACAAACACAATAACTTAACTATTTTATTTGTGGAAAATCGGAAAAGCAAGGAAATGTAGTGTTTTGTAATATGCTGATTATTAAGCATTTACAAAACAGGCGTTTTCAGGACAAAATCGTCAGGAAAGTCCGATAAATTCACGGCGGAACGCAAAACTTTTCCATACCCTAAAAAAGGTGTGTTTTTGCCGTCTTTTCCGCTCGTTTGATGTAGATGTACTTTTGCACAAAAAATAGTCCTCAATATGTCAGACAGAACCACCAACACAACCGTCAATCTACAAGTAAACGGACAGCAGGCAGCGGAAACCTTGCAGAACCTCCGCAAGCGTGCGGCAGACTTGCAGGCAGAAATAGCCAAAGCAGCCGCCGCAGGCGATAAGGTGACACTCAAGAAACTCAAAAGGGAGTTTAACAATGTCAATCGAGAAATCAAGCAGATAGAGAGCAGCACGCAACAGGCTGAAAATGTCTTGCGGAGATTAGACCGAGCCACACCGCAGGAGTTGCAGAAAGCCTTGCAGACACTCACCAAGCAACTCAATTACATTGAGCGCGGCTCGGTCGCGTGGGACAAGCAGACGGAGAAAATCCGTCTGTTGAAAGAGGAGATTTCCCGTGTCAATGCGGAGATGGCTCGCTCGCAGACACTCGTGGAAAGGTTTAACAACGCTTTCCAGAAGTGGCAGACCATTGGCGCAGGCGTAATCGGCGCAGTGACCGGCTTGACACTTGCAGGTCGTAAAGCCGTCAATAACTTCGCCGAGATGGAACAGGAGATGGCTAATGTGCGTAAGTACACAGGTATGACAGCCGAAGAAGTTGAACATCTTAACCAAGCCTTCCTCAAAATCGACACACGCACCTCCCGTGACCAACTCAATAAACTTGCACAAGAGGCAGGTCGATTGGGAAAGACATCTGAAGAAGATGTGCTTGGTTTCGTCAAGGCGGCAGACAAAATAAATGTTGCCCTTGATGACCTCGGAGAGGGCGCAACGCTGACACTCTCAAAACTGACAAGCATTTTCGGAGATGAGGAACGCCTCGGCACAGAGCAAAGTTTGCTTGCCGTCGGCTCTGTGATAAACGAGTTGTCGCAGAACTGCACCGCCTCCGCACCTTATCTTGCGCAGTTTGCCCAACGCCTTGCAGGTGTGGGAGCGCAAGCCAAGATGACTATTCCAGAAATCATGGCTTATGGTGCAGTCCTCGACAGTCAAGGTCAGAAAGTGGAGATGTCTGCAACCGCCTTGTCAAAGGTCATTATGAACCTATTCAAGGACACTGCCAAGATCGCTGAAGCGACAGGATTGGACCTTGAAGAGTTGAACGCAGCCCTCCAACGCTCTACTAATGAGGGACTGCTGATGTTGCTGCAACGGCTCAAAGACCTTGGCGGAATAGATGTCCTTGCACCAGTCTTGGCTGACATGGGAGAGAACAGCGCAAGAGCCTCGTCTGTACTCGCCGCGCTTGCAGGTAACATTGACATGATACGCTGGGAACAGGAGGAGGCAAACAAAGCCTTTGAGGAGGCTATATCTATCGACACCGAGTTTAATGTGCAGAACACCACAGTGCAGGCAGGCATAGAGAAGGCGAAAAAACGCTTTTCGGAACTGACCATTGAGTTAGGCGAGAAACTCGTGCCTGTGATGAGGCATGTTATTACCACCTCCTCAATGACTATGCGTGCCTTGAATGTGATGGTTGATTTTATCATCAAGTACCACAAGGAACTTGGTGTACTCATCTTGACTATAACAGCCTATAAGGTCGCCACCAATGCCGCCCTTATAGTCGAGAAAGCCCATAGTGCTTTCGTGGCAGCAAAGACGGTCATCATGCACGCCCACCGTGTGGCAGTCCTCGCGGCGTCAGCGGCTTATAACCGCCTCACGGGTAATGTAACAAGAGCCAATGCCGCAATGAAACTGCTGAATGCTACGATGAAGATGAACCCTTGGGGCTTGCTCGCCTCGGCTATCGTGGCAGCGGTATCGGCTCTTGCCTTGTACATCAAACGGCAGAAAGAGGTGACGGCAGCGGACAAGGCTATGAAAGAAGTCCGTCAGACTATCATTGCACAGTACGCCGAACAGAAAGGCAAGATAGACCGCCTTGTCGCAGCCGTCAATGATGAGAAACTTGCCCTTGACAAACGCCGTCAAGCATTGCAGGAGTTGCGAAAGATTATTCTGGGCTATCATGCCGAACTCACAGCAGAAGGCAGACTGATACGCAATAACAAGGAAGCCATTGACGAGTATCTCGTTGCCCTCAATAAGCAGATTGCCCTGCAAGCCTTTCAGGACAAACTTGCAGAGCAGTACAGGAAAAGGGCAGAATTGGAAATGCAACTTGATGACCAAAAGGAGGAAGCAGCGCAGAAGAAAAGCACCTATGAAACCAAAGTACGCAGTGCAGCAGCCAATCAGTATGACACGGCGGGCAACAAGAAACTGACCTTTGCCGCTATCGGTGCAGACATCGCTTGGGACAAGTATTATTCGGCACAGAAAAGCGTTGAGAAGACAGAGAACTCAATCCGAGAGATAGATGAGGTCATTGCCGCTATCAATAAGAAAGTGGAGGAGTATGCCGATGGTATGGCAGAGGTTGTCGATGAAACGACCACTGTTGCGCTCCCTGTCAAACCCGAAAAGCCTACCAAAGAGAAACCCGCCAATAAATTCCAAGCCGAAGATGACTGGCGTGAGAAAGAGAACGCCCTCGCCCGTATCGCATACGCAAAGGGTGAGACGGACTATGAAGCCTACACCAAGCGTATGCTGGAGATTGAGGTGGAGTATAACAAACGCAAACTTGCCCATACCGACCTTGTGGGTAATGAGCAGGTAACTATCGAGGCTGCTTATTATGAGGCACTCAAAAAGCAGCAGGACAACCACCTCAAGGGAACGGTCGAGGACGAGAACCGCGCCTATGATGAAATCCTCATCAACCTCCAACAACGCTATGTTGATGGAGAGATGACGGCACGGCAGTACCAAGCGGCAACGGAGTTGGCAGAGTTGCAGCACCTGCAGAACCTCGTAAATCTATATGAGGAGGGCAGCAAAGAACGCCTCAAAGCCGAGCAGAACTATCATCGTACATCGTTGCGCTATCAGGAAAAGCACATACAAGAGGACAAACGCCTGCAAGACCAACTCCGCTCGCAGTTTTTCACAAAGCAGTTCCACATTGCAGACCCCGACAGTTACGAGCGCGACCTGCGCAATGTCGAGATAGTCTATAACCAAATGCTCAAAGCCGCTGGCGACAACGCCAAAGAACGCCTGCAGGTGGAAAAGGCTTTCCAAGAAGCCAAATACCAACTCGCACGCAAATACAACATGAAAGCCGAGGCAGATAGCATCAACTCCTTCCGAAACGCCATCGACACTTCGGTCGAGTGGCTCAATTCGGACGGAGGGCAAGCCATGGTGCAGACTATGGATTTGGTGGTCGGTCAGATGTCGCAGATTTTCTCCTCGATGTCGGAGATAATCCAAGCCGAACTTGACATACAGACCGCCTCCATTGAGAAACGGTATGCCCAAGCCACCACAGACGCGGAGGGCAACAAATATCGTGAGGTGCAACTGGAAAAGCAGAAGCAGAAAGAGATTGCCAAAGCCAAGCAGGAAGCCAACCGCAAGATGTTTGCAATGCAGGTGATACAAGCCGTTGCGCAGACCGCCACATCGGCTATCGCAGCCTATTCGTCAGCGGCAGCGATACCTGTGATAGGTTTTGTCATGGCACCAATAGCAGCGGCAATGGCAGTCGCGGCAGGTGCCATACAGATAGCCTCTATCAAGAAGCAGCAGCAAGCCTCCGAGGCACAGGGCTATATGGAGGGAGGTTTTACCAAGAAAGGCAGGCGTGATGAGGTGGCAGGCGTAGTCCACGCAGGCGAATGGGTAGCCTCGCAAGCCCTCGTCAATTCGCCTGAAGCACGCCCTCTCATCAACGCCCTCGACTATGCGCAGCGCACCAACAGCATAGCAAGCCTTCGGGCTGAAGATGTCAGCCGCTCTATAACCGCACCGCAGGTCATTGCGGAACGGTTATCGGCGCAAGGCTCTATAGGCTCTACTATCAATCGCACATTGAGTGCCGTTTCCTCGGACACGAGAAAACAGGACAATTCGCTTGCTGAAACGCTTGCTCAACTCAATTCACGCTTGAACGAGCCTTTTGTTACGGTCAACACCGTCAGCGGCGATGTCGGCATAAAAAAGGCGCAGGAAGAGTATGAGCAGTTAATCCGTAATAAAACACCAAAATCCAAACGCTAATGGAAATCTATATTGACAACCAACTTGCCGCCATAAAGCAGGGCAGCAGTTTCGACTATGTAGCCGAGAACCGCTATTTTTCGGGTGCAGACAGTTACACCCTCGCTATTACTTTCCCACTCAAAGACTGTCCGCAGAACCTCGCCATCTTCGGTCATATCAACCGCAAAGATGTTGCCACCTCGCAAATCATCTTCGACTGTGAAATCCGTGATAAAGCCTTTGTGCAATACGGCTCAATTACTATTACCGAAATCCGCGACACGGAGGTCAAGTGCCAGTTCCTTGAAGGGAAGTCCGTGCAGAACTATGATGTGACTTTTGATGAGATTTACATCAACGAGTTGGAATTGGGCTACCCAGACACAAGCCGCACGCACATGGTCTGCGAGTACCCTTATAGGAGGGACAACCGCTATGGGCAGGGCTACCTTGCCTTGCCGTGGGTAAATAACAACACGGGCAACATACAGAACAAGTGGAAAGCGCACCACACCCTGTGGGCAGACCGCGTGCAGGGCTTGTCGTATCAAGCCTATATGTGGTATATCGTTCAACTCATCTTCGAGAAACTGGGCTACACTTGCGACCTCACATCTTGGAGTTCGCACTATAAGTGGGGGGCATTATTGTGCTGCAACACCCTGCCGTATGCGTGGGGCATAAAGAACTGGGCAAGGGCATTGCCGCATTGGACTTTGACGGAGTTTCTCGAACAGATAGAACTCTTAATACATTGTGAGTTTGACATCGACCACGGCAAGAAAACGGTCGCTTTCTCGTGGTCAAGCAATAACTTTCTGCATGGCGGGACGGTCGTCATTGACAAAGTGGTCAATGCCTTTACTGAAACGCCCGCCAAGGCGGAGGACAGCAAGTATAGGGCACAGGTGGCAAAGAAATATGCCGATTGTGACTATCGCATGTGGAAATATATGTGCTGCCCTGCCGTCATCAGCAAGATGTACAGCCGCTCCACCGATGTCTATACGCGTGTATCGTATGACACGGCAGCGGCAATGGTGGCAGCGCAGAAAGCCAACTGCCAACATCTTACAAACTACAACATGACAAGCGTTCCGTTCAATCGGCTATACCATATTACCGATGTTGATATGTACTTTGCAATGCGAGTGTGGAAACGAAAGGCAACGAAATCGGGCATCGACTATCTTTTTGAAATGGAGGTCGTGCCGCAAGCCATCAACCAGTTTCCGCCGACAGACCCCGATGCGGAGAACGCCACGGAGTTGAAGATTGTACCTGCTTGGCTCGATGAGGTCATCAACGAGAACAAAGGCGTGAAACGCCTGATGTTGTTCCTTGACTGCCCCGATATGAATATCGACGACGGGCAGAATGACAGTGACGACAGCACATACGATGCCGAGGAGAACAAGGACAAGATAATGTCTGACTTCAACTCCATGGCTTGCTATTATGCCGCACACGGAGAGTCAAGTGAGAAGCAGGAGTTTTTCGACAAAATCTATGTCGCTTTCTGGGCTAGTTATGCTAATGGTCACTACCATTACTTGCCTGATGACGAGGGAAGTGGTGTAACCACTGCAAGCGAAGATGATCACACCGATTTCGCACACTGGCCCTTTCCAGTGCGGGATAGTGTCGAAATCGACCTTGATTGGGCAGTATATCAGAACGACGGGCTATCACTGCGACTTGATGATGAGGACACGACCACCATGTACATCAAGCAGATTGACCCCACTCGCAAATATACCTTCAAATGGCTATCGGACACGATACCCAATCCCCGCGCCGTGTTTTACATACAAGGGCGCAAGTTCATTTGCGAGAAGATAACAGCCACCTTTACCGACAAAGGCATGTCGCAGTTACTCAAGGGCGACTTCTACCCATTGGCAGACAACTGAAATGCCTGACACGCTGCCCCTGTAATAGTTATCCTTGGGAAGTTGCTGACACGGCAGAGCCGTATCAGAACTTCGGGGCTAACTCATTGAGTTTGTTGAATAGTTCAGGGTCAGCGTGGTTGGCATATCTCGTTGTCATTGAAAGGTCGCTATGATCCGCTGCCTGCATTACCGACAGCGGGTCAATTCCTGCCTTCAGCATACCGTTGATACCTGTGTCACGCAAAGAGTAGAGTTGCATATTCTCTGGCAGTCCAATCTCTTTGCGCATAGCCTCCCACACATTGCCGTAGGTGTGGCTCGACATCGGTTTCTTGCCGCACCTCCAGCACTTGTCGGCAAACAGGAAGTCGTCAGGTTTCGCGCCTGCAATATGCTTGGCAAGCATTTCTTTCAGTTCGTCAGACAGACGCGCACGCCTTTCCTTGTGGTTTTTCGTGATGTTAGCAGGCAGTTCAATACAACTTTCACCGATATTGACCATATACGCCTGCAAACGGCTTATTTCCACAGGTCGTATTAGAGAGGTATGCACCAACTCGCAGATGATGAGATACTGCGGGTTTGTCCGCTCAAAGTACTCTCTAATCTTGCCGCGCCACTGCTCGGGAATGATTGTTCGCGTTTTCTTCTCCTCGCGCTTGGTCTTTATCTTCTCGAACGGATTTTCCTCGCAGTAGCAACGCTCTATTGCCCAACTGAACAAGGCGCGACCTTGCTTTAAGTTGTTGTTATAGGTGCGGTTGCTCACTGTGCCGTCCTCGTGTTTCCGCGCCCTGCCGTTCTTGGAGGCGTTTTTGCCTTCAAGAACATAGTCCATATACTCTATGGCAAGGCGTTTCGTAAACTCGTTTGTGCGCAGTTCAGGGTAGTTCTGAAGAACCCACTTGCGCAAGCCGTTGCAGAAACTGCCGTAACTTCGCATGGTGTTTTCCGTCAGTTCCCTTGTTTTTGCTTTGATGAATTTGACAATCATCTCCACAACGGGAATAAAGCCGTCATCAACCTTTACAGGTGGAGTAGGCACTTGCGGCAGCACAATAGGCTGCACAACCTTTGAGGCAGGTTGCGCAGGTATTGTCTGCACTGGCTGTTGAAAGACAGGTTGCTGATACATCGTTTGTGGTGTTTCACTGTGAAAGGTTTGAACAGGCGCGACAGGCTGCGCCATAGACACTGCAAACGGACTCCAGCCCATTGACAGTTGATAATTTATTCTGATTATCATCTGCGAGGCTATGGAACGGAACTCTGAAAAAGTACGCGCACGCTTGCGTTCTCTGTTGATACGCACGCGCTTGCGCTCTAATCCGTTCGCTACTTGGTTGAAAGCATAGTACTCTATGTACCAACCCATTTTGTTTTGACGGAGGACAGCAGGTAAGTACCTGCGCGTTGTCCCAAAATTTACTTGAAGTTCAGGCATTTTTTTTTAACTCCCAATTTTTAGGATTCTGCAAACTCTAAAAATTGAGGGCTAAATGTTAAACCTATATTTGAAAAATTCTATGTCACAGTTTTGGCACATTTCTGGCACACTTTGGGATTTCCGCTTTTTCGCTGTTATTTTCGGTGCTTACAACTGCCCCGAAAATATGTTCAAGTTCCAGCGTTCGGCTCGCGTGTGGCTTGTTTTTAAGTGTCTGATATTCCTTAAAATAGCAAAGGAGGAAAACCTTTATAGTTTCCTCCTTGTGAGCCACTTCCCAGATTCGAACTGGGGATTTGAGCCACTGGCCGGACTTGAACCGGCGATTTTGAGCCACTGGGGGGACTCGAACCCCCGAAAATTCCATCCTTGTGAGCCACTGGGCGGACTCGAACCGCCGACCCACGCATTACGAATGCGTTGCTCTACCAACTGAGCCACAGTGGCATTCGCGTTCAGCAACAAGGTCGCATTTGCTTTTGCATCCGCATGCACAAACCATACTGCCTCACGAAAGCGGGTGCAAAGGTACGCTATTTTTGCGAAATACGCAAATTTATCTGCATCTTTTTTTGTGAGGTTAGTATATTTTTTGTACTTTTGCATTGCGGAATCATGTCGTAATAGCCTAACACCCGCTTCAAAAATCAAAAAGACACTTTATGAAAAAATCCTATTCCCTGTTGCTCCTCATACTCCTTGCACTGCTCTGCGTGGTGCCGGCGAAGGCGCAGTATCGCACCAAGATACTCGACCCGCACATCCGTACGCTGCGGGTGCAATACGCCACGGCAGACCAAGTAGAGCGGCCGTTCCTTGTGTTGACCGACGGCATTGTCGATGGACAGGACGAAGCCAACACACTCGAAATCTCATTCGACGAGATGAGCCACGATGTGCACCACTACACCTACACCCTTCTCCACCTCAACCACGACGGGCGCAAGAGCAGCCTCAGCAGCGGCGAATATGTGCACGGCTTCACCACGCAGGACATCACGGACTACGAGCACTCGCTCAACACACAGCGCAGTTACACGCACTACCGTTTTCAGTTTCCGAACGACGACATGCAGCTGACGGCAAGCGGCAACTATGCGCTGAAAATATACGAGGACGGCGACATGGAGAAAGTGGTGGCATGGGTGTGTTTTTCGGTCGTCGAGCCTATCGCAGGCATCAGCACCACCATTCGCCCAAACACGGACATTGAACTGAGCGGGCGCTATCAACAACTTGATATAGAGGTAAATACAAGCGCTCTGACGGTGAATAGCCCCGACGAGATAAAAGTCGTGGTGCGGCAAAATGGGCGCCTCGACAACCAAGTGGTGCTGACGCAGCCGACCTACATGGAGCGCAATCGTTTCCGCTATCAGAACCAAAAGGCGTTGATATTCGAGGGGGGCAACGAGTACCGCCACTTCGATGCGTATTCGGTCTATTTTGCGGGGACTGGCATAGAGCGGATGCACTACGACAACCGTGACTACCATGCGTTGCTATTCACGGACGCACTGCGGGGTACGGGGGCTGTCTATGCGGGCGACATTGTGACGGACAAATGCGGCACGCCCTATATGCACGAATACGATGTGGACGGACAGTATCGTGTCAATGCAGAGCGCACTGACGACAGCGACACGGAGGCGGAATATATGTGGGTGCATTGGACGCTGCCCCGCCAAGAGCCGTGGTTTGACGGGGTAATCTATGTGGGTGGCGACCTGTTTCTCAATCAGTTAGGCACCGCCAACCGTATGCAGTACGACAACGAGAATCGCTGCTACTATCTGACGGCGTTGGTCAAGCAGGGAGGGTACGACTACCAGTATTGGTTTGTGCCAAAGGGGCAGAATGTGACGCTGCAGCGCACGGAAGGCTCGCACTGGCAGACGGAGAACGAATATACAATTGCGGTCTATTACAGGCCGTTCGGCGCACGATACGACCGGCTTGTCAGCGTGCTGGTACAAAAATCTGCAGAGTAACTAATAGGAAAACACTGTCTAATATCCTTGTGGGGGGGGGATTTTGATTTGCATATATAGCCCAAAATATGTACCTTTGCACAGAATACAGGCTCCAATTCAAAGAGAACGAATAAATATCACAATAATAATGTATAAAAACATAGTCTTATTCATCTTGTTGCCCCTTTTGCTAATGACGGTTCCTATTCAGGCAATAGAGGTGATATTTCGTTACGACGACTTGAAACTCACACCGAGTGAAATAGATAAGCGAGTTGTGGCACTTTTCGGAGAGAAAAATGTCCCTTTGTCTATTGCCGTTATTCCGTGCAACAGTAGCGAAATGCCTATTCCTGCGGCGGACAGTGCTTTGCTTTCTGCCTTGCGGGGGGGGGGCTATGAGGTCGCCTTACATGGTCTTACGCACTGCAATAGCGAGTTTGGAGCACTTGAAAAAGAGGAAACTTTTCGCCGTATTCATAAAGGAAAATGTATACTGCAAGAAGCGACCGGCAAGCGAATAAATACTTTCATCCCACCATTTAATGCCGTCAATCCATTTGTTCCGGAAGCTTTGCTGCGTGATTCAATGCATATTCTTTCGGCGGATATGTTCGACTATATTGATGGAGCAATAGACTATTTCCCGGAAACCTTAGGGCATCTTATAAAGCAATGGGGAGTATGGTCGGCTGCGCAAAACACACTCTTAAGTTGCAAAGAAAAGGATGCTATTTGTGTGGTAATGTTTCACTCGTATGATCTGCAGACCGATGCAGATTGGGCACAACTTACCGATTTACTCACTTATTGTCAAACCAACAACGATATTCATTTGCATACTTTCTCCTCGCTTGCCGAGAGTGGCGTACATTCGAGGGACCTGCGTTATCGTGTGAATCAATGGGAGAGTGGGGTACAGAAATATATGTTGCCGCACGGCGTTCTGCATAATACATTGTTGTGTGTGGCTGTACATTGCCTGAATGCGTTGCTCTATGCGTTATTGGCACTTCCGTTTGGGGCATTAAGTATCGCTTATGGCAAACGGAGAATAGATAAGATAAAAGTAACACGCAAGTGTCGCAGGTTTATCTCCTTGACCTTTTTCTGTAGTGCCATTTGTGGGTTTGTATTGGCGTGGTGTCATCTATTAGGACCTCTTAAACTTGTGGCACTAGAACTTTGTGTGAATGGTATTCTGTGTGCTTGTGCCATTGCGTGTCAACTATATGCGCAACGGAATGGAAATACTACGACAAAAAGTTAATGGAATAGTTTGTCTAAGGTATTATGAGATAAATTAGGCGAAGATACATTTTAACACTAACATGGGCGGGATGCATCATAGCACATCCCGCCCGATTTGCGGAGAAAGGGGGATTCGAACCCCCGGTACGGTTACCCGTACGACAGTTTAGCAAACTGTTGGTTTCAGCCACTCACCCATCTCTCCATTGCATCTGTTATCTCTCCGTGAAATTCCTTCAAGTTAATCCTACTTATCAGTATTCTTACCTACTCGTAGTTCTACCTATCTCAGTACTCACTCGATAACACCTGCTTGATAGTGTTTGTCTGATTAAGACCCCTCGACACTCTTGTCGAAAGCGGCTGCAAAGGTAGGGCTTTTTTTCGATTTGTGCAAATGTTCAGTGCGTTTTTCTGCTCTTTTTTGTTAGTTTGGCATTTTTATTGTACCTTTGCGCCCGATTTCAATACCTAACCTTTCGAAGGAGTAGGGCGGCGGTTTCCCGAAGGAGTCCCGAACCAACTCTATGGGGGAATGTATAAAGCCCCTTGTAATGTACGCCTAAACCAATGAAAACACCCCAATAATTATGCACAATACAGAAATAGAACGCAAGTTTCTCGTGACGAGCGACTGCTTCAAGTCCATGGCTATTCGCCATTTTGAGATTCAGCAAGGTTATCTCTGCCGAGACAAGGAGCGCACTATCCGTGTCCGCATTCGTGATGCGCACGCATTCCTTACCATCAAATCCACCGAACTCTCTTCGGGAATCGCCCGTTTCGAGTGGGAGCGTGAGATAGACCTTGCCGATGCCCGCCAATTGCTAACGCTTTGCCTTCCCGGGGTAATAGAGAAGACCCGCTATGTGGTGCCTGCCACGGTGCCCGACCCGCAGCCGGAACAGCCGCTGTACTGGGAGGTGGATGAGTTCCATGGCCGTTTAGAGGGGCTGACCCTCGCCGAGTTGGAACTACCTTCCGAGCAACAGCCGTACTGCAAGGCGGCTTTTGTGGGCGAAGAGGTGACAGGCAATCCCCGCTATTACAATGCCAATATGTAATGGGGGCAGTGTTGAACGAAGGTACAAAATTATGACAAAACAGAACAAAAAGAAGACAAAACGCATTATTCTCTTTTCCGTCGCTGCAGTGGTCGCCCTTGTGGGTGTCGCTTGCGTGGAACAATACTATCGCCTCAATGTGCGCAATCTGTCTGCACACGATGGTGAACAACATAGTTACCGAATCTACCCCGAAGCAACTCTTGATTCAGTCCTTACGATGGTCGAACAAGACTATGCCGTGGGCTCTGAGTGGAACTTACAATTCCATATCCATCAGGCTAATCTAAACGAGCCGAAGCCGGGTTACTATCGTTTCCCTGCTATCATGGGCGACAAGTATTTCATTCGTCGCCTGCAACTCGGCGAGCAGACGCCCGTCCGCCTCACCTTCAACCACTATATCCGCACTCGTGAGCAATTGGCGGGCAAGGTGTCGGCTAACCTATTGCTGGATAGCCTCGATATCCTCCAACGCCTCAACGATGATGCCTATATGGCACAATATGGACTGAATAAGGAGACGGCAATCTGTTTGTTTATCCCGAATACGTATGAGGTCTATTGGACGATCTCACCGGACCAACTCTTTGAGCGTATGCACAAAGAGTATAACCGTTTCTGGAATGAGAGCCGCCGTCACAAGGCGGACTCGTTGGGTTTGACACCTGTGGAGGTGGCTATCGTGGCATCAATTATTGAGGGCGAGAGTCACAATCCCGAAGAACTGCCGAACATAGCGAGTCTTTACCTCAACCGCGTGCATCGTGGTATGCTATTGCAGTCGTGTCCCACGGTAATCTACGCCACGGGTGACTTTAAGCTGCGCCGTGTCCTGCGCCGCCATTTGGAGATAGATTCGCCGTACAACACCTATAAGTACCCGGGACTTCCTCCCGGCCCTATCCGTTGCCCGGCACCGGCATCCATAGACGCTGTGCTCAATGCACCCGCCACAGACTATCTCTATATGTGCGCCAATCCTGACTTTTCCGGCACACATATATTCTCGTCGCAGTATGCCCAGCACGCTGCTGTCGCAGTGGAATATCGGCATAAGTTAGACGAGCGCAATATCCGCTAACGACTTATCTATACGATTAGCCTAAAATATACAGATGCCTTTATACACACAGCAGGATATGATTTGGGATAATAATGAAGACATACGAGTGATAGAGTGTCACAACGCCTCGCGCGAGGTGCAGCACCACCTCAACGATTGCCGGGAGGAGCGCCGTCCGTATCTGTTTATCACAGACACGATGACCATCAAACCACTGCACCGCTTATTGGTACCCGTGTCCATGCTAGAAGAGGAAGTGTATAAGGCAGAGATATGTACCTATCTTGCTCGCAAGACAGGGGCGCATATCATACTGCTCAAGGCGCACGACTATGGTAGCCATGCGCAGCAGAATGTCAATCGAATGGTGACACATATTACTTCAGTGGCAGAGCGTACGGGAGAGTCCATCTCGTATGAGGTAGTGGAGGCGCGGAAAGATAGCTTCTCGTTGATACGAGAGGCGAGTGAGCGTCAGCGAGATTTTCAGCACGACTTGCTGATACTTACGGCGAGCCGTGAGTACGGGCTGGATGATATTCTATTCGGTTGCCCGGAGCGGCACGCTATTCGTCGTTCGTTGGTACCGGTATTGCTGGTGAATCCCCGTGCAGATTTGTTCTCGCTTTGCGATTGATATGTTAATTTGTAAGTATGTAAAAACGGTAAATCCAACTTTTCCGCTCTTCAGACTCTCTGAACCTCTCTCTAATAGCGCAGCGTGCTAACTTTTAACAGCCGAAGACGCTGTCTCTTACTGCGTTACTTTCTTGTATGTTCCTTCGATGAGGAGCATGCCGGGGAGAATCTCCCCGCCGCTTATTTTCTTGAATGTGGTATAGGGAAGGGTTGCTCCTTCGCCCTGCTCTTTGACAGCGTTGTAGCGGTTGTCCCAGATAGCCCCCTTCTTCGGTTTGACGGTGGCAACATACTTGTAGGTGGTTTTGCCCGTTTCGGGGTCAAGCATACGCTGTACGACTTGGAACTTGCTTGATTCGCTGATACCCTCTTTGAGTCCTATCTTGGCGGCGTAGCCCTCTATTTTTCCTTTGTCTGAAGTGAGTACCTGATAAACAGGGGTTTTCACCTTAAATGGTTCGTACTGCTTTGCCAATGCCACAATGTTCTTATCCATAGAGCGAGCGCAGATGGTCTTGACCAGTTCGGTGCGTTCGTATTCCCCTTTGAGGGTACTCTTCTTGTCGAACTCGTATTCGTGCGCTACATAGCGCAAACGGAAGAGGGTGGTGTCTGCCTTGAATGTTGCCGTCTTGGCGGAGTCAGGGTAGGCGGTGTAGTAGTCTCGATAGAAAGTGTTGGCGACCGAATCGTTCCAGACCAACTGGTAGAGGTAACTATGCGTCTTCACTTTGAAGCCCGTGAAACTATCGGCTATCTGCCCGACGGCATCTGCCATCTTCTGCCCCGAATTGCCGCCCGCAAAGGCATCGAACAGACCACCGATGACAGCAAAGGCTATCTTGGCGGACTGCGCTTCCTGCTCGGCGGTAATGTAGGTAATGTCGTTCACGAGGATAAAAGTTTGCCCGATAAGTTCCTCGCCTGCGTCCGACAGGGCGGCAATACCTTTTGCGGTTTGCAGAGCCACGGCGACATCGATATCTGTCGCATTATATTGCCCGCGTTCGGCTACGAGGTTGACATCGAAAGTGCCATTGCCCGCAGCATCTTCCTGGTAGTCGAACCACTTGGCTACCAAGTACTTGCCCATTTGGTTTTGGTTGAGCAGATTCTCGATATACTGCGCATTCCTGTTCAGTTCTTGCGTGGTTAGGGCGTGTCCGTAAGTGGCTTTGTATAGCCCCGAGTCGCGCGGTTGTACGCCACCGATGAGGCTGTTGTCTATCACGCGGAATGCAAGTGTATGGTCATCGTACTTGTCGGGCATTGGCAAACTGTCGAAAGCCTCGTAGATGTTGATACCGAACTCGTCTTCGGGGTGGTAGACGAGCATGGTACTCAGTGCATTGCGCCGATAGTTGAGTGCGTTGGTATCCGCATACAACGATAGCGACCCGCATAGAGCCGCTATCGTCAATATCCCGATTTTTTCTATTCTGTTCATTTTATCCCTTGGGGAGTGTCGTGTGTTAACGCAGGAAACCGATATTGGTGGTCGTGGGTTGTTGTCCGCGTCCGAAAGCGACACCTACTTCACGCATGGCGTTGATACGCTGTTTGGTGATATCCACGCTGTCTTGGTACTGCTTCATCTCGAATTTCCAGTCGTCCAGTACTTTGCCTTTAATCTCTTTGTAGAGTGTCATGGCATCGTCGTAGCAGCCTGCGTCGGGCAGAATGTTCTCGAGGTAAGTACCAGCTTGCTGTGCTCCTGCGCTGTTCTGCTCTGCCGCCCATGCCTGGCGTGCTTTGGCGAGATTGAGTTGGCAGAGGTTGTCTATATACTGTTGGTAGACTGCCAGCCCCGTTTGCAGTGCCTCGTCGTATTTGCTGCACTGGGCGGGAATGGTTACTATCATACTTAACGCCTCTTCGTACTGTTTCTGTGCAGCAAGGAACTGTGCTTTCTTGATGATATTGTCTGCCTCATGGTCGTAGTAGGCCACAATTTTGTTCTTGCCCTCTTCGACAAACGCTGCCAATGTGGAGGAGTTGATATTCAATCCTTTGAGGGCGTTCATATAGCATTTGCTCTCGGTCTCGCCGATACCCCGCAGCGTAGTGGAGGTGGTGGCGAAGACCACCTTGTTGGTATAGTCGGCGATATAGAGCGTCATCTCCATGGTTTCCGAAATTTTCATCGGAGCGCTTGCCACAATGTCCTTCGACTGCGGAACGACAAAAGCGGTAATGAAGAATTGACTGAGGTAGTCCATCGAGGCAATGCCGTTCTTGGCGAGCAGTTGCGTCAGTTTGTTGCGTACCTGTTGTTCTGCCGTAGCGGGAAAGGGTTCGTCCATTGCCTCTACCTGTACGGAAATAGGCAGATATTGTGTGTCTTGCGCCACCAGGGTTACTGCCATGGCGAGACTCAATAGAAGGGTGCTTATCTTTTTCATTGTCGTATGCATAGTTATACGGGTTTATTTCTCACCGAGTACGATAACGGCTCTGCCTAATCCTTTCACGAGTACTTTGCTCGGTATGTTGTAGGGCTCTTTCTTGAGCATGCGTGCCAGTTTCTTGGCAAAGGAGTTGGCGTCAACAGGCACGCCGTAGTCATCGTAGACAGGGATACGCACCTGAGTAAAGTTGGCTACATTCTCGCTGGCATACGGCATCGAGTAGCGTCCGCTGACTGTGTTTTGGAACATCCAACGGTTGATGATGTCTATCAGTTCGTCATCGCCGTATTCGCTTTCGAGGTCAATGCCAGCAGCGTTGCCGTCGAAGACTTTGATATCGAGCACTATCTCGCGCCCGATAGTCTGCATCTCGGTGAAATAGTCCTGCAGGCGGATATTGAAGTTGTCGATATTGGCGAGTATCGCCTCTTCGAGCAGGGCATCTACATCTGCCGTCATTGAGGGTGTGCCTGCGCCGCTCACTGCACCGATACTCTTGCTCGTATAGGCATCTTTCGCCTCGAGCACATAACTGACCGAATGTTTGGGTCCCAAGTCTTTGACATCCCAAGTGAGTTCGAGAATGATGTCGGCCTTAGCAGAGCGTGCCAACTCGTCGAGTGGACTTTCAGCAAGGGTATTGCCGCTCTTGCTGGTGGTCAGGTTGTCTTCTGCACGCCGTTGTTCCACATTCTTAATTGCCTGCTCAAGGCTTTGGAGCGGGAACTGCCGTTCTGCCATCAGGTCGTTAATCTTGGCTATGGCCAACTTGAGTTCGACGCTCTCTTGAAGTGCCTGTTTGTAGTTAGGTACTTTCTCGGTCGTACCCATATTCTCCACCTCGGTGTAGTAGCCGTTGTTGATACACCATACATCGGAGGGGAAAACCATCAGTTCGGGTTTCTTTATCTGTGCAAAGGACAGCGTGGCAAAGAGTGTGGCTGCCCATAGGATTAGCGTTTTTTTCATATTGTTTCTTTTTTAGCGTGTTATTGCATGTCGTAGCGTCCTTGTGCGGGGATAATGCCGTCTGCCTGCAGGCGTTTCTTCAGTGCATCGCGCGCTACGGTAACGGTTACACTCTGCACCATTTGGGTGCGGGTACGCTCGTAGGTAGAGGAGAAAGTGCGGCGGTCTTTGAGCGAACAGTAGTTCTTCCATTCGCCATTGTCGGAAAAGAATGCGTTGAAATAGTCTTCGTATTTCTCGCGGGCGTTCTTGTCGTAGATGAGCGGTTTCAGGTCTTGTATGCCGTTCGAGCCTGCCTGTACACCATCGAAGATGACCTCTTGTACGGCTTTGCGCTGCGCATCGGTGAACGCCAGGGCGGAGTTTCGTGCGCGTACTTGGGTACGGATAACATACGAACCGTCGTAGTTGGCGGAGAGTACTTTGCTGGGTTGGTCGTACGAGGCTTGGGAGCGTCGTGAGCCACAGCCGGCGAGCAGCACGACGAGTGCTACTGCTGTGAGGAATATAGATGTATGTTTCATTGTTATTGCGTGTGTAAGTTGTTTTCTATCGGTGGAGTAGGGGTATTAGAAACCGGCATTGAGCGCACGGATAATACCTGCGGCTTCGAGTGCTTTACGCAAGTCGTCTTTGCGGACACTGACTACGACCCCCACTTTGTACTCTTTGCCGACCTTGACGGTCTCTGTCGTGCCGCTTACGATAGAGGCGTACTTTTGGAATTCTCCTCCATCGGCAAAGAAACTCTTGAAATAAGTCTCGTTGGCAGTTTCAGTCCCAGGAGTATTGCAGAGTGCGCGTTGTGCCACACAGCCATCGCCGCCTCCGTAGCCCTTGAATATGACGCCATGTACTGCGTTCTTACGGCATTGGTTCTCTGCTACAGCGGCTTTCTTGGAGTAACTCCATACCTTCACGAGATAGGTGCCTTGTGTGCCGTTGCCTGCACATTCTATTTCGTAGCGGTATTGCTGCGTGTCTTTGTTGGCTTTGGTCTTTTGCGAAGCGCATGCAGTCGTAAAACATACTGCCAAGGCGCAAAAAATAGAAAGTATCTTTTTCATTGTGTTAGGAATTAGTCTGTTTGGAATGAGTCCGGTTCGCTATTCGACGGCAAAGATACACCTTTCTTCTGATATATGCAAGGGAGAGTTTGAATTTTTGAATTCGTAATTTGTAGTTGGGTGTATCGAGAGGAGTTGTTGTGCGATAGGACGAATATACAAAAAAACAAAGCCGCTCCTTTGGTTAGGAACGGCTTTGTGGTCTATAGGCAAGAGCGTATCTCCTGCCGCTTGCTGAGCAGTTGCTTTTTGCTGCGAATTACTCTTCGTTGAGGGTTACACGGCGGAAGTCGGTAATCTGGACATTGTTCTTCTTCAGGATGTCCTTCACCAGTTCCTTCGTATCGCTCATGATGTATGCCTGCTCTACCAAGGTATTCTCCTTCAAGAACTTACCGAGACGGCCTTGTGCAATCATCTCTACCTTCTTGAGGTTGATGGCAGCCTCTGCCTCAGCGGGAACGGTAGCACGAATAGTGCGTGCCTGCTCAGCCTGCTCAGCGGTCAGCCAACCCTTTGCGGTATTCGACTCGATATGCTCCTCGCTGTCTGCGTGTGCAGGGTTGATACCCGCCTTGCGCAGTGCGTTCTCGATAGCTTTGTTGACCTCGTCTTGCTTGGTCTTCTCGATAGCGACAGCCAACTCCTTGTCTTTCACCTCTTGTGCGACATGGTCTGCATCAAGGGCGATAGGCGACATAGCGGCAACCTGCATAGAGATACCGTGTACGGTCTCTTGGTCAGCATCGGTGTTAGCCACAGCCACCAGCGAAGACAACTTGTTGCCAAGGTGGTTGTAAGCATCTACCTTCGGAGCAGAGAGGAAAGCATAGTCGCTCAGTTCCATCTTCTCGCCCGTAACACCACTGCGCTCGGTAACTACCTGTTCTACAGTGAAATCACCAATCTTGGTAGCTTTGAGAGTCGCCAAGTCTGCGGGGCGTTGGTCGATAGCGGTGTCGAGAATCAACTTCACCATAGCCACGAAGTCTGCGTTCTTGGCAACGAAATCGGTCTCGCACTTAACGGCTACGATAGCACCAAAGCCTTCTACAGCCTTAGCCAGTACGCAACCCTCCGATGCGACACGGTCGCTACGCTTGGCAGCAATAGCCTGACCACGCTTACGGAGCAGGTCCTTTGCTACTTCGAAGTCGCCGTTAGCCTCTTCCAATGCCTTCTTGACATCCATCATACCTGCGCCGGTAATATCACGCAGTTTCTTTATATCTGCTAATGTAACAGCCATTGTTTCTAATTATGAATTAAGAATTATGAATTACTTTGCCCGTAGGCATAGCGGGATTATTCAGCGGTGGGAGCCTCTGCGGCGGGAGCCTCTGCTGCAGCAGCCTCATCTTTGGCTGCTGCCTTGCGAACACGCTGACGGCGCTCTTTGGGAGCCGGAGCCTCGCTGTTGGCTTGTGCCTGTGCTGCCTCTTCGTCTGCTTTCTCTACCTTGCGCTCCTCGAGACCCTCTTTGATAGCCTCGCATACAGCAGCAAGAATCACATCGATAGACTTGTTAGCGTCATCGTTAGCAGGAATAACGAAGTCGATATTGTTGGGGTTCGAGTTGGTATCTACGATACCGAATACAGGAATACCCAGACGGTTTGCCTCGCTTACGGCGATTTGCTCTTTGAGTACATCCACTACGAACAATGCGCTCGGCAGACGGTTGAGGTCTGCAATAGAACCGAGGTTCTTCTCGAGTTTCTCACGCTGACGGGTAATCTGCAGTTTCTCACGCTTCGAGATGTTGTCGAATGTACCATCGGTCATCATCTTGTCGATAGTACTCATCTTCTTCACCGCCTTACGGATGGTGGGGAAGTTGGTGAGCATACCACCTGCCCAACGCTCGGTGATATACGGCATACCTACCTCTTGTGCGTGCTGTGCTACGGTCTCTTGTGCCTGTTTCTTCGTACCTACAAAGAGGATACGACGACCCGACTTGGCAATGTTCTTCAGTGCCTCAGCGGCCTCGTCAATCTTCAGTGCGGTCTTGTTCAGGTCAATGATGTGAATACCGTTGCGCTCCATATAGATGTAAGGAGCCATTGCGGGATTCCATTTGCGTTTGAGGTGCCCAAAGTGGCAACCTGCTTCGAGAAGTTGATCAAAATTCGTTCTCATTTTGATGTAATGTGTTGATAGTTTGTTATTTGTTTTTATTGTCTCCGTGGCTTTTGGTGTTCGCCGTCACCTTGGACATATCGAGTCCTTGGCAGGCGCATTCAGGCGGCTTTCACGCCGCTATGCAACCTTTGGCGTTTCCAAAAGAATCGTGTGGTAATCCCCTGCGGGAGTCCACACGATTTGGAGTTTGTTGTCTTTTTAACGCTTGCTGAACTGGAAGTGCTTGCGTGCTTTGGGCTGACCCGGTTTCTTACGCTCAACCTCACGAGCGTCACGCGTCATAAAGCCTTCTGCTTTCAGTGCAGACTTGTCTTCGGGGTTGATCTTGACCAGTGCACGAGCGATTGCCAAACGCAATGCCTCAGCCTGACCCTTGAAACCACCACCAACAAGGTTTACCTTAATATCATACTTCTCTGCTACCTCGAGTTTGTTCAGCGGCTGGAGAACAATGTAGCGCAGAATAGAAGACGGGAAATAGGTTTCGATGTCACGACCGTTAATCGTAATCTTGCCTGCACCCTCACTCACATAAACACGAGCAACTGCCGATTTACGACGACCTAATGCATTAATTACTTCCATATTCTTCTATTATTTAAGCGTGTTGATATCAATTTGTTTGGGCTGTTGTGCTTGGAAGGTGTGCTCAGCACCGGCAAACACATGCAGGTTGGTGATTTGGCGAGCGCCCAGACGATTCTTGGGGAGCATACCTTTTACCACCTTGGTAATCAGACGGTCTGCGCCTTTCTCCAGCAACTGAGCAGGAGTCATCTCACGCTGACCACCGGGGAAACCCGTGTAGCGGATATAGATGCGGTCATTCCATTTGTTGCCCGTCAGTTTCACTTTGTCTGCGTTGATAATGATTACATTGTCGCCGCAGTCCACATTCGGGGTGTACGAAGGTTTGTACTTACCACGCAGCAGTTTTGCCACCTTGGTGCACATACGACCAAGTACTTGGTCTTGCGCGTCGATAACGACCCACTCCTTTTGAGCGGTAGCCTTGTTTACCGACACGGTCTTGTAACTTAAAGTATCCATTTATAATGTTTGTTTTGGGCTGAATCGACAGACATCATTTACGCCTCGTCTGCTATGAATGCTATGCAGGACTACCGCCACTGCCCAATTCAGCGTTAATAATTATGGTTGCTTTCGCCTGTTCTGTGCTTCTCACCATCTCTCGCAACGGCTTTTCGCACCTTTCGGTACTGACCTATCGCACAAGCGGAGGACGCACAAACACTCAAAAAGCGTGCAAAGGTACGGCTATTTTTCGGAATACGCAAACACATCCGCATTTTTTCGCATTTTTATACCAATCATATAGACTTACCCGCTGCCAAATAGCAAGGGATAAGCAAGGGATAAGCAAGGGATGGTGCGTAGTTGGTTTTGTCAAAAGAGGGGGAGGGGTAGGAGTCGTATATTCATTGCCTTTACCGCTCAAAAATGTGTCCGTCTCTTTGTGGTTTCGCTAAAAAAGTGTAACTTTGCCGCCAAATTGTGCTGTTGTGCACTCGTCTATGCATTCAAATCGTGCGTCTATGCGTTTTGCAAAACCGATATTCCTCTTTGTTCTTGTCCTTTGCGGTTGCCTGTTGCTGCCTTTCTCTGCCCTTGCCAAAGCACCGGTGGAAAAGCCTTTTACCGTTGTTATCGATGCGGGGCACGGCGGCAAAGATCCGGGTGCGGTAGGCAAAATCTCGCAGGAGAAGAATCTCAATCTCGATGTGTCGCTCCTCGTGGGCAAACTCTTGAGTGAGCAGTTTCCCGACATCAAAGTGGTTTATACCCGCCAAACGGATATCTTTCTCCCGTTGCAACAGCGTGCGGACATCGTCAATGCGAACAATGCGGATTTGTTTATATGTATCCATACCAACTCCTCCGAGTCGAAAACGGCGCAGGGCGTCGAGACCTTTGTCTTGGGAACGGAGAAAATGGATAAGAACCTCGATGTGGCGATGCGCGAGAACTCCGTTATCAAACTCGAGGCGGACTATCAGACAGCCTATCAGGGCTTTGATCCGAACTCCATCGACTCGTATATCATGTTCGAGTTGATGCAGAATGCCTATATGGATCAGTCGTTACGGTTCGCTACATTGGTGCAGCGTCAGTGTGTGGAGCGGCTGAAGCGTGCTGAGCGGGGGGTGCGTCAAGCGGCGTTCTGGGTACTGCTCAAGTCCGCTTGCCCGAGTATCCTTTTCGAGATGGGCTTTATTTCCAACCCCGAGGAAGAGAAGTACCTCAACTCCACGCAAGGGCAGCAGGAGATAGCGCAGTCTATCTGCAATGCGTTTGCCGAGTTTGTACATCGTAAACCTGCGCCGCAGTTAGACACTGCAGCGACGCAACCTGCTGTGGCAGAGCCGGATACAGCACAAGCGCAGAAGACCGAACCAGCCCGAACGGATACACTGGACGCACTCCGGCAGGAGGCAAAAACAGAACCCAAGTCTACGACAACGCCCGATACCATTGCCCTTGCGCCGCAGCAGAAAAGAGACACGGCAGTCCTCACGCAGCCGCTCTATGCTATTCAGGTGTTGGCGTCCCGTGTGCCGGTGTCGCCCGATGACTCTCGCTTGTACGGGTTGAAATGCAAGTGCCTCGAGTTGGACGGTTGGTACAAGTATTACTACGGCGAATCGGCCGACCGCAACGAGGTGGTGCGCTTGCGTGAGCAGATACGCAACCGTTTCCCCGATTGTTGGATAATACAACTAACAGGTAATAAGTAATAGGCAGGGGGCGGACCTTGCCATTTATCATTCGTAATTTTAATTCATCGTTCGAAATAATGAAGTATGCACGCGAAATCAAGGTAGGTTTATTGGCGACCTTGTGTATTTTTCTTTTGTTCTTCGGATTCAATTTTCTGAAAGGCGTTAATATCTTCTCGTCTGTCTATTCGTTCCATGGAGTCTATACCGATGTCCATAAGTTGGAGGAGCAGGCACCGGTCTATATCCACGGCTACAAAGTGGGGCGGGTGGATAAGATTCACTACGATTTTACGCACGACAGTGCTTTTGTGGTCGACATCTCCATCAATCGGGATATTGACCTTCCGCGCGGTACGCAGATGGCGCTGGTGGCAGACGGTCTGTTGGGCGGTATGGCAATAGAGTTGCTCCTTCCTACAGCGGCTACGGCGGGGGTGGTTGAGTCGGGCGAGACGCTCCCGACCTGCTATGTGCCGGGTTTGGTGGAGAATATGGAGACCAACCTCCTTGCTTCGCTGGGCAGTACGCTGTCGGGTGTGGACAGCCTTGTGGCACAACTCAATAGCCAACTCAACAACGACCACCTTAAGAACTCGTTGGCGCATATCGATACGATCTCTACCGATTTGACCGTTGTCTCCCGGGACTTCAAGGGTTTGATGACACATCGGGTGCCATCGATAGTGGACAATGCGGACAGTGCCATTGCCTCTGTCCGTTCCATAGCAGCGGATATCGATCGAGCAGACCTTGCCGCTACGGTGCAGCGTTTAGACTCAACGATAGAGAATGTGAACCTTGCGGTGTCGGACATCCGTTCCGACAGTGGTACGATAGGGCTGTTGCTCCACGACCAGTCGTTGTATCGAAACATCGATGCCACGGTGGTGTCGGTGGATTCGTTGGTGGTAGACCTCAAAGCCAACCCGAAGCGCTATGTCCATTTCTCCCTCTTCGGCAGCAAAGACAAGACCCAAAAGAAGAAATCCAAATAAACGCCGCATATTCAGGACAATGATGTAACAGTCATCGACCAATGAAAATCCTCATCGTAGCCGTAGATAAGGGTGGGTATTTTGCTCCATTTGTGGAGGAGCAGATACAGGCGTTGCAAGACCTCTCTCACGAGGTGGTGCGGTATGCGGTGTGCGGTAAGGGCGTGCGTGGCTATCTGCAGGAGATACCCCGCTTGCGACAGGCTATCAGCAAAGAACGCCCCGACATTATACACGCTCACTACGGACTATGTGGTTTACTGGCTAATTTTTCTTCTATCAGCACGAAACGGCTTTCAACTCAAGTCTCCCGCTCTATGAATGGGCAGGGGGAAAGTCCTCAAAAGGGAAACCAGAAGAGGGAAAGTCTCATTCCCGTGGTTACCACTTACCACGGCAGTGATATCAACAGCCCTCGTGTGTTGCGGCTCTCTCGGTGGGCGATGCGACTCTCGTCGTGGAATATCTTTGTGTCGAAGGCGAATATACGCACGGCGCGTGGCGAGAGCATACGCTTTGCTCCGTGGGCGTATCGGGGGAACAACTATTCCCTTTTGCCGTGCGGAGTAACGCTGTCGGACGACCAACTGCTCTCTCGTGCTGATGCACGCAAGCGTTTGGCAGAGATGGGTGTGCAGTGTACCGTTTCTGACGGTAAAGAGCATAAATCTTACTCATTCTGTGAGATACAGCACCGTTGTCTGGTTCTCTTTGCCGGTGCGTTCGATAACTCGGTCAAGGACGCTGCATTGGCAGAAGAAGTACTGACCGACCTTCTCCAATTCAACTTCGACTCCCCCATCCCCCTCAGAGAGGGGGCTTGCAGAGCATCGAAATTCCTCTCCTGTGGAGGGGACAGGGGATGTCTTCTCATCGAACTCCGTGGTTACCACCGTGCTACGGTCAATCTCCTGATGTGTGCCGCCGACTGTTTGTTGCTTACGAGCCGTCAGGAGGGTAGTCCGCAGGTGATAAAAGAAGCCATGGCATGCGGATGTCCGATTGTATCGACCGATGT
>CAVFHY010000009.1:31297-35587 GCA_963622445.1 Bacteroidaceae bacterium
TAATCCGCACGAACTCGCTACTTTGCTACGAAGGGTGCTTGATTTTACCCCCCCCCTATTATTCGCAGCAGCAAGAGCCGTCTTCAGCGCATTATTCTACTGCACAAATGCAATCTGTCGCAGTGCGAGATGCCGTTTCGTCGTTCCGTACCGAAGCACGGGAGCGTCTGTTGTCGCAGGGGCTTACCAATCCGCAGGTGGCTCGCACGCTGCAGGCTATCTATTCCGCGCTCCTTGCGCACTAAGTTTCGTTTTTCTATCTGTTTTGTTCCTTGCTCGCTTGGGTCGAGTAGGGTGGTTGTGTTATGAAAGTACTTATTGTTTGTAGCCGTCGGTATTATGCCCCTTATACGGAGTATGTCGCACCATTTATTTACGAGCAGGTGCAGGCATTGCGTACCAAGGGGGTGGAGTTCGAGTACTACTTGATAACAGGTGGTTGGCGTGGGTATGTCCGTGCGTTATGGGGCATACCGAGGGCGGTGTGTGCCTATCGCCCCGACATCGTGCATGGGCATAGCGGTCTGTGCTGCTTGGTGGCGGCATGGTCCGTCAAACTTTTCGCTCGCCGCCACACTACGAACTACTCGCACAACTCTCCATTCTCATCCTGCGTCTCCCACTCTTTGAGGGGGCAAGGGGAAAGTCCAATTAAGGTCTTCTCCACTTTCCACGGCAGCGATGTGAACAGCGGTTCGGTTAGGTGGTTATCTCGTTGGGCAATGCGTTTGTCGGACTGCAATATCTTCGTCTCGGAGCAGTTGTTGCGCAAGGCGGGCAAGCCGAAGCACACCGCCGTGGTGCCCTGTTCGGTGGATACGGCGGCTTTCCGTCCGATGGATAAGACGGCGTGCCGTGCGCAACTCGGTTGGGAGCAGGACAAGACCTATATCCTGTTCTCCAAGGAGTTCTCCGACCGTGTAAAGAACTACCCCCTGGCAAAGGCAGCGGTGGAAACCCTCTCCGACACCGACTCGACCCACAGCGGAATCGTTCTCCTCGAACTCTTCGGCTATACCCGTGAACAGATGCCGTTGCTCTACAATGCCTGCGATTGTGCGTTGTTGACCTCGTTTTCGGAGGGCAGTCCGCAGTTTGTCAAAGAGGCGGTGGCGTGCGGCTGTCCCGTTGTCTCAACCGATGTGGGCGATGTGCGGGAGGTTGTGGCGGGTGTGCCGAATGTGTTCCTCTGCAGTTATGACGCAGCCGATGTGGCGCATTGCTTGCGGCAAGCCATAGCGGCAGGACATCTTCCCTCGCCGGCATTGCCAGCCCGCTATACTACGCCCGTGGTGGCGGATACGCTCTATGAACTCTATACGAAAAGTGTCGTTTTTTAAGATGAAATCGTTATACCTCTCTTATAGCAGTCTTATATCTCTCTTCCAAAATTCGTTACCAACTCGTTAGGAACTCGTTACCAACTCGTATGCAAGTCCTGGCAAAATAAAAATGTCGTTTTTTAAGATTCTTCTCTATGGCTATCTCGATTGTTCCTGTATCGGAAACCTGTTATTCCGCTTTCTACTCCCTCGTGCAATCCACCCGCTGGGGTAATCCTATGCTGCCGGTGCATTATACCTCCTCGTTGTGGGGAATGGTCGTATTGGACGGGGAGCAAGTGGTTGGCGGTTGGGTTGGTACGCTGCGGGGAAATGTACGCTGGGTGCGATGGTTAGCCAAGTCGGTCTATTTCGACGGCTATCCCGTATTCTCTTCGGAGGAATGGGAGATACAATATCATGAGCCATTGCTGGCTGCGGTACGCGCTCACGCACGCCGTTCGCGTCTTACGATGCTCAATCTCACCCATTGGGTGCGTGGCAACGGAATGGCAATAGACGCACCGGTAACGGAAGCCACATTCTGTACCGACCTGCATACGACCGAAGAGCAGTTGTGGCAGAGGGTAGAATCGAAACAACGCAACTGCATACGCAAGGCAGAGAAGAGTGGGGTGGTGGTCGAAGTCTATACGGGGGCGGAGGCAATGCCGTACCTGTCTGACTTCCAGCGATTGCGCCAAGCCACGCAACAGCACGCCATCCACAACCATGCGCAAGCGTCTATGTTGCTCAAATCGGACAGTTTCTTTGCCGCCAAGTTTGCCGACCCGAAAGCCACGCTTTTTGTAGCGAAAGCGGAAAGCCAAGTAGCCGCAGTGGCACTGATGTTGCAAGGGGGCGACACCGTGTACTATTATTCGGGGGGCAGTGATTACGACCTGAACCGCAAGTATTGCTGTTCGGCTTTTTTGCTGTGGCATGCCTTGTGCTACTACAACAGGAAGGGGACGGCGTGCTTCGATATGGGAGGCGTTCCCGTATCGCCCGACAAAGACCACCCAGCCTATGGGGTATATGCTTTCAAACGCAGTTTTGGCGGTTCGTACTGCGAGTTTACGGGGGGAACTGTCGCCATTGTGGCGTGGAAGTATCGCCTCCTTCGTTTTTTGCTGTCGCAGCGCAAACTGCTGCGGCTGTTTAGTAACAAACTATAGTTTCTCTTGTACACTATGCCGACACTCGTGCCTTATACCCAAGCGGATTATGCCGCAGTCCATGCCTATTTCCCCGATAAGGAAATACGCAAATATACCAATAGGGGGGGTATGCAATACTCTCATTATCAACGCTTTATAAGTCTGAGTTTATGCTCTTGAAAGACGGGAACACGCTGCTTGGCTGCGGGGTTATACGGCGCAAGTTCAGCCGTGATATATGCCGTTATTCGTGGTGGCTGTACGATATATGGATAGACCCGAAACAGCGCGGAAAGGGCTACGGTACGCAACTCATGCAGTGCCTTATCGCCGAACTACGGAGGCGGCAAGTGCAGCGGGTCTATTTGGTAGTCGCTGACAATAACCTCCGTGCGCAGAACCTGTACCATAAGATGGGCTTCACACTCTACAAACCATACCCGACCGACAAAATACTCTGTTATGAACTATAAACTGCTATTCACACTCGATTACGAGATACACGGCAATGGCGACGGCAACCCGCAGGCACTGATGGTGGAGCCTACCTACCGCCTGATGAATCTGTTGGAGGAATACAAGCAACATCTGGTGATAATGGCAGATGTGGCAGAGATACTATGCTTCCGTCGCTATCGGGAGGAAACAGGCAGGGACGACTTCCGTGTGGCGGAGATAGAAGAACAACTGCGGGACGCCATCCGTCGGGGACATGATGTGCAACTGCATATCCATTCGTCCTATTTCTGTGCCAAATGGGACGGCAAACACTTTGACCAGTGTATCGAGGACTACAACCTGGCGGCACTGCCTTACGAGCAAATCAAAGATATGGTCAGTCAGTGTGTTTGCTATCTCGAAGACTTGCTGCGCCCTGTGCGTGCGGACTACAAGGTCTGGCTGTTCCGTGCGGCTAACTGGAGCATGATGCCTACGCCTGCACTCTATCGAGTATTGGTCGAGCAGGGAATTACACACGATACCTCCGTCTATAAGGGCGGTTGTCAGGGCGGTTCGGTCTGCTACGACTATCGTACGGCATACGACAACCTCTTGCCTTATACCGCCTCTGCCGAGAATATCAACGACTATGACCCCATGGGAGCGATTACCGAACTGCCGATATATACCGAGATGCGTCCGTTCTACGCTTTCGTCAGTCCGATACGCCTGTTCCGTATGCTCCGTGCCAAGTTCCACCGCCATAAGCAACCGGCAGTGGCAGCGACGGCGTCGTCGGAGGCTACTGCGATACCTGCCCAAAGGGAGAATGGGTCTTCGGTGGCGGGTGTGAAAAAAGAACATATACTTTCCGCAGAGGGTGTAGAAAAGGAAGGTGTGTCTTCGGTGGCGGGTGGGAAAAAAGAACATATACCTTCCGCAGAGGGTGTAGAAAAGGAAGGTGTGTCTTCGGTGGCGGGTGTGAAAAAAGAACATATACCTTCCGCAGAGGGTGTAGAAAAGGAAAGTGTGTCTTCGGTGGCGGGTGTGAAAAAAGAACATATACCTTCCGCAGAGGGTGTAGAAAAGGAAAGTGTGTCTTCGGTGGCGGGTGTGAAAAAAGAACATATACCTTCCGCAGAGGGTGTAGAAAAGGAAAGTGTGTCTTCGGTGGCGGGGCAGACGGAGCGTCAACGGATAGAGCAGTCGGACAACCGTCGTATCACGCTGCGCAGTTTCTTCACTTTGAGTCCGCTCAAGATGGACTTCAACCAGTTGCGCAGTTGCCAACTCATTCGTATGCTTCAGCACATAGAATCCCGCCTGACCGCCATGGAAAAGCAGCCCGCAGGCAGCAGTACAAGTTC
>CAVFHY010000010.1:0-35431 GCA_963622445.1 Bacteroidaceae bacterium
CTCTTGAAGCACCCATATTCCCACCAAATAGGTTCCATTTTCTGTTCGCATACTTTGAACGAAGGAACATTCGCGTTCCCTTCCACTTTTTGTGTTGTATTTTTTCCTTGGAAGCTCTCTTCCCCCCCTGTTCCGGTATCCTTCACAAGGAAGATTAGAGAGATTTTTAAGTACTGAAAAATGGCATTTGTTATTGGACAGTACAGGCTGATTATTGTGATGAAACAAATTACCCAACTTCTTGCGATTCATTCGATATTCTTAGTTTTACCCCACTTTGTAAATAAATCTCATACTATACATAGTATCAGTAGAATAACAAATATATAAAATGTAGATAACTTGTAGAAAAAGATATAGATAAATTTTTTGTGGGGAAAAGTGGGGAATATCAGATATTTTCCGTACCTTTGCAGCGAAAAATGATTCCGGTGAGTAAGAACGGCAGGTCGGTTCGGATAGAACGAGGATTGATAAAAAGCAAACTCCAGGCAACGAAAAAACAAGGTGGATGCAAGGAGAATACAGGGTAACATCAAGGAACGGGAAAAGAGAAGGCAAAGAGATAGGGGAGAAGGAATAGGCATCAAATAATCACCCTGCCGCAAACAACAAAATACACACAAGTCTTTATACGCAGCATAATGAGCACATTCATAGGAAATATCGAAGCACGGGCGGACGAGAAAGGGCGTATCTTTGTCCCTGCACAATACCGCAAGATACTTAACGAGACCGACTCGAAGCGTATCGTGCTGCGCCGTGATACCGACAACGAGTGCCTCATATTCTACCCCGAGCAGGTGTGGAACGACAAAGTGGCGCAACTGCGCAGTGCCCTCGACGAGTGGAACCCAGAAGACCAACTGCTGCTGATGCAATTCATGGCAGAGGCGGAAATGCTCGATATGGATAATCAAGGTCGTATCTTATTGCAAAAGAAGAACTTGGATACGATCGGTGCGCAACAGGATGTGGTCTTTGTCGGTATGCTCGACCGCTTTGCACTTTGGAGTCCCGCTGTTTTCGAGAGCAAGAAACTCGAGCCGCATGACCTTGCTACCCGTATCCGTCAGAAAATGAAAGAAACCGCTAAATAACCCGCCCAATGGAACCGACCTACCACATACCCGCCATGTTGCACGAGACTGTCGATGGGCTATCCATACGCCCCGATGGCACCTATGTGGATGTTACTTTCGGCGGCGGTGGACACTCCCGCGAGATACTCGCCCGGCTCGGTGAGCATGGGCGACTCTTCTCGTTCGACCAAGATATGGACGCCTATCGCAATGCCGAACAACAGGGCAATTTCGTGGACGACAAGCGTTGGCAGTTCGTGCATGGCAATTTTCGCTATCTGAGCAATTTCCTTGATTACTACGGTGTTAAGCAGATAGACGGGCTGCTCGCCGATCTTGGGGTCAGTTTCCATCACTTCGATGAGGCGGAGCGGGGCTTCAGTTTCCGTTTTGCTGGCGACCTGGATATGCGTATGAACCGGTCGGCAGGGCGCACGGCAGCGGACATACTCAATACCTACACCGAAGAGCAGTTGGCAGATATACTCTTCCTCTACGGCGAGATGCGCAACGCACGCCAGATAGCCCGCACCCTCGTGCGAACACGCGAGCAAGCGCCTATCCTGCGTACCGAGCAGTTGGTGGCGTGCCTGTTGCGTCATGAACCAAACATACTGAATGGCGAAATAGAAGTGCCTGCACCGCAGAAGAAAGACATGGCACGCCTCTTCCAAGCTCTTCGCATGGAGGTGAACGACGAGTTGGGCGCACTGCGTGAAATGCTCGAGGCGGCAGGAAAGAGCCTGCGCCCGGGCGGACGCATTGCCGTGCTGACCTACCACTCATTAGAAGACCGTATGGTGAAGAACTACCTGCGTGCGGGCAATGTGGAGGGCAAGATTGAGAAAGACTTCTACGGCAATATCCTTACGCCATTTGCCCTGATCGAGAAAGGGCGCACGGCGAGCGATGAAGAGGTGGAGCGCAACCCTCGCAGCCGCAGCGCACGCCTGCGCGTGGCAGAGAAGAAGGAGGTGCAGCTATGAGTACCGACAGCGTACGCCATTGGCTCAATGGCGAGATTTTCCGCAGCGAGAAAGTGAAGCGCTACTACGGGGTGGCACTCTTGATAGCCCTATTGTTCTTTCTCTATATATGCATGGGCTACGGCGCAGCCCGACAGCAACACCGCCTCGGGCAAGTACAGAAAGAGATGTTGGACGCCAAGTACCGCTACATGACCATTTGCGCCACATGGAACGGCGAGACCCGCCCCACACAGATAGAAATCAAATTGCAGGAGAAAGGCAGTCGGGTGGAGCAGAGTACGCTGCCGCCCGTCAAACTCAAATAACCCATGGACGAGAGACGAGATACCATACTCCGCTTTGCGGTCATCTTCGGGCTTATCGCACTGGGCTTTGTGTTGGTTATAGGCCAGATAATTCGCATACAGACCGTCGAACGGGATAGGTGGTTGCAGGTAGCCGAGGGGCAAGAGCCGGTTTATACGCCGCTGCGCGCTACCAGAGGGAATATACTCGACTGTAACGGCAGCCTGCTGGCAACGAGCATGCCGCAGTACTGGGTCTATATGGATGCGGGTGTCGAAGCACTGCACGAGAAGGGCGGGCGTATGTTCCAATGGAATATCGACACCATCGCCTCGGAGTTCCACCGCATTATCGGCGATTACACTACGGACGAATACAAGCAGCGCATTACGAAAGCCTACCGAAATAATAATCATAGGCTTACGCTTAACAAAAAGACCATTAACTACCTCCAGCGGCGCGAACTCGACGAGATACGCTTCGCCTATGGCATAGACAAGAACGGGAATCTCCGCACCACGACACTGGGGACAATAAGCCAATACAAGAGCGGCATCTTCTACGAGCCGCAACACAAGCGTATCAAGCCTTTCGGGGGACTGGCGAGCCGTACCATAGGCGGTATCTACGGTGATGGCGGCTATGGTAACTCGGGAGTGGAGAAAGCGTTCGACCACGAATTGAGTGGCAAGGACGGCATACGCGCCAAACAGTATATTGGTGGCAAGCGTATGTATGTGACAGTCGAGGAGGCAGAGGACGGTATGGATGTGCGCACCACAATAGATGCCAACCTGCAAGATATAGTAGAGAAAGCCCTTGGCGCACGCATGAGTCGTATTGATGCCGAGTGGGGTTGCTGTATCCTCATGGAGACACACAGCGGCGAGATAAAAGCCATAGCCAACCTCGACCGTGTGGACGAGAACAAGTACAGGGAACTGCAAAACCACGCGGTCATGCGTGTGGAGCCGGGCTCTACCTTCAAGACCATTGCCCTGATGGCGGCATTGGATGATGGCAAGATAGACATCGACGACACGGTGCGGGTATCGAAGAACGGTTGGACTTACATCCAAGCCAAGCACACCGATGCTCACCCGCGCGATACAGTCTATACCGTGCGTTCCGCCCTCGCTGTATCGAGCAATATCGCACTGGCAAAAATTATCACACACGCCTACGAGGGGAGTGCCAAGAAATTTGTACAGCGCATCGGGCGAATGGGCTTGCTTGACAGCGTCTATTGCGAGATACCTGGGGCGCAGAAAGTGCGTATCGATGTGCCGCGCGACACAGTCACGCTTAGTAAAATGTCCTACGGCTACTCGGTGGAGATGAGCCCGTTGCAGATACTCATGTTCTACAACGCCATAGCCAACGACGGGAAAATGATACGCCCCCTGTTGGTCAAGTCGATAGAGAAAGATGCCGAGGTGGTGGACGAGTTCGAGACAGAAACGGTAAAAGGCTCGATATGCAGTTCCTCTACGCTGCGCGACATCCAAGGTGCACTGCACGATGTAGTCTGGGACAATCATTTGGGTACTGCCGCTATTAACCCGTGGGGGATGCCCAAAGCGCAAGACACATTGGTGCATATTGCCGGCAAGACGGGTACGGCGCAGTTGCTCGTCAACGGGCGTTACACGGGGCGGCGACACCGCATAACCTTTGTAGGCTACTTCCCCGAAGAAGACCCGCAATACACCTGTATCTGCATGATGAACGACCCAAAGAAAACGGGTATGTACGATGCGGGTATGGACTGCGGCACGGTGGTCAAGCAGATAGCCCGCAAGACTATGGCGTATTCTGGCTGCTACATATTGGACAAAGAGGGAAAGAAAAAACTCGTCCGTGCAACAGACTGACAACTGCCTGAAAACAGGGTAGCCTCCCTCTAAAAACGGGTAACATCAAAAAACGAACAGGGAAACATAACATAACGCACAAAGTGCAATCGTAACTATGCAACTCAATGAATTACTAAGCGTTCTCAAACCGACACAAGTGGTCGGCTCGGAGGACAAAGAGATAACGGGTATCACATTCGACTCCCGCAAAGTGGAAGCAGGCTATCTGTTTGTAGCCCAAGTAGGTACGGCCGTGGACGGGCACACCTATATCGCTGCGTGCGTGGAAAGTGGTGCAGCGGCTGTGGTTCTGAGCAATACGGACTATTTGCCTACGAAGGCGGACGGGGTAACCTATATCGTGGTGGAGAACACCGACTATGCATTGGGGCTACTCGCAAGCCGCTGGTACGGAGAGCCGAGCAAGAAACTGACGCTTGTGGGCGTGACCGGTACCAATGGCAAGACGACCATTGCCACGCTGCTCTACAAATTAGTGCGGGGGCTCGGACACAAAGCGGGGCTGCTCTCGACCGTGGTGAACTACATTGAGGACGAGGCCGTGCCTGCTACGCATACCACACCCGACGCTATTGAACTGAACGGGCTGTTGCGGCGTATGGTGGATACTGGCTGTGAGTACGCTTTTATGGAGGTGAGCAGCCATGCCATCGCCCAAGAGCGTATTGCGGGACTGGACTTCGACGGGGCACTATTCACCAACCTGACACGCGACCATATTGATTATCACAAGACCTTTGACAACTATCGGGATACCAAGAAACATCTCTTTGACGGGCTGAAAAGGACCGCTTTTGCCGTGACCAACAAAGACGACCGAAACGGACTGGTGATGACGCAGAACTGTGCGGCGAAGGTCTATACCTATTCCACCCGTGCCATGGCGGATTATCGGGCACAGATACTCGAAGAAGGATTCGATGGCATGCTGCTCTCGATAGACCAACAAGAGGTGTTCGTGCCGCTGGTGGGGCGATTCAATGTATCGAACCTGCTCTGTATCTACGGTGCAGCGGTGAATCTCGGATTCGACAAGACGGAGATATTGCGGGTGCTCTCGACACTGCACCCCGTCAATGGGCGATTTGAGACTATTCGGAGCGAGAAAGGATGGACTGCCATTGTGGATTATGCGCACACCCCCGATGCGGTGGACAATGTGATACAGACTATCAATGAGATACGCAAAGAAGGCAGCCGACTGATAACCGTGGTGGGCTGCGGAGGTAATCGCGACAAAGGCAAGCGCCCGATGATGGCGGCTATCGCCAAGCACGGCTCTGACCAACTGATACTAACCTCCGACAACCCACGCGATGAAGAACCGGCTGCTATCCTTCGTGATATGACAGCGGGACTAAACGAAACGGAACGGCTGGGTACGCTTGTTATAGAAGACCGTGAGGCGGCTATCCAAACCGCCTGCACACTCGCCCACGCAGGAGATGTGATACTCGTAGCCGGCAAAGGACACGAGGACTATCAGATAATCAAAGGCGTGAAACACCATTTCGACGACCACGAGATGATACGGAAATACTGTTAATTCATAAATCATAATTAGAACCGTGTTCTATTCACTCTTTACATACTTCAACCAACTGCCAGGCGCACGCCTGATGACCTACATCTCGTTCCGTGCTATTGTGGCAGGCATTCTGGCACTGCTGATAAGTGTCTATTTCGGAAAGTACTTTATCCGTCTGATGAAATACAAGCACATCTCCGAGACACAGCGGGACGAGAAGACAGACCCATTCAATGTAGCGAAGAAAGGTGTACCGACTATGGGGGGGCTGGTTATCATTGTGAGTATCATTGTGCCTTGTCTGCTCATGGGGCGGCTGAGCAATGTCTATCTGATACTGATGCTGATAACAACCGTGCTGCTCGGAGCATTGGGCTTTGCCGACGACTACATCAAAACTTTCCATCACAATAAGGACGGGTTGAACGGATGGATAAAGATAGCGGGACAGGTGGCTTTGGGGCTGATTGTGGGGCTCACGCTGCGCTACTCGCCTATGGTAACGATGAACGAAACCGTCTCTACACGGGTGGAAAACAATATCACTTATGTGATCAAAAGTCCGTCCGTCAAATCAACGCAGACCACCATTCCGTTCGTCAAGCACCATAACTGCAACTACGCCGACCTGTTCTCGTTCCTCGGCGAGGAGAACAAGTACCGTGCGGGGTGGATATTCTTTGTGCTGCTGACCATATTCGTGGTCGCTGCCGTGAGCAACGGTGCAAACCTGAACGACGGTATGGACGGGATGTGTGCAGGCAACTCGGCTATCATAGGTGTGGCATTGATAGTACTTGCCTATGTCAGCGGAAGTTATGTGTGGGCGGAGTACTTCGATGTGATGTACATTCCTCACAGCGAGGAGATAGTGGTGTTCCTTGCAGCTTTTGTGGGGGCACTGGTGGGCTTCCTTTGGTACAACGGCTTCCCTGCACAGATATTCATGGGCGACACGGGCAGCCTGACTATAGGTGGCATCATCGGGGTATGCGCTGTGATTATTCACAAAGAACTGATGGTGCCTCTACTCTGCGGCGTGTTCCTAATGGAAAGTGTGTCGGTGATTGTGCAAACGCAGGTCTATAAATTCGCCAAGAAACGGGGTAAACACCTCCGTATTTGGAAACGTACGCCGCTGCACGACCACTATCGCACCTCGATGGAACAAGTGCTGCGCAACGACCCCACCTGCATTGTGAAACTGAAAGGTAGCAACGAGTTGCAGCACGAAACGAAGATAGTGCTTCGCTTCTGCATTGTGACGCTTGTGTTGGCTGCCCTTACGATATTAACCTTAAAAATACGATAGGTATGAAACGCTTGGTTGTTCTTGGAGCAGGCGAGTCGGGCACTGGTGCTGCGATTCTCGCCAAAGAAAAAGGGTATGACACCTTTGTGAGCGACAGAGGTGAGATCAAGGCACCTTATCGTGCGCTGCTCGATCAGTACGGTATTGCGTGGGAGGACGGAAACCATACGGAGGCGCTTATTCTCAACGCCGATGAGGTAGTGAAGAGCCCGGGTATTCCGCTTACGGCACCTCTGGTGGAGAAACTGCAGGCGCAAGGTACGCCCATCGTCTCGGAGATAGAGTTTGCCGCCCGCTATACGAACGCCAAGATGATTTGCATCACGGGTTCAAACGGCAAGACCACTACGACCTCGCTGATTTATGACATCCTTTGTCGTGCGGGGCTGAATGTAGGGCTGGCGGGCAATATCGGCAAGTCGCTTGCCTTGCAAGTAGCGCATGAGCAGCACGACTACTATGTGATAGAGTTGTCGTCGTTCCAATTGGACAATATGTACGACTTCAAAGCGGATATCGCTATTCTAATGAATATCACACCGGATCATCTCGATCGCTACAACTTTGAGTTTCAGCGGTATATCGATGCCAAGTTCCGCATTGCGCAGAATCAGACCCGCGAGGATGCGTTTGTCTATTGGGCGGAAGACCCTGTTCTTGACCATGAGATACAGAAGCTGCGCCCCGGTGCTACGCTCTATCCGTTTGGCTTCGCGTCGCCTGCTGCGTCCAAGGAGCGTGTCGGTGGCGTGAATACAGCGTGGGTGGAGCACGATAACTTGTATGTGGAGGTGGCAGAACCTCTTGTGCTGCCTGTATCGTCGCTCAGTCTGCAAGGGAAGCATAATCAACTCAACTCGATGGCAGCGTCGATTGCCGCACAGTTGTTGCACATTAAGAATGAGGTGATTCGGGAGAGCCTGCAGCAATTTGCGGGCGTGGCACATCGATTGCAGTATGTGGCTACCGTGCGGGGCGTACGGTTCATCAACGATTCCAAGGCGACCAATGTCAACTCGTGCTGGTATGCGTTAGAGTCGATGACAACGCCCACCGTGCTTATCTTGGGTGGCAAAGACAAGGGTAATGACTATAGCGAGATAGACGACCTTGTGCGGGAGAAATGCCGTGCGTTGGTCTTTATGGGACTGCACAACGGGAAGTTGCGGGAGCATTTTGGCTCGTTCGGGCTGCCGATAGTGGATACGGATAACCTGAATGACGCTATTCAAGGGGCGTATCATGCCGCCCGCGAAGGTGATACGGTGCTGCTCTCGCCGTGCTGTGCCAGTTTCGACCTTTTCCGTTCGTACGAGGATAGAGGCGACCAATTCATGCAAGCCGTACGAAAACTTTGATACACGATGAAACTGCACCTGTCGAAGAATATAGACCGCGTCTTTCTGGTGATATATGTCGCCTTGTGTATTATCGCCATTATCGCCACCTATTCCGCTTCGAGCGTCCTGATCTATCAGGGCAAGAGCAGCGAGATAGTGAAGCAAATGCTGCTGGTTGTCGGCAGTATAGGGCTTGTCTATGTGGTGCAGTTGTTCCCGTCTTATACCTATCGGGTGGGAGGCTATCTTCTCTTTGGCGTGTCGCTGCTGTGCCTCTATTACCTCTTCCTCTCGGTGCTGACGGGCATCGACTTTCCCGGAGTGGTCAATATCAACGGTGAGAAGCGTTGGCTGAGGCTCGGGCTTACTTTCCAGCCCTCCGAGTTGGCGAAACTCTCGCTGATTATCGTTGTTTCTGACCTTCTTTCACGCATGAAGACCGAAGAAGACTACCGCAAGTATTTCTTCTTGACGCTCGGTATTACGGCACTGACGGCACTGCCCATCTTAGCGACCAACCTCTCTACGACACTGCTGCTCTGCGGCATCGTCTTCCTGCTTTGGATACTGGCTCGTATCCCGTTCAAGTATTGGGGCACGGTGGCGGGGATTGCCGTGGCTGTATTGGTGTTGGGCTATTGTATTGCCGAGTTTGGATTTGTGCAGCGCGACCGCTCGTTCCCGGGGCCGATGAAGCGTGCCGAGACTTGGGTGCATCGTATTGATGACTGGCTGGGTATTGGTACTGCCAAGACTGCGGACTTTGCGGCAGAGAGCGACAAGGTGGTCATTACTGACTACAACCGTCAGGAAGTCTATGCCAAAGTGGCGATTGCACGGGGGACTTTTGTCGGTGTAGGGCCGGGGAAAAGCAAGGAGCGCGACTATCTGCCGTTGGCGTTTGCAGACTACATCTTCGCCATTGTGGTGGAGGAGAGTGGTTGGATAGGTATTCTGGCACTCATTGCCCTCTATCTGATTACGCTCTTCCGTGCCTGCAATGTCAGCACCCGCTACGAAGACAAAGCCGCCATGCTGATGGTCATGGGGCTGGCACTGATGATTTCGTGTCAAGCACTCGTCTCTATGCTCGTGACGGTAGGTATAGGCCCCGTAACAGGACAGCCGCTGCCGCTTGTCAGCAAGGGCGGTACGAGTGTGCTCTTCACAGGTCTGTACTTCGGCATTATGATGGGGGTCAGCCGTGAACAGAAATCCATGCAAGTGCGCGAGGAGCGTGCCAAGACCGAGAGTGCGGACGAAGTGCCCGACGATATCGTAGTGGAATAACAGGAGCGTGTCGGGCGAACGCTGACGGAACAATACAAGTAACAATCTATTGCTTATGAAATATCTTATTTCCGGTGGTGGCACAGGTGGGCATATTTTCCCCGCCGTGAGCATCGCAAATGCATTGTGCGAATTAGACCCCGAGGCGGACATTCTGTTTGTCGGTGCGCTCGGGCGGATGGAAATGGAGCGTGTCCCCCAGGCCGGCTACAAAATAGTCGGGCTGCCTGTGCGGGGTTTCAACCGCAAACAAGTATGGAAGAATTTCTCCGTACTGGTTGACCTGCTGCGCTCGATGTGTCAGGCAAAGCGTATTATCCGGCGTTTCCGCCCCGATGTAGGGGTTGGCGTAGGAGGCTACGCCAGCGGGGCAGCGATGAAAGTGGCTGCCCACATGGGTATCCCTATTCTTCTGCAAGAGCAGAATGGCTTTGCGGGCGTAACGAACAAATTGTTGCGCAACGATGCGGCGAAGATTTGTGTGGCATACGAGGGTATGGAACGCTTCTTCCCCGCAGAGAAGATTATCCTTACGGGCAATCCCGTACGACAGAATCTGACTACGGGAACAAAGGAACATGCACTTACCTGTTTCCAAGAGGCGTTCGGCGTACAGTTCGATCCCAACAAACCTGTGTTGCTCGTCATAGGCGGCAGTCTCGGTGCACGCACCATCAATGAGGCGATGAAGAACGGTCTGTCGAAGTTGTTGGCTTCGGGCATTCAAGTTGTCTGGCAGACGGGTAAAAGCTACTACGAGAGTGTAACGCGTGATGTGCCTGCGACGACGGAAAGTTCGGTTGTCACGCCTTTCCTGAGCAATATGCCCGATGCGTACGCCCTCGCTGACTTGGTGGTATCGCGTGCGGGGGCAAGCAGCATCAGCGAACTTTGTCTGTTGGGCAAGCCCGCTATCCTTGTGCCTTCTCCCAATGTGGCGGAAGACCACCAGACTCACAATGCAATGGCATTGGTAGATAAGCGTGCAGCGGTGCTCGTAAGGGACGCTGAGGCGGCAACGACGCTGATACCAACGATACTCTCGCTTATGGCGGACACAGATCGGCGGCAGTCGCTCCATACGCATATCTTGGCGTTGGCAGAGACGGACTCCGCCCACCGTATAGCCGAAGAAGTCATTGCGCTCGCCCGCAGCCGCAAGCAATAAGCGGCACGGCTCCCATACCCAAAAACAGATAACGGCAGACTCCGAAGAGTCTGCCGTTATCTGTTAGGCTGTAGGGTAACGGATTAACCGTTCACCTTAGCCATGTGTGCGATCAGGTCGAGCACCTTGTTCGAGTAGCCGATCTCGTTGTCGTACCACGAGATTACCTTTACGAAGGTGTCTGTAAGATATACACCTGCGTTAGCGTCGAAGATAGAAGTCAGTTTGCAGCCGAGGAAGTCGCTCGATACCACTGCATCTTCGGTGTAGCCGAGTACGCCCTTCAGTTCGCCCTCACTGGCCTCTTTCATAGCAGCGCAAATAGCCTCTTTCGTAGCAGGTTTTGCCAAGTTAGCCGTCAGGTCAACTACCGATACATCCAAAGTCGGAACACGCATCGAGATACCGGTCAATTTGCCGTTCAACTCGGGGATAACTTTGCCTACTGCCTTTGCTGCACCCGTCGACGACGGAATGATGTTGCCGCTGGCTGCACGGCCGCCGCGCCAGTCTTTGAGCGAAGGACCATCAACGGTCTTTTGAGTAGCGGTGGTAGAGTGTACAGTGGTCATCAAACCATTGACGATACCGAATTTGTCGTTCAGTACCTTTGCGATAGGAGCCAAGCAGTTGGTGGTGCAACTTGCGTTCGATACGAACTGGGTGCCCTTTACATACTTGTCGAAGTTAACACCGCAAACGAACATAGGTGTATCGTCCTTGGAGGGAGCCGACATTACGACATATTTTGCGCCTGCGTTGATGTGAGCCTGTGCTTTCTCCTTGGTGAGGAACAAACCGGTCGACTCTACTACATATTCTGCGCCTACCTCGTTCCACGCGAGTTCATTCGGGTCTTTGCAAGCGGTAACGCGGATAGCCTTGCCGTTTACAATCAGTTTGCTGTTCTCTACATCTGCCTCGATAGTGCCCTCGAATGCACCGTGCATGGTGTCATACTTGAGCATATATGCCAAGTAATCTACAGGGCAGAGGTCGTTGATACCTACAATCTCAATGTCGTTGCGAGTTTGAGCGGCACGGAACACGAAGCGTCCGATACGGCCAAAGCCGTTAATACCTACTTTTGTCATAATCGTATAAAATTAGAAGTGTTAATGTAATATCTTTTGTGTACAGAGGAACGCGTTCCTCCTTTCCGAAGAAGGCGTTTCTTCTCCGCAAGGAAAGTGCCCCCCCCTCCGCAGACGATGTTTTTGTTCCCCTACGGTTTCGGACTGCAAAAGTACATAATTTCTCAGATATGCAGAAGAGAAACGCCAATTATTTCTTTTTTGTACATTTCGTTTTGCAAAAGTACGCTATGCGTCTGTCGGTTGTGCTTTGTCCGCTTTTTCCGGTCAGAGGCATTGTTTCAGCACCATAGATATTCCGAATGGCGCATGGAGCGGGCTGTTTGTCATAACAAGGGTTGTCGGGGTGTCGGCAGAGTGCGCAGGAGTGGTGTACGGGTTGTGTATGTCGGGGAAAAGGAGTACCTTTGCACCCTGTAACAACACGATGCTATCTCTATGGGTTCGTACATACTGTACAAATAGGGATATTTAACGGCTACGGATTATGAAACGATGGATTTCTCTTCTTCTTTTGGTTGGGGCGGTAGGCTCTGGCTATGCACTGCCGGTTGACACACGCTCGAACACAGAGGGCAGGTATGTGGATACATGCACGAACGGCGGGCGGATATGCAGGGATACACTGGCGAAGTGCATCCGAATGTACAACGACAGTGCGGCTGTCTATATCTACCATAGTGTTCCTTATGCGCATGCCGAACGCTTCCGTGCGCCCGTACTTGTGGACGGAATTGACACCGCTGCGAGTTATATTGAAAGCCGCACGGTCTGCTATCAACGCACAGAGAAAGTCGACCCGTCCAAACAATTCGGGGAGTCGCATCTGGTGCTCAAGGACGGTGAGGCGTCGCCCTGTACGGAGCAATGCCTTGTGCTGACGGTGAATTCCCCTTTCCCGCTCGACGCTGCACCGGCGGCTGACCTGCCCGTTCTGGTCTATATTCACGGCGGAAACTACTTTGCCGGCGGCGGAGAGCGTACGCAGACCCAACTCGCCGGGTTCGCACTGCGGGAACGGGTGGTTACGGTTACAGTCACCTATCGGCTCGGCATCTTCGGCTATTTCTATCAGCCAGATTCGCAGTCGGTTAATCTGGGCTTGCAAGACCAACTGACCGCTCTGCGCTGGGTGAAGGGAAATATCCCGCGCTTTGGCGGTGATACGGCAAACATTACGCTCGCCGGGCAATCCGCTGGGGCGCAGAGTGTAGTTTATTGTCTCGCCGACACGGCACGCGTGCGTATCGACAAGGCGGTTGTTTTCTCTGCGCCTATGGGCTTGACTACCTCTGCTGCAACTGCCAATCGAAGGACGCGCTTTGTACGCAACCACACCGGCGTCAACCTGTGGACTTGCCCCGCAGACACACTGTTAGCCGCCCAACTGTACTACATGGATACCCATAAGCAGGCGTGGCATTCGCTGCCTTTCTCGCCCGCGGCATTGCCGCAGATGCCTGCGTACGGCGCACGCGTGCAGTGGCCCCGGCAGGTGGTCGTCTGTGCGCAGAAAGACGACGGGAGCATGTTCGGTCCGAAAGTATTGTGGCCTATGCTGACGGGCGTTGTTTTTACCGCACCGGCAAAGCGCTATGTCCGTTATTTGGAGAAGCAGGGCGTAGAGACGACTTATCAACTCTTCTCGTGGGCGCCTCACGGCAGTCCGCTGGCTGCCGCCCACTGCGCCGAACTGCCGTTGCTTCTGGATGGCACGGACGAATTTTGGATAGGCTCGTGGATAATGGGTGATGTAACGGCAGCGGAGTTGGCTCCCCGGCGTGCCTGTTTCATGGATTGTATGGCTGCCTTTATGCGCACCGGCGTGTGGCACTATGTTCCTGACGGCGGGGCAGAATAGGCACTTGTTTTATGGACTAATTATTCTTATTGAACTGGTGTCATATCCCGTTTGGGGTTGACTATTTGGGACTTAGTCTAAGATAGGTTGATACGGGTTTTACTTAGTCCAATGTGGGGTTGACGGCTTTCGCCCACTATGCAACCACTTCCGCCGGCGTCTGATCGCCCGACCCCAAGAGAGGACAGCGCGTGTTGCAGCCTCCACCTTCCCCGCCTTTCCTGTGGTCCCCCTCCGTGGGCACAAAATGCAATCCCTCCCCCCGCTATTCTTGGGCGAAGTAGTCTTTATAATGGTCCAAGAACTGTTGGACGGCATCGGCAATGCCACCATAGTATTCACCGCCCGAGGCATTAGCGTGTCCTCCTCCGTTGAAGACCGCCCGAGCGAACTCATTGACGGGACGGTTGCCCTGCGAACGAAACGATATTTTCACCTTGGTCTTACAACCTTCGTGCTGCTCCTGCTCCAACACTGTCGTCTTGTCCTCACGCATAAAACATGAATAGTATATGTCGCCTATCTGCAACGGCAGATTGACTATCCCCTCCGCATCGCCCGAATGGAAATTGAAACGATAGAGTTCCTTGCGGCTCAAGTAAATCAACGCCGTATGGTGCTCGGGGAAGATACGCATCTTTTGGTAGAGGCAATAGCCCATCAGGCGCATACGGTCGGCACTGTAGTTATTGAAGACCGCATTATAGATCGCGTCCTTGTTGACCCCAGCAGCCACGAGGTCGCCCACTATCTCGTACATCTCGGGGTAGTTGGAGTTGAACGAGAAATTGCCCGTGTCGGTCATCATACCCGTATAGAGGCAAGTCGCCGCCTCGAGGGACAACTTGTCTCCGTCTCCCGACTGATAGACAAAGCGATAGACCAACTCCGAGGCAGATGGGCTGTCGGGGTACGACATCACCACATCGGCAAAAGCGGCAGGATTGAGATGGTGGTCGATGAGTATCTTCGGGCAAGGGTTTGCAAGCAAGCGGTCGCCCACAGGGGCAATACGCTTGGGCTCGTTGAAGTCGGTGCATACAATAAGGTCGGCGGCGGCAATACGCGCGTCTGCCGCTCCGTGCTGCGTATCATATACCAATACATCGCCCGCACCGGGCATCCACCCCAGGAAAGCAGGGAACGCCGTCGGCACAACGACCACGACATCGGTCTTGCCGAGTGCCGAGAGGTAGTGGCGCATACCAAGGCTGCTGCCCATAGCGTCGCCGTCGGGAGAAGTGTGGGTAAGGATAACAATACGATGAGCCTCACGGATAAGCGATTGTGCCCCGGAGACTTGAGCGGGAGTCAGTTTCGATTGCAACATAGGGAATAGTGTATTCGTGTAATTTTGCGCAAAGGTACATATTTTTTTGCGCAATACAAAATTATTTCGTACCTTTGCACGCTTGATATTATGCCGTATCGGGCGATAAGATATGCCCGACGGCAACCAAAAGACCAATAAAGTACTTTAATACACCTATGAGAAAGACTATTTTTGCGGTATTGTGCTGCGCGACACTGGCAGCCACGGCGCAAGAGCAAGTGTTGATGACCATCGACGGCAAACCCGTCTATGCATCGGAGTTCCTCTACATCTACGAGAAGAACAACCAGGAGACTACTATCGACCCCAAGTCGATAGACGAGTACCTCGATTTGTTCATCAATTTCAAACTGAAAGTGGCGGAAGCCGAAGCACAGGGTATCGACACGACAGCGGCGTTCCTAAAAGAGTTGGCAGGCTATCGCGCACAAGCGACCCCGAAATACATGCAGGACGATGCGGCTATCGACAGCCTGGTACGCCTGAGTTACGACCGCATGGCCAACGACCGCCGTGCGGCGCATATCGCTATCCAATGCCCCCGCACGGCAAGTGCTGAAGATGAGGCAGCGGCACTGGCCAAGATAAACGACGCTCGCCTGCGCGTGACAACAGGCAAGGCGATAGGCGGACGCCGTAAGACAAAGCCTGCGAAAGAAGACTTCTTCGCTGTGGCACGCGAGGTATCGACCGACCCTGCCGTACAAGAGACGGGCGGTGAACTGGGATGGATAACGCCCTTCCGCTATGTGTATTCGCTTGAGAATGTAGTCTATACGACCCCCGTGGGCGAGGTGAGTGAAGTGTTCCGCAGCCCCTACGGGTTCCACATCGTACTTGTGGAAGAGGAGCGCCCGCACGAGGAAGTACACGCCTCGCACATCATGAAGATGGTGCCGCGCGGCAACGACTCTGTCAAAGCCGCACAGAAGGTAGTCATAGACTCGATTGCGACACTGCTGACACAGGAGAACTTTGCGGAGAAAGCAGCCCAACTCTCGGACGACAAAGGCTCTGCCGTACGCGGCGGAGACCTCGGTTGGTTCGGCAAGGGTATGATGGTACCCGCCTTCGAACAGGTGGCATTCACGCTCGGCGAAGGCGAGATAAGTGCACCGTTCTCGAGCAACTTCGGTTGGCACATTGTCTATCAACAGGGCAAGCGAGGTATTCAGCCCCTCGACAGTCTCTACAACCAGATACTCGGGCAGGTGAAGCGGGACGAGCGTTTCAAAGAGGCAGACAAGTCGTTCCTGCGCAAGACCCGTGCCGAATACGCCCTGCCCGACTCGATGGGCGACACCGAGGTGCGTGCCTACGCCGATGCACATCTCGAAGAGAAATATCCCGACCTGCGTAACCTGGTGCGCGAATACCACGACGGCATTCTGCTCTTCGATGTGTCGCTCGCCGAAGTTTGGGACAAAGCAGGCAAGGACACGGTGGGACTGACTGGGTTCTTCGCCGCAAATAAGAAGAACTATGCTTGGGAAAAACCACGCTACAAGGGCTATGTGGTCTATTGTAAGGACAAGAACACCCTCAAGGCAGCCAAGAGCATTATCAAGAACGCCGAGCCCGACTCGATAGAGAGTTACCTCAACCACCGGTTGAACATCGACAGCACGACCTATGTCAAATTCCAGTACGGGCTATGGGAAGAGGGACAGAACCCCGCCGTGGACAAGTACGGCTTCAAGAATAAAAAAGCCGCCTACGAGCCTATGGAAGAGTTCCCATATGTTTTCTGCTCGGGCAAGGTACTCAAAGCGCCCGAAGAATACACCGATGAGCGCGGGAAAGTAGTGCCCGACTACCAGGACTACCTCGAGAAGAATTGGGTGGAGTCGCTGCGTAAGAAGTTTATCGTCGTAGTGAACCAAGAGGTGTTCGAGGGGCTGAAGAAGTAGGTTGGATAGTTGAAAGTTGATAGTTGATAGTTGAAAGTTGATAGTTGAAAGTTGAGAGTTGATAGTTGGATAGTTGATAGTTGAGAGTGGATAGTTGACAGTTACTGGTTGGAAGTTTGTGGTTTTCTTATGAAAAAGTATGGTTGGGCAATAGCGATTGGAGGGATAGTGCTGCTGAATGTGGCGCTGCACTTCTGCGTTGTCCGCCTCGACATGACAGACGACCAACGCTACAGTCTGAGCGAACCGACCAAACACCTGCTCCGGGAAACCACCGAACCGATAGACATCACGCTCTACCTCACGGGCGATCTGAACAGCGGATTCCGCCGTCTGCGCACCGCGACCGAAGAATTGGCAGACGAACTGCGCATCTATGGCGATGTACGCTGTCATACTTTCGATGGCGAAGACGAAGACCGTCCCAAGAGCTTGCAGCCCGTCATTATCCACGAGCGGCAAAAGGACGGCAAGACTGCCCAGACGCCCGTCTATCCCTACGCTACCGTACACTACGGGGGCAAATCGGGCATCGTCGGGCTGCTGAAGAACAACCGTGGGCTCTCGGGCGAGGAGAACCTGAACATCAGCATCGAGAACCTCGAATACGCCTTTGCCGAGGCACTGCACGGACTGATGCAGACCGATACGCCCGCCGTGGCGTTCCTCGAGGGGCACGGCGAACTGCCCGAGGCGAATGTGTACGACATCAGCACGGCTCTCAACCGCTATTTTCGGATAGACCGTGGTGCATTGGGCGACGACCTGCATATATTGGACAGATATAAGGTGGTCATCGTTGCCGACCCGCAACAGCCTTTTTCAGACAAGGACAAGTTTATCCTCGACCAGTATATTATGCGGGGCGGGCGCGTGCTGTGGGTACTGAACGGCGTGCAGTTCTCCGGCCAGGTACTGGCGGAAGAGGGGTACACGCCTGTCTTGCCGCTCGACCTGCACCTGACGGATATGCTCTTCCGCTACGGTGTGCGTATCAACCCCGCCTTGTTGCAGGATGTACAGTGTTTGCCTATCCCCGTCAATGTATCGGCCGACCCTGCGCAGCAGAACCTGCAACCCATGCCGTGGTACTACGCACCGCTGTTGCTTACCTCGCAGCAGTCGCCCGTTACACGCAATGTGGCGCAAGTGAGTAGCACTTTCGCCTCGCCCGTGGACGCAGTGGGCGGTGAGGACGGCATACACAAGGAGATACTGCTCGCTACCTCGTCCGCCAGCCGTATTATCGCCACCCCAGGCGAAGTGAACTTGGGCGACATGAATCCCGATATGCAGACTTTCCGCTACCAATACCTGCCCGTAGCCTATGCCTTGGAGGGAGTATTCCCTTCCGCCTTTGCACACCGTATGGTGCCCGAAGGGCTGCCGAAGGATGCGCCTATCGTGCCGCAGAGTACACCTACCCGGCAGGTAGTCGTCGGCTCTGGGAGCATTATACGCAATGAGATACAGCGGGGGCAGGCACTACCCGTCGGCTACGACCGCTATACGGGTATGCAGTTCGGCAACCGGGATTTCCTGACCAACGCCGTGTTGTATCTCGCGGACGACGAGGGACTGATTGCCTTGCGCGGGAAGAGCGTGGCCCTGCGCCTGCTGAACGACCAACGGGCGCACGAGCGGCTGACTGTGTTCCAATGGCTCAGTACAGTGCTCCCCGTGGCACTGCTCGCCCTTGTCGGCGGTACGGTACTGCTCTGCCGCAGACGACGCTATACGCATTTTCAAACATCGGATATACTAACAATCGACTGACACACCATGAGCCACGCACCACAATTCCTGGCGGCGATTGTCGTTTGCAGCCTGATGGGCTGCGGCACGCGCGCTACCCAAGAGCCGAAAACGGATTACCTGCAATGTGCAGTACGCATCGCACAATCGGAGATACGGCACAACCCCGAACTTTGGATGGCAGATTTCCTGACCAAGCCGAAGTGGGACTACACGCAGGGGCTGATAGCCAAGGCTATGCTCGAGACCTACCTTGTTACGGGCGACACGACCTACCTGGCGTATGTAGAGGCGTTTGCCGACTTTTTTATACAGGAGGACGGGTCAATTCGTACCTACGACCTCTCGAAGTACAACCTCGACCGTGTCAACGGCGGCAACTTCCTCTACCTGCTCGATTCGATAGCCCCGCAGCCCCGATACCAAGCGGCGATACGCCTGTTGCGCTCGCAGTTGGCTACCCAGCCGCGTACCACGGAGGGTGGTTTCTGGCACAAGCAGATATACCCTTCGCAGATGTGGCTCGACGGTCTGTATATGGCAGAACCGTTCTACGCACACTATGCGCTATGGGACAGCACGGCGGACACAGACGCTATCTTCGATGATGTAGTGCTGCAGTTCAGCGTGGTAGACAAGCATACGCTCAACCCCGCTACGGGGCTGAACTACCATGGTTGGGACGAAAGTCGCGCACAGGCATGGGCTGACAGTCTGACGGGTTGCAGCCCCCATACTTGGGGCAGAGCCGAGGGCTGGTATGTCATGGCCATCTGCGATGTATTGGACTATCTGCCGCAAGACCACGCGGGGCGTGCCCGGCTCATCGCCATACTGAACCGTGTCTGCAACGCACTCCTGCCTTACCAAGACCCCGCAACGGGTATGTGGTACCAAGTACCCGACCTGCCCGAGGCAGAGGGCAACTATACGGAATCGACCTGTTCGGCGATGTTCTGCTATGCGCTTGCCAAGGGGGCACGCATGGGCTACTTGCCCGCCGAGTACCGCACGATAGCCGCCCGTGCGTTCGACGGGCTGTGGAAGAATGCCGTAGTCGCGAACGAAGACGGCACGCTGAGCCTCACCCGCTGTTGCGCTGTGGCAGGGTTGGGCGGCACCCCCTATCGCAGCGGCACATACGACTACTACATTCACGAGAAAATCCGCGACAACGACCCGAAGGGTATCGGTCCCTTGATACTTGCGGCGTTGGAATTGAACAAATAGCACACCCCAATAGAGGGATAACCACACACAATGAGAAGAAGAATACTACTTACCCTATTCGCAGCATTTTGGGCAAGCACGGGTTTGCTCCGTGCCGACCTGCTGCCTTACCCGATTGACACTATCAACGAGCAGCGGCTCTATCGCTACGAGGTGGAGCGGAGCATCGGGCTATGGCGTATCAGCGTGAACTTCGGCGTGAGTCAGGAGGAGATACTGCGTTGGAATCCCGCCCTGCAAGAGCGGGGCTTGCATTTCGGTGAGACGATACTCATTCCCGTGGTGGAGCAGGCGGATCGTAAGCCATGGACGGACGCACGCCCCGACACACTCTCCGTGGCAGCACCGGTTGCCACCGACACGGTGGTGCATAAGGCAGTGGCGGCAAAAGACGACAGCGTGATCGTGGCGAGTGCCGTGGCAGAGACCGATACCGTTCCCGTTCTGGATAGCCTGAGTGGGGTGGTGGACACCATCGTCGCAGCGCAGGACACCTCTGTGCTGTGGGACGACTCGACGGCAATACACTTGGCACTACTTCTGCCTTTGCAGGCGCAGAACACCAAACGGGACAAGAACATGGATCGCTTTGTGGATTTCTACGAGGGCGTATTGCTCGGGTTGTACGACCTGCAGCGGGACGGCTCGCATTTCGTGCTCGATGTTTACGACACGGAGAAGTCCGCCACACGGGTTCGTGCGTGGTTGGACGAGGGGAAACTCGACAGTGTGGATGCTATCATAGGTCCTTCGTATCCCATGCAACTCATGCAGGTCAGCGAGTGGGCAAAAGAACACCATATCCCTGTTTTAGCCCCCTTTACCGATCGTGTGGAGGGCATAGAGAGCAACCCCTACTTGCTGCAGTTCAACCCCTCGGAAGAGGCTGAAAGTAAGGTGCTTGTAGAGTGGTTGCAGGCACAGGGCGGGCAAGTCAACTGCGTGCTGGTGGACGCCAAAGATGCAGATATCCCGAGTGGCATTCGGCTCTTGCGTAACAAGATAGTGGCGGCAGGCATACCCTATACCACGACCACCATACACGCTATTTTGCAAGACTCGTTGGGTACGGCGTTGCGCGACAGCGTGGAGAATATCCTTATCTTCAATACGGACAAGTATGCGAACATCCAGGTGCTGATGCCCCGTGTGCTCAATGCCCGTGGTGCGAAACGGCTCACGCTGTATTCGCGCTATTCGTGGGCGAAAGAGAATATACTGCTGCCGCAACTCTACACCTCGATATTCACTACCGGGGACACCCCCGAGCGGGCGGCATACGAAGAGCGGTACCAACGCTACTTCGGGCATGCCCACAGCAGCGATATGCCCCGCTTCGATCTGTTGGGATACGACTTGCTGCACGAGATGGTGGCGTTCTTGCGCGGGCAGAAAGACAGCACGGAGGCTGTGCCTTATACGGGGCTGCAATCGCACGCCGTTTTCGAACGCATAGGCGAAGAAGGCGGTTATCAGAATACCCACATTACCATACAGCACACTGCCGAGTAGGCACTTTTACAGGTCGAAAGACACCCCTGTGCAGCAAGGGATAAGCAAGGGATAAGCAAGGGATAGCGAACGGATATGACCCGAAAACGAATACACAGAACAGGTATGCTGGTAGCGGCACTCGCAGTGTGCGCTGCGGTTGCGGCACAACCCCGTTTGCGCCACCACGAGATATATTTCGGTGTGCAGGGCGGTGTGTTGGGTTCGGGGGTATACTTCAAGCCGACTGTTCCGAATCTTACGCCATTTGTCAAAACGGCATTCCTGGGTGGCAACGGAGGCTTTGTCTTCCGTTACAGCGAGCAGAAATGTTGCGCCGTACAGGTCGAACTGAACTATATGTTACGGGGATGGCGCGAGAACAACGAGGGCGGTTACTACACCCGTTCGCTGCACTATGTCGAAGTGCCGTTTTTGATGCATATCTACTTTGGGAGCGAGCGTTTCCGGGGATTCTTCAATCTGGGTCCCGAGATAGGCTATTGCGTCTACGACGACAAGGGGCGTGGTGTACAGCAGGAGAGCGGTCATCAGTACGCCGCACTCGATAAGCCCTTCGATTGGGGCGTTGCGGGTGGTTTGGGCTGCTACTATCGTTCCCGAAAAGCAGGGATATATCAACTCGAAGCCCGCTTCAATTATAGTTTAGGTACGATATTTGCGAACGATGCTACAGACTATTTCTCGTCTTCGAACGCCATGAGCCTCAGCCTGAACTTCGCGTGGCTATGGGAGTTCAAAAAGAAATAAGGAGTCGGGAACGGGGGATTCGGAATGAACCGGCAATGGACCGCCGTCCACGGAGAGCATATGAGGACGCTGACGGGCATTGACGGAAAACAACGGCAACGACAACAACAAAAACACAAGATAACATGAAAACAAACTACGAAATTCGCTATGCAGCGAACCCCGCAGACGCAAAGAACTACGACACGGAGCGTCTGCGCAAAGACTTTTTGATTGAGAAAGTCTTCACCCCGAACGAGGTGAATATGGTATATTCGATGTACGACCGTATGGTGGTAGGCGGTGCTATGCCTGTGGACGAGGTGCTGTCCTTGGAGGCGATAGACCCGCTCAAAGCACCGTTCTTCCTTACGCGCCGTGAGATAGGTATCTACAATGTCGGTCATGGCAAAGGGCTGGTACATGTAGACGGCGAGACTTTCGAACTGAACTACAAAGAGGCACTCTATCTCGGGCGTGGCGACCGTAAGGTTACTTTCGAGTCAGTCGATACGAACGAGCCTGCTTTGTTCTATTTCCTCTCCGCAACGGCACACACTACCTATCCCGACCAGAAGATTACCAAACAAGACGCCGTAGTCGCACACCTCGGCAGTCTCGAGATGTCCAACGAGCGTGACATCAACAAGATGATTGTCAACCAAGTATTGCCTACTTGCCAACTGCAGATGGGTATGACCGAACTGGCAGTGGGGAGTGTATGGAACACCATGCCCGCCCATGTACACTCACGCCGTATGGAGGCATACTTCTATTTCGAACTGCCCGAAGACCAGGCCATTTGCCACTTCATGGGCGAGGTGAACGAGACGCGTCATATCTGGATGCACAACAATCAGGCGGTGCTGTCGCCCGAATGGTCCATCCATAGCGCAGCCGCAACCCACAACTACACTTTTATTTGGGGTATGGGCGGCGAGAACCTGGACTACGGAGACCAGGATTTCAGCCTTATTACCGACTTGAAATAAGGTGCTTTTGTCCTTCGTCGGCGTCCGTGAACGATTCGATAACGGACAGAGGAGGACAACGCGGCACAGCATAATCACACAAAAAACATATTACTAACCACTAATAACAAAACAGTATGAAAAACCCATTTTCATTGGAAGGGAAGAACGCGTGGATTACAGGCGCATCCTACGGCATCGGTTTCAACATTGCGAAAGCCTTTGTTGAGGCAGGTATCAAGACCATCATTTTCAACGACATCAATGAGGCTGCCCTCGAGCGTGGACTGAAGAACTACGCCGATGCAGGTATCACGAATGTCAAAGGGTATGTATGCGATGTAACCAAAGAGGACGATGTCAAAGCGCTGGTTGAGAAAATCCACCAAGAGGTAGGACAGATAGACATCCTTGTCAACAACGCAGGTATTATCAAGCGTATCCCGATGCACGAGATGAAGCGTCAGGAGTTCCAACAAGTGATCGATGTAGACTTGGTGGCACCGTTTATCGTTAGTTCCGCCGTTCTGCCCGAGATGATGGAGCGCAAAGAAGGTAAAATCATCAACATCTGCTCGATGATGTCCGAACTCGGACGCGAGACTGTCAGCGCATACGCTGCGGCCAAGGGCGGATTGAAGATGCTTACCCGTAATATCTGCTCGGAATACGGTGCATACAATATCCAGTGCAACGGTATTGGCCCGGGCTATATCGCTACACCGCAGACCGCACCGCTACGCGAGATTCAGCCCGACGGCAGTCGTCATCCGTTTGACAAGTTCATTTGTGCCAAGACACCTGCGGGACGCTGGCTCGAGCCGAATGAACTGGGTGGTCCGGCAGTATTCCTCGCATCACACGCTTCGGATGCCGTGAACGGACATATCCTCTATGTAGACGGTGGTATATTGGCATACATCGGCAAACAACCTGAGTAGCCGAGCCGATTACGGATTTAGAATGATACATTGAGAATGAAAAAAGCATTTTATTTTGTCGCTTGTCTGTGCGTGTTGGCTGCTTGTCAGCCAACCGGGCAGGCACGCGTATACGGACGCTATGTGCCCGAGCGCAAAGACGACTTCGCGTGGGAGAACGAGTATGCGGCCTTCCGCTTGTACGGACCTGCCTTGTTGCCTGAGTATCCGTCCAACGGCGTAGACTTGTGGCTCAAAGCAACGCCCGAGTTGGTTGTGGATAGTTTCTACTACCGCGAGCACCAATTGGGTTTGCCCTATCATATCAATTACGGCAAAGGTTTGGATTGCTACAAGGTGGCGCACACCGTGGGTTGCGGTGGACTGGCAGTCGTTGCGGACAGCACACTCTATGTGGGCGGCCCCTACTCGGGTTGGAAGATATTGGAGCAGACACCCGACAAGTTCTCGTTCTGTCTTACCTACGACAGTCTGCTCGTCTGCGACCAGATAATGAACGCTACACTGACCATTACCGCCGAAGCAGGCAAACTGTTCAACAAGGCAGAGGTAGTTATCAACTGCCCCGCCAAGATACGCTTGCCGCAACTCTATGCGGGCGGTGGTATCTATATGCACGACACGGTGGACAATGTGTTCCAATGTGCGAAATGCGGTGCGGTGGCTTACTGCGAAGACGCTTTGTCGGACAAGTATGCGGCTCAACTCAATTACGAGTACAACGGCTCGACCTCGCAAGGGCGTGATTATGTAGCCGTTGTTACGCCGGGTGCTACCTACGAGGGTATTCTTGACGGCAGCCTACTGTCGCTGAAGGAATATCATGTGGGAGATACACTGACCTACTATTTCGGTGCATGCTGGAGCGAGTGGAGCAACGGCGAGCAGAGTATGCCGACCGATGCCGATTGGTTCGAGGCGGTATGCAATGCCGTAAAGACCATCGAATAGTATGACCTATTTGATACTACGACTATCTACGCTGGGGAATGTGGCGATGACCGTACCGGTCATCGCCTCCGCTGGCGGACTGCAACCGCAAGACCGGTTTGTCGTAGTAGCCAAGAAGCCCCTTGGCGCAATGTTCTATGGGCTTGAGAATGTAACCTACCACGAGGTGACGGCAACGGGTGCATGGCGCGTATGGCGGCTGTGGCGTGCGCTGCAACGATACGGCATAGACTGCGTTATCGATATGCAAGATGTCGCGCAGACCCACTTGTTGCGTTTCCTTTTCCGTCTGCAGCGTAAGCGTATCGTCAGCATACACTACGGCCGATGGCAGAAACGGCGGTTGCTCCTGCGCGGGGCTGCACGGAGTAACGCTTTGCCGACCGAGTTCGACCGTTATGCCGAAGCCTTCGGACGGGCAGGCGTACATACCGACAGCCGTTTTACGGCGTTAGCGGTAAACCTTGCGGCACAACAGGCTATCCAAGAGCGGTTTGGCACGAAGACGGGGCGATGGATAGGGATCGCACCCTTTGCCAAATCAAAATCGAATATGTTGCCCTACCGTGTAACCAAAGAGGTTATCGAGCGGCTTTCAGCAACGCAGGATACCCACCTATTCCTCTTTGGGGCGGGGAAAATAGAATGTGAGATGTTGCGCCAGTGGGCGAGTGTGTTCCCGAATACGACCGCCGTTGCAGGGATATTGCCATTAGCGCAGGAATTGGAGTTAATGCGGAGTCTTGATTGTATGATATGTATGGATTCCGCCAATCAGCACTTGAGTTCCCTTGTGGGACTACGCGCCGTAAGCGTATGGTGCGCCACTCATCCCAAGATGGGATTTATGGGGTGGAAACAACGGGAAGAAGATTGTATTCAGCGCGAGGACATCGCTTGTCGTCCCTGTACTTGCCACGGGCGGAACGGATGTTGGTATCGTAACTATGCCTGCAAAGAAATAGAGGCAGAGGAAATCATACGGAAAATGTATTCCAGCCTCTCTGCAGGAGAGAAATGCAGTACACCGTGCGAAAGGAAATAAGCATTGTACATTATTTGCAGTTAGAAAAGAAAGAAGAAAATAACAGACTATAAACTGACACGATATGAGTAAAATAATTTCATTGGCCAATCAGAAAGGCGGCGTAGGCAAAACCACCACTGCCATTAACCTGGCAGCCGCCCTGGCTATGCAGAAGAAGAAAGTGCTTCTTGTCGATGCCGACCCGCAGGCGAATGCCTCGTCAGGTCTGGGTGTAGAGATACGCGAGCAGGAAAGTACCATATACGAATGCCTTATCAACGGTATCGATCCGCATACGGCGATAGTTGCTACCTCTGTCAAAGGGCTGGACTTGATACCGAGCCACATCGACCTTGTGGGTGCGGAAATAGAAATGCTCAATATCGAAAACAGGGAGACCCTGTTGAAGAACATTCTCGGACAAGTACGGACAGAATACGACTATATTCTTATCGACTGTTCGCCGTCGTTGGGCTTGATTACGGTTAACGCCCTTACAGCCAGCGATAGCGTTATTATACCCGTACAGTGTGAGTTCTTTGCCCTCGAGGGTATAGCCAAGTTGCTTAATACGATAAAGATTATCAAGTCGCAACTCAATCCTGCATTGCAGATAGAGGGTTTCCTGCTGACCATGTACGACAATCGTCTCCGATTGAGCAACCAAGTGTACGAGGAGGTGAAACGCCACTTCGGCGATTTGGTTTTCAATGCCGTTATTACCCGCAATGTACGCCTTAGCGAAGCGCCAAGCCATGGTATGTCCGTATTGGAGTATGACCCGCAGAGCAAAGGCGCACACAACTACCAATCGCTCGCCAAAGAACTCATCAAGCGTAACAAAGCCTAACCCTATTCAACAACACGCATACCAAACACGCAACGAAGTATGAAGAAAATGACCGGACTGGGGCGAGGACTGGACGCCCTGATAGATACCACGCATGTGGATACCAATGGTGGAAGCAGCATCAGCGAAGTCGAACTGAACAGGATTGTCGCGAACCCGGACCAGCCTCGCCGTAATTTCGATAAAGAGTCGCTCGAAGAATTGGCGGATTCCATACGGGAACATGGTGTTATCTCGCCTATTACGCTCCGTAAGAACGACGACGGCACCTATATGATTATTGCGGGAGAGCGCCGTTTTCGTGCATCGAAGATGGCAGGGCTGAATTCTATTCCAGCCTATATCCGTACGGCAAAAGACGAGCAGGTAATGGAATGGGCGCTTATCGAGAACATACAGCGCGAAGACCTCGATGCCATAGAGATAGCCCTTGCGTACCAACGCTTGATGGACGACTACGACCTGACGCAGGAGCGTATGTCGGAGCGTGTAGGCAAGAAGCGTGCTACCGTAGCCAACTATCTGCGTTTGCTCAAACTGCCCGCCGAGATACAAATGGGTATCAAAGAGAAGAAGATCGAAATGGGACATGCGCGCGCTATTCTGGGTTCACCATCCACGGAGCAACAACTCGACCTCTATCAGCGTATACTGAAAGAAGGCCTCTCGGTACATAAGGTGGAGGAACTCGTCAGCAACTCCAAGCCCGAGACCGAGAAGCGCAAGACCACCAAAGAGCCTACGCCTGCAGCCTATAAGGCGTACGAGAAGAAAGTCGCCGATATGCTGCAACAGAAAGTGAAGATAACCGACAATAAACTCACTGTCTTCTTCGAAGGCGAAGACCAACTGCAGGCGATACTGACGCACCTGCAATAGTTCCCCTGTTTGCATACGCTTGTCCGTTTGAAACGATACGCCCACATATTTGCGCTTGTCAGTCTATGCTTGACCTATGCTTGTCGTACTGTCGCCCAAACGGCAGACGGGTATTATGTACATCCTGTTCAGGACACGACCTCGACGGCAAGCACCCAATCGGACGACTACCGTTACTATATCGACCTCAAGCGCAAACCCGATGCGCTGAAAGCCGTATGGTTAGGCGCAATCCTCCCGGGCGCAGGACAAATCTACAACCGCAGTTACTGGAAACTGCCGATAGTCTATGGCGGCTTTATGGGCTGCGGATACGCCATCTCGCTCAATCAGTCCCGCTACGACTCATACAAGCAGGCGTATCGCGACCTCTACAACGACACGCAGAAGGGTATAGTCAGTACCACGGATATGACCAAGACCTACAATGCCGTTTTGCCCGAAGGCTATACCATCGAGCGTATGGGCGGTGTGAGCAAATACACCTCTACGCTGCAGAACTGGCAGAGTACCTATCGGCGCTATCGGGACATCAGCATTGCTGTTACGGTGGCGGTCTATGCGTTGACGCTTATTGATGCGTATGTCGATGCACAACTCTTTGACTTTGATATATCTCCCGACCTGACGCTCAACATTGAGCCGCAGATACATTACGACCTGCAGCAACGGCGTACGACGGAGGTAAGACTTGCTATTGTATTTTGAAACACAAACTTCTCTTCATATTATGCTTTCTATTCCTGCCTCTTGCAGGTAGGGCAGAGATTGTGCCGAGCGACAGCGTAGCGGTACCAAGCCGGTCTATCGACTCGGTACAGACGCTCGAAGTCGATACGCTTGAGATGGATTCCATAGAGCAACTTATTGAGTCTATGGCAGATACTGCTTCGGTTGTATCTCTTTTTCCGCAGCATTGGAACGACAGTATCCTTTCCGACTTGGATTGCCGGTTGCTCGATTGGGCACTCGGTAGTTTGGATACGGCATACTGCACCGAACAACCGGATTTGACCGCTTTGCCCGACTCGGTCTATATAGCCCGCTTGCAAGCCCTTCCCTGTATAGTCGAACTACCCTATAACGCTATCGTGCGCAGTTTTATTCTTCGCTATACGCAGCGTAACCCCAAGCAGTTGGCTCGTCTCAAGCGTATGTCGGAGTACTATTTCCCTATCTTCGAGGAGGCACTCAATCGCTATGGACTGCCTTACGAATTGGAACTCATGCCCGTGATAGAATCCGCGCTCAACCCGCAGGCACATTCGCACATGGGTGCAGCGGGGATCTGGCAGTTTATGCCTTATACGGGCAAACGCTACGGGTTGGAAATCAACTCGCTGGTCGATGAGCGGCTCGACCCTATCCGTTCTACAGACGCTGCTTGCCGTTTTCTTAAAGCCATGTATGAGGTATTTGGCGATTGGAATCTCGTTATTGCGGCATACAATTGCGGCTCGGGCAATGTCAGCAAGGCAATACATCGGGCAGGCGGTAAGCGGGACTTCTGGAGTATCTACCCCTACCTGCCTCGTGAGACGCGCAGTTATCTGCCTATCTTTATTGCAGCCAACTATGCGCTCAACTACAGCGATGCGCATGGTATCTGCCCCGCCCCGTTAGAGAAAACCATGCTGACCGATACCATACACACCACCCATCGCCTGCACCTTGAGCAGGTATCGACCAAGTTGGATATCGATATGCAGGAACTGCGTCGGCTCAATCCGCAGTATATCCGTGATATTCTGCCCGGCGGGAGTGTCTATGCGCTGTGCCTTCCTGCGGAGAGAACAAGTCTTTTCATCGCCCAAGAGGACAGTATCTATGCGCACAAGGCGGACCAACTGATTAACAACCGGCGGGCGGAGATAGACCTCGCCAAAGTGACGGACATCAGCGGTGCCTACCGTGTGAATGGCGTTACTTATTACACTATAAAGAACGGCGATACCCTCGGCGGAATAGCCCAAAAGTTCCATTGCACCGTCAAGCAACTCCGTGCATGGAACGGGCTGCAGAGCGACCATATCCGCGCAGGGCGCAAACTCAAAATCTGCAAGTAACAATGGCAGTACAGGTCAAGACATATTACGCCATGCGTGAGGTCATCGCCGCCACGGGTATACCTGCGCCTACTTTGCGTTACTGGGAGCAGCAGTTCGACCAACTCTCTCCCCGTAAGGACGGACACGGCAATCGCTACTATACGCCGGAGGATGTCGACCTTCTGCGTCGCATTAAGTATATTCGCGACGAATTGAAGATTACGCGTATCGAAGCCATTCGCCGCGAGTTAGCAACCGATACGCACCATTCAGACTCCCGCAAGCGAGCCACCGATATACTCTTGCGTTTGCGCGAGGAGTTGGAGGGCATTCGCTCTGCATTATAACAGGGCATGCTGGCACACAAAAACGCAAAGCCCTCCCGAAAACACTCGTAAGGCATAGAAAAAGCAATCCCACACGATTATGAAACAATCCTTTTCTTTTAAGTCCATCTTGCCAACGCTTATCATACTGTTGATATTTGCTTTGGCTTCGGCTATCTATTTCTTTCCTGCCCTGCAAGGCAAGGTCATCTATGCAGGCGACAACATCAACGCATGGGCAGCCGTACAAGAAGGCGTGTCTTACCACGAGACGACGGGCGATTATTCTTACTGGACGGGCTCGATGTTCTGTGGTATGCCGAACTACCAGATAGGCGGTAACGGAGGGCCTGTTCTCGATCGGATACTACGGCCTATTCGTTGGGTACTCTCGTGGGGCAACCGCAACTGTTTCTTTATTTTCTTCTACTATCTTATTGCTTTTTTCTTGTTGTTGCGTGCTTTCAAGGTAGACAAGTGGTTGAGTATGGCAGGTGCGTTCGCCATTGCGCTATCGAGTTATTTCTTTGTTATCATTGCGGCAACCCACCACGGCAAGTGTTATTCCATTACCTGGATGATGTTGGTCTTTGTGGGCTTTTTGCTGACCTATCGTAAGCAGTACGGCTGGGGTGCACTGCTTGTGATGTTCTTTATCAATATCGGGTTCTTCAAGCATCCGCAGATGTCGTATTATATCTGCATGCTGATAGGGGTCTGCTTCTTTGCGGAGTTGGCGCTGGCGTGGAAAGCCAAGGCGTGGAAGTCATTCGGTATTGCCACGGCGGTGTTCTTTGCTTCGTTTGCTATCGGTGTAGGTATGGGAAGCGCGACCCTCTTTCCCAATCAGGAATACGCATCCGAGACCATGCGCGGGGGACATTCCGACCTTCAAAAGACGACAGATTCCGGCAACAAGACCCAAGGTTTGGACTTGGACTATGCTACGGCTTGGAGTTACGGCATTAACGAGACTATGACTTTCCTTATTCCGAACTATATGGGTGGGGCGAGCGGTTACAATCTGGGCGAAAACTCGCAGTTGGAGAAAGACTTGCGCCGGATGGGCATACCCGCACGGCAAGCCAAGCAGTTCTGCCAGTCCGCACCGACTTATTGGGGTGAAAAAGCCTTCACCAGCGGAGCCGTCTATATGGGAGCCATTGTCTGTTTCCTCTTTCTTTTGGCGCTCTTGTTGGTAGACGGACCATACAAATGGGCGCTGTTTGCGGCGACATTGTTTTCCGTTACTTTGGCTTGGGGACGCCATTTCATGCCGTGGACGGAATTGTTCTTTACCTATTTCCCGATGTACAATAAGTTCCGCGCGGTAGAGAGTATTCTTATCGTGGCGGAAATCACCATGCCGCTGTTGGGTTTCCTGGCGTTGAAGACCATTGGCGAGGGCAAGGTGTCGTGGCTGCGTGTGCGTAACAGTATATTCATCTCGGGCGGCATTACAGCGGCTGTCTGCCTTTTCGTTGCCCTCTTCGGTGGAAGTATCGATGTCGCTTCGTCCTACGATGCGCAGTGGAAAGGGCAGGTCGGGCAACAGATTTACGAGGCTATCCTCAGCCAACGCACCGCCATGCTGCAGGCAGACGCTTGGCGTTCGTTGCTTTTTGTAGTTCTCGGCTGCGGAGTAGTGTTCTTCTATGCCTATCGTCGCTATCAGCATCCGGAGACCAAGAACCTCACTCTCTATACGGGTATTGCCTTGACGGTATTGATTGTCGCTGATATGTGGACTGTGGACAAGCGTTTCTGCAACGACAGTCAGTTTGTGACGCTGAAAGACCGTGACAAATCGTTCAAAATGAAGCCTTACGAAGAGCAATTGTTGCAAGATACCGGCCATTTCCGTGTGTTGAATTTGGCTACGAATACCTTCAACGAAGCCCGTACGAGTTACTATCTCAAGTCTATCGGCGGCTATTCGGCAGCCAAACTGCGTCGTTACCAAGACCTTATCGATGTACATCTTGTGTCGGAGATGCAGCCGCTTTTGAGTGCTATCCAACAGACCTACGGTTTTCAAACGCCTTGTGCGGCAGACAGTCTGTTCCCTGTGCTCAATATGCTCAATATGAAGTATGCCATTGTGCCTTTGCATGACCGTCAGGAGATACCTGTTGAGAACCCGTATGCGATGGGCAATTGTTGGTTTGTGGACAGTCTCTTGACCGTAGAGACGGCGAACGATGAAATTGCAGCGTTGCATACGATAGACCTGCACACCACAGCCGTAGCGGACAAGCAGATGGCGGGCATACTTGATGTACAAGTACCAGAGGTAGCCCCCCTTATGTCCTACCATGCCGACGAAATCGCGTTGACACACTATGCACCCAACCGGATAGACTATACGGCTACCAACGAGCAGAACCGCATAGCCGTCTTCTCGGAGATATACTATCCTTACGGTTGGAAACTGTATATAACCGATGCGAATAATAACCTCGGAGAACAATTGCCGCTCTCGCGTGTCAATTATATGTTGCGCGGGGCGGTTATCCCTGCGGGTACGCATACGCTATCGATGGTTTTTGCGCCCGACAGCATCCGTAAGGGCAATATCTTGTCGCTCGTATGCTTTGGCCTTTTCTGCCTTACGCTCTGCGGTGTAGCGGGCTACGAGGTGCGTAAACGCAAGTGCAGGACAGCAGTCGCCAACGCCTAAACACCATATAGACAGACCTATCAAAGGCCAAGCGCCGCCATTCCGTAGAGGAGTAGCGGTGCTTGTTCTTTGTCTTTCTTCCCGTTGTGAAAGTGCTGGTGTTCGTCTTTCTACCCGTTGCGTGAACGGTGGTTTGGGGCTTTGTTGCAAGTGCCGGCGAGCGGACAATCTCTACACCCGCCCTCTCCTTCGCAGCGTTGATGCCGCTGCCGATGAACCGAGTAGGCGATACCTGCCACAGCGGCAAGCAGCACTATGCCTATAAGCACCGTATCCCATCCCATACGAATGTGTATTGTATTGGTTTGTAATGGCTGACAGAAAAGGACCATTACAAATTAAAAACTGAATAGCAGCGTTCCCACTTGATAGACGGCAAACGAGGCGAGCCATGCCACAACAATGGAGTTCACCACCGTAAAGGTGGACCATTTCCAGTTTATCTCTCGGCGTATGGTCGCTATGGTCGCCACGCAGGGAAAGTAGAGCAGCGTGAATACGAGGAACGCATACGCGCTGACAGGAGTCAGGGGAGTGGCTGCCAAGTCGCCGCCAAAGAGTATGGCAAAGGTGGCGGCGATAGCCTCTTTGGCAGGCAATCCCGTGAGCAGGCAAACCGACAGTTTCCAGTCGAAGCCGAGCGGTTGCATCACGGGCGCAATGAACTGTCCGATAGCGGCAAGCCACGAGGTCTCTATGTGGTCAAGGTCGCCTGCGGGGAAGTATTCGAGTGCCCATATAATGACGGAGGCGCACAGCACGACGGTCGATATTTTCTTCAGGAAGTCCGATACACGATACCAGATATGCCCGCCGATGCTCTTCCAAGTGGGCAGACGGAAGTCGGGCAATTCGTTCACCATATCGTCGGCAGGTTTGCGAAACCATTTGGTTTTCTTCATGACAAAGGCAAAGAGAAAACTGAGCAGGATACCGAGCAGGTAGAGCGAGAGCAATACCACAGCTTTGTAATTCTCGAAGAATGCGTCAATAAAGAGGATATATACCGGCAGTCGGGCGGAGCAGGACATAAAGGGCACCATGAGCATCGTCAGCGCACGGTCTTTGGGATCTTTTATATCCTTTGCCGCCATGATGGCAGGCACATTGCAATCAAATCCCATAAGCATCGGAATAAACGAGCGCCCGTGCAATCCCAACCGGTGCATCATACCATCCATCAGGAACGCAACACGCGCCATATAGCCGGTATCTTCCATTACGGAAAGGAAGAAGAAGAGAATGATGATGTTGGGCAGAGCCGTTAGCAGCGAACCCACGCCCTGAATAATACCATCGCCTAGGAGACTTGTAAACCAGCCTGCGGACAGATGTGCCACCACGAAACCGTACAAAGCGTCTATCCCTTTCTGCAGCAAGTCCTGCAACGGTTCTCCGAGCGAGAATGTACATTCAAAAACGACGAATAGTATCACCGCCAGAATAGGAAATCCCGTCCATTTGTTGGTCAGAATCTTGTCTATGCGTTCCAGCCGTGAGCAGTGTTTGTCGTCCTTCGGATGGAGCAGTGTCTGCATCAGCACGCCGTGCACATAGCCTCGGTAGGCGTCTTCGTCGTGCTGTTCCCATGCGTGATAGACAGGGTGGTCTGTTACGGCGGGTGCAGCGGCAGTCTGTTCCAACAGGTGGAGTACTTCGCCTATACCTCGTCCTTTTCCTGCACTTACGAGTGCGAGCGGCACGCCCATCAGGTCCTGCATGACCGGCAGGTCTATCGAATGACCTGTGTCAAGCAACTGGTCGTACCGGTTCAGTGCAACGACTATCTTTTCCTGTTCGTCGATGATGTGCGGGGTCAGCAGCAGACTTTCCTCGAGGTGGGTGGAGTCCACCACTTGCAATACCGCAGCGTAGGTATGTCCGTGTAGGGCGTCCAAGTCATGTATCTCTTCGAACACCAACGGCTTGCCTATCCAGGCGGCTTCTTGCCGCAAGGCTTCAGCGAGGGCGGTCTTTCCGCTGTTTCTGCTGCCGACAACGGCTATATGTAGAGGGTGTTGTGCGTCCATAATCCGTATTATTCGTATTCAGTCTGCAAAAGTACGCCTTTTCCCGCGCGTGTGCAATACCTACTAATAGGGATACACCAACAGGAACAGCGAACTCTTCCCGACCTCCCCGCCTCCTGCGGGAGAAAGTGTTACAACCTCCGGACAGCCTAATCAAGACCTCCGTGTGCAGAATAGTAAAAATACAATAATGCTATTTTCTGTTTTATTACCATTGATAAGAGACTTAGAGCGTGGAGAATGGTGAATTCAACAAGCAAGTGCGAATGTATAGTGTTAGTTCATAGAGGCACTCTTGTGGCGTTTTGAAGCCTAATCGTTCTCTTGGGCGCATATTAATTTTTGTCATAAATTTGGTTATCTGTTGGTGACCTTAGGGTCTGTCTTTCCGAAAGATGATGCAAAGATACAACCGAAATGGGCTTTTTGCAAC
>CAVFHY010000011.1:0-35268 GCA_963622445.1 Bacteroidaceae bacterium
ATTTGGTAGGGATAGAACAGGGAAACATGCGTTATTGGACAGTACAGATTGCTTTTCCAAACAATTTTTGCTGACTTTGCAGGAAAATTGCAGTTGTTATTGGACAGTACAGGGTATGGGAATTATTGGGAATTATTTAATTGGGGGGGGCTTTTCGGGGCATTATGAAAGTACCTTTGGGGTACTATCGGGTCTGCTCCAAAGTATTGAGATAGTATTCCTATGTATCGCTAATGCTTCGGTTATCCTCTATGCTTGTCCCGAGACAAATACGGAAAATCCGTTGCCTATTTGTGCAATCAAGAAAATAGTCGTACCTTTGTGCGCTCTTAACCCGTACACCCGTGCGCTTTTCGACAACACAGGCTACGCTTACTCTGCACAAGACAGCACTACGCTCGGCACAGGATGCCTCCACAGAAACAAAAGGACACCTCCACAGAAACAAAGCGTGCGTGTAAAAATTTTAAGGTACGAAAACTACGCGCAGCTACATCGTGCAAAGCAATCAGACGCAATGGCAAAGATACGCAATGCGGACAAACGCACAGCGAAAATACACCATAGCAATACTACGGAATATACAACTGATAACGCAATACAGTATCATGGAAAAACAGAATGTCGTCGTGCGCTTCTGCGGCGACTCCGGAGACGGAATGCAACTAACCGGCAACCTCTTCTCCTCGCTAAGCGCCATACTCGGCAACGAGATTTCTACCCTGCCCGATTTCCCCGCAGAGATACGCGCTCCACAGGGTACGCTGGGCGGCGTATCGGGCTTCCAAGTAAACATAGGACACGGCGTTTACACTCCCGGAGACAAAGCCGATGTTCTGGTAGCGATGAACGCTGCCGCACTGAAAGTCTGCACATTAGGATCGAAGTTCAGCCAACCCGATGCACGCTACAGCGAAGACGAGGCACTCTACTCACGCCACGCCGTCGTATTGGCAGACACGGACGCTTTCACTCCCAAAGACCTCGAGAAAGCCCTCTACCGCACGGATAACCCTTTCACGGAATTAGGCATTCCCGAGACGGTGCAGATAGTCCCCGTGGCACTCACCACACTGACCAAAGAGGCACTCAAAGACGCTGGCTTGGACAACAAAGCGGTACTCAAATCACGCAATATGTTCGCCTTTGGTGTCGTCTGCTGGCTCTTCGACCGCCCCATAGACCAAGCCATACACTTCCTCGAACAGAAATTCAAGAAAAAGCCCGCCCTCATCGCACCGAACATAAAAGTGTTGACGGACGGCTACAACTACGGACAGAACTTAGCCCTCTCCGTGGCGCAGATACACATTCCTAACTCCGCCGATGCACCCCTGCCGCACGGCACTTACACTGCCATAGCCGGCAACAAAGCCACGGCGTGGGGACTGATTGCCGCCGCAGAGAAAGCAGGCAAGCAACTGTTCTTGGGCTCGTACCCCATCACCCCCGCCACCGACATCATGCACGAACTGACGGCCCGCAAAGAGCAAGGCGTGGTTGTGGTACAGGCCGAAGACGAAATAGCAGGCGTATGTACTGCCATAGGAGCGGCTTTTGCGGGCGACCTCGCCTGCACCTCCACCTCAGGCCCCGGACTGTCGCTCAAATCGGAGGCGATAGGACTCGCCGTAATGGCTGAGTTGCCGCTCGTGGTCATCGATGTACAGCGTGGCGGTCCCAGCACGGGGTTGCCCACGAAGACCGAACAGACCGACCTGCTGCAAGCCGTCTACGGACGCAATGGGGAGTGTCCCGCCGTAGTGCTGGCTGCGTCCACCTCGGCAAACTGCTTCGACTACGCCTACGAGGCGTGCCGGATAGCATTGGAAAACATGACACCCGTCATCCTGCTGACCGACACCTACCTCGCCAACGGCTCGTCGCTCTGGCGGCTGCCGCACCTCGCTGACCTGCCTGAGATACACCCGCAAAGCGTACCCGAAGACCTCAGAGGACACTACAACCCCGCCTTACGCGACGAACGGGGCGTACGCTACTGGGCTTTCCCCGGCATGGAAGGCTACGAACATCGCAACATGGGACTGGAGCGGGATGCGGAGAAAGGTACGATTTCGACCAACCCCGAAAACCACCAAGCCATGATACTCGCCCGCCAACACAAGACAGAACAGATAGCCGACCGTATCCCGCCACTGCACGCCGAAGGCAACACGGAGAGCGACACGCTGCTCGTGGGCTGGGGAAGCACCGAGGGACACTTGCGTGCCGCTGCACGGGAACTCGGCTGTGCGCTGGCACAGTTCCATTACATCCACCCGCTGCCGAAGAACACCGCCGAGGTGCTCGGGCGCTACCAGCGTATCGTAGTCTGCGAACTCAACAGCGGACAATTTGCCTCGCTGCTGCGAGCCACCATACCCGGTATACACCTCGAACAGTACAACGAGATGACAGGACAACCCTTTGCCGTAGAGAGAATCGTAGAGGCGGTGGGGAAAGCACAAGATGCGACCCACAAGGCACAATAAGAAATGCACAAAGTGTCCGCTTACACCGGCACAGACTTACACATTTACAAATTATCCAAACACTCCGCTGAGTTACAAGAGGAGGTCTGAAATCCATGGAATCAACCGAATTTAAGTCCGACCAATATGTACGCTTCTGCCCCGGCTGCGGCGACCACGCCATCTGTGTTGCCCTGCAGAAAGCCATGGCCGAGACAGGCGTACCACGCCACCAAGTAGCCGTCATCTCGGGGATAGGCTGTTCGAGCCGTATGCCTCACTACCTGAGCCCCTACGGGTTCAACACCATTCACGGGCGGGGAGGCGCTGTAGCCACGGGCGTAAAAACCGCCCACCCCGAACTGAGCGTATGGCAGATGTCGGGCGACGGCGACTGCCTTGCCATCGGTGGCAATCATTTCATACACGAGATACGACGGAATGTAGACTTGAATATCTGCCTCTTCAACAACCGCATCTACGGATTGACCAAGGGACAGTACTCGCCCACTTCGCCGCGCGGCTTCGTCTCCAAATCAAGCCCTTACGGCACAGTGGAGCGACCTTTTGTACCCGCCGAACTCGTACTCGGTGCACGGGGGACTTTCTTCGCCCGCACGCTCGATGTGGATATGCCGACCACGGTGGAATGTATGGTACAAGCCCATCGGCACAAGGGGGCAAGCGTGATAGAATGTCTTGTGAACTGCGTCATCTTCAACAACGGCACGCATAGTTGGATAGCCGACCGCGAGGAGCGTGCCGACCGCACCATCGTCCTCCGCCACGGGGAAAAAATGGTATTCGGCAAAGCGCACGACAAGGGACTGGCACTCGACTACTCCGCCGGCGTGATGCCACGCCTCACGGTAGTCGCTGCCGACGACCCGCGTGTGCTGACGCACAACGCCCACGAAGCCGACCCTACCCTGCATCGTATGCTCGCACTCATGGGCCAAGAGCGGTATATGGAAGTCGGGAACAGCGCAGACTCCGCAGATACGGTACTGGAGGCGTTGCCGATAGCACTCGGCGTGATACGCGATGTAGAGGCGGACTGCTATGACACGGCTGTTCATCGGCAAATAGAACAAGTGCAAGCACAAAGCAAGATACACACCTTCGACGAACTGACCTCTACCGTCGAGCAGTGGGAGATAGGATAACCTCTCCCGCCCTCTCCAAAGGTCGGGCGAACGGATAGAGTATCCGAAATATCCTTGTGTATTCCGAAAAAAAGCCGTACCTTTGCCGCCCGAAAGGAAACTGTATACCGTACGACAAGAGATATGAAATACAACTGGACATTCGCCAATGTAGGAGGGACGACCCGTGTGAAAATACACTCGGGAGAAGATATACGCCACCTCGCAGACTTGGATCAAAAGATGTGGACCGTGCTATCCTGCCCCACCACGGGACTTGAGATAGACGACGAGAGCCTCCATCTAATGGATATAGACGGCGACGGGAAACTGCGCGTTGTAGAAGTGATAGAGAACGCCAACTGGCTCTGCAGGGTACTGCGCACACCGGACACCCTGCTTGCGGGGACAGACTGCCTCGCACTCGCCGACATCGCTGACGAGAGCCTGCGCACCATAGCAGAGCAAGTGGCAGGCAAAGAGAAGAGCGTCCACCTCGCTGCGGTAAACGCTGCCATTGCAGGGGCTACGATAGACGCACAGGCTGCACCCGCAGCACCCTATCCCGCCAATGTCATGGCAGCCTACAAAGCCAAACAAGCCGAATACGCAGCCTACTACGAACAGGAGAAACTGCAGAAGATAGGGCTCGCTGCCATTGCCGAAGACGCAGTGCGTCCGGGCATGAGCGAAGACGAGTTCCGGAAGATGGGCGAGGCTATCGCCGCCTACGAAGCAGGGACGGCTGCCGCCAACGATGCCAATGCCGCAGCCACGGCTGCTGCGCAGGCTGTCTATCAGCCCTTGCGCAGACTGCTGATTCTACACCGCGATTTCTACCGCCTGCTACGCAACTTTGTTACTTTCGAGGACTTCTACGACCGCAACGCAGCACCCGCTATATTCCAAGCCGGGCGACTGATTATCGACCAGCGGGAATGCACGCTCTGTATGCGTGTGAGCGACATGGCCAAGCAGGACTTACAGGCAGGGCAGAGCGGTATGTACCTCATCTACTGCGACTGCGAAAGCAAGAAAATGGGGAAGAAAATACAGATCGTTGCGGCCATGACAGTAGGCGACATTCGCAACCTGCGTGTGGGGAAGAACGCCCTCTTCTACGACAACGAGGGCAACGACTGGGACGCAGTGGTAACAAAGATAATCGACAACCCTATCTCTATCAGTCAGGCATTCTGGAGTCCGTACCGCAAATTCGGTAACTGGATAACCGACCTTATCAACAAGTCCGCTGCCGAGAAAGACACCAAGGCATTCAGCGATTTCACCAACAAGATACAAGAAGACACCGCCAAGACACCGACCGCCGAAGAGAAGAACAAACAGCAGGCTTTCGACATTGCCAAGTTCGCCGGTATCTTCGCCGCCATCGGTATGGCTGTGGGCTATATAGGCGCATTCTTCACCTCCGTGATAGGCGGATTTGCCAAACTCACCTGGTGGCAGGACATCTGCGCCGTCCTCGGGCTGCTGCTCGTCATCAGCGGCCCTGCGATGATAATGGCGTGGATCAAACTCCGCAAGCGCAACCTCGCACCGATACTGAACGCCAATGGTTGGGCAGTAAACGCCGATGCCATCGTGAGTGTCGTCTTCGGCAATACGCTGACCCAACAGGCGCAGTTCCCGCTCTTGAAACTCATTGACTCCAAGGCTGCCAAAGGAATGGCGACATGGAAGAAATGGGTTATCTCACTAAGCGCAGCAGCAGTCGTACTCATAGGATTGTGGCTCGGCAACCTGCTCGCATGGTGCAAGATAGAGAGTCCGCTACCCTGCTTCGACAAAGCCGAGACAGAGGCTGTCTCTACGATGGACGAGCCTACTCCTGCACCCGTTGTAACAGAGGAGGGGAAGAACTGATGCGGCACACTACGATTTGGGCAAGAGGTATGGTATGCCTCCTGCTCTTCTTACTTCCTTGCATACTGACCGCTGCACCCCGCAAACGGACGAAAAGCCATGCGGTAGAGCCAGAAAAGGCGATGGCTGACACGCTCGCTTCTGCTGTGGTGGACACCTCGGCACTCTACGACGGCGAGGGAGACGAACCCCGTTCGCTCGACGAACTCGATGTGGAGCAAGTGGGCATACCCGAGTGGTTGCAGACGCATATCGTGGGCGACACCCTCTATGTGGGCTGCGCTGAGGATATGCTGCCTCGCCGCCTCGTGGTAGTAACCGCCGACGGCGAGTGCCTCTATAAACTCATGCCCGCCGCGCAACTGAGTATGGCAAATATGGAACACCCCGCCGACAGTGTTTACAAGCATATATGGACGAGTGCGCATGTCAATCCCTACCATACGCCTGTCGACTCGCTGCGAGACAGCATTCGCATAGATATGCGGGGTTTCTGCATGCCCGTATTCCTCACACACGCCGACTCCACCGGCGAACGACCGATGCGGGGCTATACGACCTCCAAGTTCGGTTTCCGTCGCTATCGTTTCCACTACGGCACGGATGTCAAAGTACAGATAGGCGATTCCATCCACGCATCGTGGGACGGACAAGTGCGTATCGTAGGTTGGGATCCGAAAGGCTATGGTTACTATGTCGTTATCCGCCACCCGAACGGTTTCGAGACCGTCTATGGACACCTCTCTCGCCCGCTCTTCGACGAGGGAGAACCTATCTTTGCAGGCGAGGTACTGGGGTTGGGTGGCAACACAGGGCGCAGCACAGGCAGCCACTTGCACTACGAGATACGCTATTTGGGCAACGCCATCAACCCCGAGTTGCTGGTGGACTTCGGTGCCAACCGGCTGCGCTATCCCGAGGAGTACCTCATCACGAAGAAAGGCACCTACGGGCACAGTACCGAACTCAAGAACCTGCAGAGTGCGCAGTATCATCGTGTGAAGCAGGGCGACACCCTCGGTGCCATTGCCCGCCGCTACCACACGAGCGTCAGTGCCCTCTGCCGTCTGAACCGCATCAAAGAGACCACGCTCTTGCAGATCGGGCAGCGGATACGGGTACGATAATAACAATGCACCCTTGTGGCGTGTCGCCACGGACAACTATGCGCAATACTATCCATACCATATAGTACCAGCTCATTAACTACTTAACAAAACCATTCATGAAAAAACACACATTCGTTCTCTTGGCATTTATGGCAGCGACTGCCGGAGCCCAAGTAACCACTATCCCCGCCATTGTACAGAAAGGCTACACGGGCGAGGTAACCATTGTCTTCAACCCCAACGAGGGGAACAAAGGTATGGCGGAAGCCACTGCCTGCTACGCCCACACGGGTATTACCTACGACGGCAAACAATGGCAGCAGACCGGCACTTGGCGCGACGGCAAGGACAAATACAAGATGACTAAAAACGCCGACGGCAACTGGGAACTGAAGATAGCCCCGAACATGTACGACTACTACGGTGTATCGGCCTCGACGGAGATAACGCAACTCTGCTTTGTCTTCAACGACGGACCGAAAGGTTCTTTGGAGGGCAAGACCAAAGACGGCGGGGACATCTTTGTCAACCTCGCCGACAGGGGGCTTGCCGCCTCGATAGAGACCTCTATGGAGGATATTAGCACAGCGGGAACTGCCGTCACGCTGACGGGTATCGCCACCCAGGAGGCAACGCTCACCCTCTCGCTCAACGGCAAAGAGGTCAAAACCGCCACAGCCACGCGCCTTTCCTATACAACCACGCTCTCGGCGGTGGGCGATTACCAGTTCACACTGACCGCTACCGCAAACGGACAAACCGCCACGGCTACGGCTGCGACCTGCGTACCCGCCCCGCCCACACGGAAGAACCGCCCCACCGGCGTAGTGAACGGTATCTACTACAACGCCGACGACGATACGGAGGTAACGCTCTGCACCTACGCCAGCAGCAAGACCGCGCCCGCACAGCATGTGTTCGTTGTCGGGGACTTTAACGACTGGACGATAAGCAACGACTACCAACTCTATCAGGCGACCGACAGTGCCTACTTCTGGACAACCCTTACGGGACTTACACCGCAGAAAGAATATGCCATGCAGTATGTCGTCATGCGGGCAGACGGCGAGATTAAGTACATCTCCGACCTCTATTCGGAGAAATTGCTCCACCCCGACGACGAGTATGAGCCACGCACACTTGACCCCACACTGATGCCCTATCCCGACAAAGGACAAGGCTATGTAACGGTTATCGAGACAGGTAAACAACCCTTTGCTTGGTCGGACGCAACGCTACACTTCCAACGCCCGGACAAGAACAACCTCGTCATATACGAACTCTGGGTCTATGACCATACCCCATTCCGCTCTATCGAAGGGCTGATGGAGCGGCTGGACTACCTCGAAAACCTCGGTGTAAACGCCGTGGAGTTGATGCCCGTCAACGAGTTCGACGGCAACAACAACTGGGGGTACTCGCCCAACCACTATTTTGCACTCGACAAAGCATACGGTACACCGGAGCAACTGAAGACCTTCATCGACGCCTGCCACCAACGGGGTATCGCCGTCATACTCGATATGGTATTCAACCATGCCACGGGGCTGAACCCGATGAACAAACTCTACCCCTATGGTACAGACTTGAAAGAGAATCCGTGGTTCAATGTGACAGCACCGCACCCGGATAATGTGTACGAGGACTGGAACCACGATTTCGTTCCCGCACACACGATGTTCACCCGTGTACTGCAATACTGGCTCACGGAGTACAAAATAGACGGCTATCGTATGGACTTGAGCCACGGTCTGTGCGGAGAGAAATACAACGCCGTGGAGAACCTGAAAGACTACTACGCCAAGGGAGTGCAGGCAGTGTCGGAAGATGCGTATTTCATTCTCGAGCATTGGGGGAACTCCATGGCAAGCGACCGCCCGAAATTAGTAGCGGCGGGTATGCTCTGCTGGCAGAACACCTGCACGGCCTACGAGCAGACTGCTATGGGTTGGCTCAAAGACGGCGACAACCTTTCGACCGCCAACCAGGACGGCTATGTATCCTACACGGAGAACCACGACGAGGAACGGGCATTCTTCAAGGCAAAGCAGTGGGGCAACGGGGACATCAAGACCGACGAGAGCGTACGCTTGGGGCGTGTGCCGCTCAACCTCGCATTCCTCACGCTGCTTAACGGCTCGCACCTTTTCTACCACTATGCCGAACTCGGGTTCGATTACTCCAAATACCAGAACCGATACGGGCAGTGGGGTACGGACGGCAAAGACGCATACGGGATTACGGCCGAGGTAAACGAAGAGGTAAAGATGCAAGCCAAGTTCCGACCCGAGCAGGCAGGCTGGTTTGACCAAGGTTCTGCCCGCATGGAAGCATACCGGAAGACGGCGCAGGCGATACAGTTGCGTACCCGACTGCTGCCCGAGGTCTTTGCGGGCAACCCGACTGCCGCCACACTCACCAGCGGAAAGACCATCCGTTCTGTCCAGTGGGGGTCGGATGTGTATGTCGTGGGCAATTTCTCTGCCTCGGCAACGGAAACCTCCACCCTGCCCGACGGCACATGGTACGACTACTATGCCGACGGGACAAAAGAGAACAGCCATACGGTCACGCTGGCACCCGGCGAACTGAAGATATACACAGGCAAGCAACTGCGCCTGCCGAGCGTGCCCGACGGCTATTCTTTTGAGGCGGACATCGACGAGGCAAAAGACACGACCCCTACCGCCAAGGCGGTAAAAGTACTGCGTAACGGGCAGATATACATTCTTCGCAACGGTGTGGGCTACGACTTGATGGGGCGTCGTCTCTTCGCCGAATAGCCGGGGAACACACCTCAAACGACACGATATGACAGTTACTATCGACACGAACTCTGGGTTTTGCTTTGGCGTTACGAGTGCCATCCAAAAAGCAGAAGAGTACCTCCGCCAAGGGGAACTCTTCTGCCTTGGTGATATTGTGCACAACGGGCAGGAAGTGGCACGATTGGCTGCCCTCGGGCTCGAGACGATAGACTACGACGACCTGCGTACGCTGCACCATGTGCGGGTGTTGTTGCGGGCACACGGAGAGCCTCCGAGCACTTACCGGATCGCTGCGGGGAACGGCATAGAGATTATCGATGCCAGTTGCCCCGTGGTACTTCATCTCCAGAAACGCATACGCGAGACCTACCAACGCATACGCGAGGCAAATGGCGACGGACAGATCGTCATCTTCGGCAAGAAAGGGCACGCCGAGGTCATCGGCTTGCAGGGGCAGACCAACGACACCGCCATTGTGGTCGAGCGGAAAGCGGACATCGGGCAGATAGATTTCACACGGGCGGTATACCTTTTCTCGCAGACCACCAAATCCGTCGAGGAGTTTCACACCCTCGTAGAGGAGATAGAGAGCCGCCTGCACAAGGGGGTTGCGTTCGAGTGGCATGACACCATTTGTCGCAATGTGGCAGGACGGGTGGAGAAAATTCGTTCCTTTGCAGCCGCCAACGACATCGTTATTTTTGTGGGCGGGCAAAAGTCCTCAAACGCCAAAGTACTGTTCCAACACTGCCTGGAAAGCAATCCTCGCACGATTTTTGCAAGTAGTGAAAAAGACCTCACTTCGGATATACTCTGCCAATGCAGGCAGGTGGAACGCGTCGGTATATGCGGCGCCACCTCCACCCCGCTGTGGCTTATGGAAGAATGCAAGAAGAAGATTGAGCAGAGCGGACCTGGCGAAACGGCCTCCCCTGCTCTCGCTGGAGACAACGCTCCGGACGGATGGGAAACGCGTACGAAATCAGCAAGGGATGAGCAAGGGATGAGCAAGGGATAGGCAGAAAAAACAAGGTACAAAAAACAGATAACACTAAATCATAACAATGGAGTACAAAATCAACACTATCGGTGTATTCACCTCGGGAGGTGATGCTCCGGGAATGAACGCTGCCGTACGCGCCGTAACGCGCGCGGCGATCAGCAACGGTATCAAAGTAAAGGCCATCTATCGAGGCTACAAAGGCTTGATCGATGACGACATAAAAGAGTTTACCACGCAGGATGTCAGCGACATCATCCAACGGGGGGGTACGATTATCAAGTCCGCCCGCTGCATGGAGTTCAAGACCCCCGAGGGACGAAAGCAGGCATACGACAATTTGGTCAAAGAAGAGATAGACGCCCTCGTGGCTATCGGCGGCGACGGCACTTTTACGGGTGCGCGTATCTTTGCCCAAGAGTACAATGTACCTATTATCGGCATTCCGGGTACGATAGACAACGACTTGTGGGGAACGGATACCACCATCGGCTACGACACGGCACTCAATACCATTATGCATTGCGTTGATATTCTGCGCGATACGGCATCTTCTCACGAGCGTGTCTTCCTCGTGGAGGTCATGGGGCGCGATGCCGGCTTTTTGACGCTGAATGCCGCCATAGCCGCAGGCGCAGAGGCTGCCATTATCCCCGAGCGGGCAACTATTATGGAGCAGATTGAGGCGGCTATCGGTCAGGGACGGCGCAAGAGCAAGAACTCCAGTATCGTACTTGTACAGGAGCATGCGATCGAGGGCGGTGCCAATGCCGTAGCCAAACTGATTGCCGAGGCACACCCCGAGTACAGCCCGCGTGTGACGATCCTTGGGCATTTGCAGCGGGGCGGTTCGCCTACGGCCGACGACCGTATTCTCGCATCGCGTATGGGTATTGCGGCAATTCAGGCCTTGCTCGAAGAGCAGCGCAGCATAATGGTCGGTATCCAAAACGACGAGATCGTCTATGTGCCGATGATTAAAGCCATCAAGGAGAAAAAAGATGTCAAGGCGGACAAGTGGGATGCCCTGAAAATACTCTCTATCTGATAACCAGGGATCAGGAGTCGGGATCAGGAATTATGTCCCCTCCGTTGGTGATGAACCACGAATGATATGTTCCTAAAAAAGACAGCATACCGTACCAGAAAGCGGAAACCCCAAAAGGCGTTTCCGCTTTTTGTATTGCAGAGCGTGAGGCGGTTTATTTGAAGCCGAAGACAAAATAGACAGCGAGAACAAGACAGAGTGCCGCAACGATATGGTTCCAACGCAGCGTGGTATGGAACGCTACGGCGCTGAAAAGCACAAAGACGGTCAGTGTAATAACCTCTTGTATTACTTTGAGTTGCATAAGAGAGAAAGGACCTCCGTTGCCTTCGAAGCCGAGTCTGTTGGCAGGTACCTGCAGGCAGTATTCAAAGAAAGCGATGCCCCACGATATGGCGATGACCGCAATCAAAGGCAGACTGCGGAACCAAGAGAACTCGCCCATTTTGAGATGCCCATACCACGCCAAAGTCATAAAGATATTGGAACAAACAAGCAGAATAATTGTATAAATACCATTCATTTGTGTAGGATTTTAGTCGTATTACCACGGAGTCAAGAACAAGGTACAACGCCTGATTCCTGACTTTTATTTTCTGATTCCCTTTGCGATTGCGTTCCATATAGATTCGCGCACATGGGGGTTGAGTTTCTCCAGGTCGTGAAGCAGGGTCTTGACCGTGGCGCGACTGCTCTCTTTCTCGAACGGACAGAGTTTGGGCTGTTTCTCGTACCCCCGCAGGGCTGCATACCGTACCAAGTCGCTCTCGTCGACAAGACAAAGCGGACGCACAAGTGTAAGGGGCATTTTGTCCATTTGCAGTGCGGGCATAATCGTGCCGTACGACCCTTGAAAGATGAGGTTCATCAGGAGGGTCTCTACTATGTCATCCCGATGATGTCCGAGGGCTATCTTGTTGCAGCCTATCGACTTGGCTGTTTCGAACAGGGCTTTGCGGCGGTACCACGAGCAGAGGAAACAGGGGTCTTTCTCTTTCGGTGCAGCGTCCACTGGCAAGGGTTTAATCTCCGTATCGCAGACCATAAAAGGCACTTGCCACTCGCGACAAAAGTCTTCGAGGTACGACAAATCGGACTGATAGGCACGCTCACGCACCCGCACATGGACGGCAGTAACACGGAACCGAGGCACATAGATTTGCGCACGGCGACCGAGCAACTCGACCAACGCTAAGCTGTCCTTACCACCGCTCAACCCGATTAGTATATGGTCGCCATCTTCAATGAGCGAATAGTCGGCACACGCTTTATGGAAGCGTTTCGTGAGGCGCAAACGCAGGCGAATGAGTTCCTGTTCTTCGGGTGTATGGGATATATCCATGTCGTAACGATCTGTTTGAGGTGTCAAAACGGGTGCAAAGGTACGAAAAAACGGGTGAGAAAAGGAGAAAAAGAAGAAAAACGCACTTTTTTATCACTTTTTTTGCCGAAAAATTTGGTATATCAGAAAAAAGCAGTACCTTTGCACCCGCTTTCGAAAAGGAAGTATGTGGTCTTCTACATTTTGCGGCAATAGCTCAGTTGGTAGAGCACGACCTTGCCAAGGTCGGGGTCGCGAGTTCGAGTCTCGTTTGCCGCTCACACGAAGAGCAGGACAGCGTTCCTGCTTTTTTACTCTAAACGCTCCTGCACGCAAGAGCCACAGAGACAAGCCCGAATGGCGGAATTGGTAGACGCGCTCGTTTCAGGTGCGAGTGTTGAGAGACGTGCAGGTTCGAGTCCTGTTTCGGGCACAAAGGTGATCTTTCAAATGAATTGAGTTTTTTAGGGCAACGGAGTAAGCAAGCGCTTTATTGCGTAAGTTTACTCTGCGTCCAAACAGCAAGGCGCAGTCTTGGTGTTTGGAAGAGAAGGAGTTTGCAGGGTATAACATCCACGCAGTGAATTTTTGCTACGCAGCAAACTCCGATGACAGCGCAGGTGGTGAAATTGGTATACACGCTACTTTGAGGGGGTAGTGGTCGCAAGATCGTGTGAGTTCGAGTCTCATCCTGCGCACAGATGTTTTTGTTAAGAAGGACAGTCTACGGGAGTAGATTGTCCTTTTTCGTTGTCTATATAGGCAAATTCAGCCCAGCGGACGGAGAATTAGCCGAAAGGTTTGGCTATATCGCAAAAAAGCCGTAACTTTGCGGGCAAATATCGGGAGAGCAAAACGAAAGTATTATCCCGATGACATAATAAAGCATCACACAAATATGGCAACACAAGAAGAAACTTTCAAGAAGATTGTCGCACACTGCAAGGAGTACGGTTTTGTATTCCCGAGCAGCGACATCTACGACGGGCTGGCAGCCGTCTATGACTACGGGCAGAACGGCGTAGAACTGAAGAACAATATCAAGAAATACTGGTGGGACTCGATGACCCTTCTCCACGAAAATATCGTGGGTATCGATGCGGCTATCTTCATGCACCCCACCACATGGAAAGCCTCTGGGCATGTGGACGCATTCAACGACCCGTTGATTGACAACCGCGACTCGAAGAAACGCTACCGTGCCGATGTGCTTATCGAAGACCAGATTGCCAAGTACGACGAAAAAATAGAGAAAGAACTCGAGAAAGCACGCAAGCGTTTCGGCGACTCGTTCGATGAGGAACTCTATAAGCAGACCAACGAGCGTGTAAAAGAGCATATCGACAAGCGCAACGCCCTCCACGAGCGGTACAGTGCAGCGATGAACGCCAACGATCTCGCCGAACTGAAGCAGATTATTCTCGACGAGGAGATAGTCTGCCCTATCTCCGGCACACGCAACTGGACGGATGTGCGCCAGTTCAACCTCATGTTCCAGACCGAGATGGGCAGTACCTCAGACGCTGCTATGAAGATTTACCTGCGCCCCGAGACGGCACAGGGTATATTCGTCAATTTCCTGAATGTGCAGAAGACGGGGCGCATGAAGATACCATTCGGTATTGCACAGATTGGCAAAGCATTCCGCAATGAGATTGTAGCGCGTCAGTTCATCTTCCGTATGCGCGAGTTCGAGCAGATGGAGATGCAGTTCTTCGTTCGTCCGGGCGAAGAGATGAAATGGTTCGAGCATTGGAAGCAGTTCCGACTCAAATGGCACAAGGCACTCGGGTTGGGCGACGAAAAGTACCGTTTCCACGACCACGAGAAGTTGGCGCACTATGCCAACGCCGCCACGGACATCGAGTTCCAAATGCCGTTCGGGTTCAAAGAGGTGGAGGGTATCCACAGCCGTACCAATTTCGACCTCAGTCAGCACGCCAAATTCAGCGGCAAGAAGATCGAGTATTTCGACCCTGAACTGAACCAGAGTTACACCCCGTATGTGATAGAGACATCTATCGGTGTCGACCGTATGTTCTTGAGCGTGGTATGCTCTTCGTACCACGAGGAACAGTTGGAGGGGGGCGACAGCCGTGTTGTACTCTCCCTGCCGCCCGTACTCGCACCGGTTAAGGTGTGTGTGATGCCGCTCGTTCGCAAGGACGGACTGCCCGAGAAAGCACGCGAGATTGTCGAGATGCTCAAGTTCGACTTCCATACCAACTACGACGAGAAGGACTCTATCGGCAAGCGTTATCGCCGTCAGGACGCCATCGGCACGCCGTTCTGTGTTACGGTCGACCACGACACGCTCAACGACGGATGCGTGACGGTGCGTTTCCGTGACACCATGGAGCAGGAGCGTATCAAAATGGAGGACCTGCACGCCCTTATCGCCCAAGCAGTTGACCCGAAGGTACTGTACCGCAAGATAATGGGAAAATAAACGCTACCAACAGAACCCTCACCAAACAAGTGAGAAAAACGAGTAAACCAAGACACCCGAATGACCACAAGGTTATTCGGGTGCTTTCGTGATAGGGTTCGGGTGGTCTCCCAATAGAATGGCATACTATTAGACTTACCATGCCTCTAAAAAAGGAGTAGAACGGGAATGGGGTACTGACAAAATGGCAGGTATATGGATTTGGCAAAGTTTTTGCGTAGTATAGGCAGGCGACCGAACAGAAAATCCAGAGGGCGCGCCCATCCACAGGAACAAACAAAACTGAAACGAATAAACATAATATACTATGAGCAAAGGAAACATTGGGGTAACATCGAACAACATTTTCCCCGTTATCAAGAAATTCTTGTATAGTGACCACGAGATTTTTCTCCGTGAGATAATATCGAACGCCGTGGATGCCACGCAGAAACTGAAAACCCTCGCAAGCGTGGGCGAATTCAAAGGCGAACTGGGTGACACCCGTGTGCGTGTGGTGATAGACAAAGACAAACACACGCTGACCGTACAAGACCACGGTATCGGTATGACCGCCGAAGAAGTGGACAAATACATCAACCAAATCGCTTTCTCGGGCGCAGAGGAGTTTGTCAATAAGTACAAAGACAAAGCAGAGGCCATCATCGGACACTTTGGTTTGGGTTTCTACAGTTCGTTCATGGTATCGGACAAGGTGGAGATCTACTCGCAGTCGTACAAAGAGGACGCAAAGGCCGTACACTGGAGTTGTGACGGTACGCCGGAGTATGTGATGGAAGACACCATCAAATCGGAGCGGGGTACGGACATCGTGCTGCACATCAACGACGAATTCAAGCAGTACTTGGAGGACGCCACCGTTGAAGGACTGCTGAAAAAGTACTGCAAGTTCTTGCCCGTAGAGATAGCCTTCGGCAAAAAGAAGGAGTGGAAAGACGGCAAGCAGGTGGAGACAGAAGAGGACAATGTGATAAACGACACCAATCCTGCCTGGATGCGCCAACCCGCAGACCTGACCGACGAGGATTACGACAAGTTCTACCACGAACTCTACCCCATGCAGATGGAGGAGCCGCTGTTCCATATTCATCTGAATGTGGACTATCCGTTCCACTTGACGGGTATTCTGTACTTCCCGAAGATAAAGAACAACCTCGATGTACATCGCAACAAGATACAACTCTACTGCAATCAGGTGTATGTGACCGATGAGGTGGAGAACATTGTGCCGGAATACTTGACACTGCTGCATGGTGTAATCGACTCTCCGGACATCCCGCTGAATGTGAGCCGTTCGTACCTGCAAAGCGATAACAATGTGAAGAAGATAAGCGGCTACATTACAAAGAAGGTGGCTGACAAATTGGCAGAACTCTACAAGAACGACCGCGAAAACTTTGAAAAGAAGTGGGACGATGTGAAGATGTTCATCCAATTCGGTATGCTCAGCGACGAGAAATTCTACGAGCGGGCTATCGGCTTTGCCCTGCTGAAGAACTTGGAGGGCAAGTACTTCACACTGGAGGAGTACAAAGCCCAAGTGAAAGAGGCACAGACTGACAAGAACGGCGACGAGATACTGCTCTACACACAAGACCCCGATGCTTCGTACTCGTACATCGAGCGTGCGAAAGAGAAAGGCTACGATGTGCTGCTGATGGACGGCGAACTGGATGTACACGCTATGTCGCAAATGGAACAGAAGAGCATGGGCGACGGCGAGGACAAGAAAGATGCCATCCGCTTTGTACGCATAGACTCCGATGTGATAGAGAATCTGATTCTCAAAGAGGACAAGCAGGCGGTATCGCTCACGACAGAACAAGAGGATGCCTTGCGCTACAGTTTTGAAAGCCAACTGCCGAAGGGCGAGAAGACACAATACTCGGTTAGTTTTGAGTCGGTGGCGAAAGATGCACTGCCCGTATTCCTGACACAAAATGAGTGGATGCGCCGTATGAAAGAGATGTCGGCACACCAACAGGGAATGTCGTTCTACGGACAAATGCCAGACCAATACAACATGGTGGTGAATACCGCCAACGAGAAGGTGACAGGGCTGATGGAAACGCTGGTGGCTGAGGCTGCCGAGGAGGTGAAACCGCTCTACGAGCAGATTGCCACCAAACAGAAAGAGGAGGACGACCTGCGTGCCGCTCAAAAAGACAAGAAGGACGCCGACTTGACCCAAGAGGAGAAAGATGCCGTGACGAATGTGACCAAAGAGTTGGGTGCGCTCCGTCAGCAAGTGAAAGAAGTGTATGCAAAGCACGCCGCCGGCGACGAGAAGGTACATCAACTTATCGACATCGCCCTGCTGGCAAGCGGACTGCTGAAAGGCGAGGCACTGGCGAAGTTTGTGAACCGCTCGGTGAACTTGCTCTAATACACTCTGTTACTACAATAATTTAGGGGTGATAATCACCTACGATAAGCGAGGGAATTGCGAAAGCAGTCCTCTCGCTTTTGCAATACGCAATGCGTAATACATAACGGATAATGCATACATTGACCTGCGCTCGGTAAGAGTTCGGCTCTGCAAAAGTAAGGAGGAGGCAAGGAGGACACAAGGTAGATACCCACTTCCCTTATTGCGCATAGTGTGCAAAAAATCCGGAAACACACGGCAGAAGTTGCAAAAACGAGAAAAAATGTGTACCTTTGCAGCCCATTATGGGCAAATTTTACCCATATCATAATAACCCTATCTATTTTCTAAAATAACACTACCTTTATCCTTACAAACAGACCTTTATGCAAGTAGAATTAATACTCCTCGTGCTGTCGCTGCTATTCTTTGCCAGCATATTCACCGACAAAGTCGGCTACAAATTCGGTGTACCAGCCCTGCTGCTCTTTCTTGCCGTAGGTATGCTCTTCGGTGCAGACGGCATCGGCAAGTTGTTCAACGAAGACGGTATGGGCTATATGCTCAATATCGACTCCGCACAGGCCATCGGTACGGTCGCTCTCTGTATCATTCTGTTTTCGGGCGGAATGGACACCAAACTCTCGGAAATACGCCCCGTGATGATACCTGGACTGACGCTCGCCACACTTGGTGTGCTGCTGACTGCCATAATTACAGGCGTACTCATCTATTTCATCTTCGGTTGGCTGAACGCCATTGCAAGCGTGAGTATCTGGGTAGCCCTGCTGATGGCATCAACTATGTCGTCCACTGATTCTGCCTCGGTCTTCTCTATTCTGCGCACCTCGGGTATCGGTTTTAAGCACAACCTACGCCCGCTGTTGGAACTTGAGAGCGGAGCGAACGACCCGATGGCGTATGTACTGACCACCACGCTGATAGGTGTCGTAACCGCCACAGCGACAGAGATTTCGGGGTTGGCTATTGTGCAGACCATTGTGGTACAATTGGTTATGGGTGCTGTAATCGGTTTCCTTTTCGGGAAAGGCATTGTGAACCTTATGCGCAAAGCGCAATTGAGTAATGAATCGCTCTACCCTATTATGGTGCTGACCGCCTGCATTTTCATCTTCTCTATTACCTACTATCTGCAAGGGAACACTTACCTCGCCGTGTATATCGGTGGTCTTGTGATAGGCAACAGCAAATTTACCCGCAAACGCCAGACTCGCAGTTTCTTCGACGGACTGACTTGGCTGAGCCAGTTGGTGATGTTCCTCGTACTCGGACTGATGGTACGCCCGCACGAGTTGCTGCAACTGCAAGTGTGGCTGCCGTGCCTCATTATAAGCATTGTAATGATCTTTATCTCGCGCCCTATATCGGTATTCCTATGTATGCTGCCGTTTAAGCAGTTCACACGCCAGGACAAAACGATGCTCAGTTGGGTTGGACTCAAGGGCGCAGTGCCTATCATCTTTGCTATTCTCTGCAAAGCATCGAATGTAGACCATGCCGACCTGATATTCAATATCGTCTTCCTATGCACGCTGGTTTCGCTGGTCGTACAAGGTACTTCGCTCTCTGCTATGGCACGCAAACTAGGCTTGGCACTGCCCGTAACAAACCTGAAGAAATTGCAGCACTTCGATCTCGACCTGCCAGAGGAGATAGAGTCGTCGGCCACGGAGATTGAGGTAACACAGGATATGCTCATCATGGGAACGCAACTCAAAGACATCGATTTGCCTGCTAAGACACTGGTTATCATGGTGCGCCGAGGGGAGGATTTCTTCGTTCCGTCGGGCAAATCGGAGTTGCAGGCAGGCGACCAGTTGCTGGTCATTACCGACAACGATGCCGCCGTAGCAGAGCAATACCGTATGGAGGCTGCCGAAGAAGAACAGCAGCACTGGGGAGACCAACTTATCAACAACACCACCGGCTTCTTCAAAGAACGGTGGCACAAACTCGTACATAACACGAAGAAATAATTTGTTAATCGTACATTAACCAATGTACAGAAGAACGGCACAGCCGACAAAATATGAGTAAGAAAACTGTTTTTCTAACCGGTGCAACAGGCACTATGGGCTATGCGGGTATGCAAGAGATACTGCGCTACCCCGAACGATATAACCTACGCATACTGGCTCGCCCTAGTGCAAAAAACAAGAAACTGTTAGCCCCGCTGCTGAATCAGGTGGAGGTAATATGGGGTGACCTTACCCGTTACGAGGATATTCTGCAAGGCGTTACGGGCGCAGACATTGTCTTGCATGTGGGCGGTATGGTCTCGCCGCAAGCGGACTATCGCCCCACCGCCACCCGCAAGACGAACATCGCCGCTGCAACTTATATCCGCGATGCCGTACTCGCACAACCCGAAGACAAGCAGCCCCGCGTGGTCTATATCGGCAGCGTAGCCCAGATGGGCGACCGCCGTGAACCGCTGCATTGGGGACGCACAGGCGACCCTATCTGCGTATCCGCCTATGACCACTACGGCATTACCAAAGTCCGTGCAGAATATATTCTCACCAACTCGCCCATCAAGAAGTGGGTCAGTCTGCGCCAATCGGGTATACTCTACCCCGCCATTCTGAACAATTTCGACCCTATCATGTTCCATGTGCCTATCCGTGGCGTGCTCGAGTGGGCAACAGTCGAGGACAGCGGTCGCCTGTTGGAGCGTGTCTGCCGTAATGAGGTGCCTGAAGAGTTTTGGAATCAATACTACAACATCGGTTCGGGCAAGGAATACCGTATCAACAACTACGAATTCGAGCGTTTGTTGCTCGATGCTGTCGGTTGCCCCCGTCCGGAGCAGATTTTCGAGGCCAAGTGGTTCACCACTCGCAATTTCCACGGTATGTGGTATGCCGATGGAGACCGCCTCGAGCAATACCTGCATTTCCGTGCCAACATCCCTGTACGGGAGTATTTTGCCGAGTTGGCAAAGGCCGATAGCATTCCTGCTGCGGTGAAGTTTGCCTCAAAGACCAAAATTGCCAAACTCTTCCCGCATTGTGTCAAACTTGCCATGTACTGCCTTGCCAATTCCAAGACGCACGGCACGCAGTGGTGGATCCGCCACCATATAGAGCAGCGTATCCACGCCTACTATGGTTCGTTGGAGGCGTACAAGGCTATTCCTAAATGGAAAGACATGGACCTCAGCCACAATAGCGAGGAGGTTGTTTTGCTCGACCACGGCTACGACGAGCAGAAGCCCAAGAGTCTGTTCACCCTCGAAGATATGCAGAAGGCAGCGGCTTTCCGTGGCGGCAAATGCATATCTACCGAGATGACGCAGGGCGATTGGGACACTCCGTTGGAGTGGGAATGTGCCGAAGGCCATCGTTTCAAGGCCTCAGCCCGTGTCGTTTTGTTGGGAGGTCATTGGTGTCCCGAATGTATGCCTTGGCCATACCGTGACGAACCGAATTCCCGCCCATGGCATTGGGACAAGATTGCCCGCGAGAATCCATTCTTTGCGCAGATTTGGTCGCCCTTGCACGACCCCAAGGAGGACAACCAGTACGGTTCTGACATCTTCGACGGCTGGGAACAGTAAGCCCCTGTACCACCCAAAATAGGTGCGTGTCGCCACAAATGATGAGATTGCACAGTGTACAGATAGCAGCGTCAATAGCCTAAAAAGATAGAAACATTATTGCCATATAAACAACACTATATGAAGAAATTCAAAGAGTACAAGCAGTTGAATCTGCCAGAAATGAGCCGTGAGGTGCTGGCTGACTGGGAAAAAGAAGACTTATTCCACCAAAGTATCGAAACCCGTGCAGGACATCCTGCCTTCCTGTTTTTCGAGGGGCCTCCTTCGGCAAACGGCATGCCGGGTATTCACCATGTGCTTGCCCGCACGATAAAAGACACCTTCTGCCGCTACAAGACGATGCAGGGCTATCAGGTGCAGCGTAAGGCCGGATGGGACACACACGGGCTGCCCGTGGAGTTGGGCGTGGAGAAACTGCTCGGCATTACCAAAGAAGACATCGGAAAGAAAATCAGCGTGGATGAATACAACGCTGCCTGCCGCCGTGAGGTGATGAAATACACCAAAGAATGGACGGCACTGACCAAACAGATGGGGTACTGGGTGGATCTCGAAAATCCGTATATCACTTACGACAACAAATACATCGAGAGCCTGTGGTATCTGCTCAAACAACTCTACCAAAACGGATACCTGTACAAAGGCTACACCATTCAGCCCTATTCGCCCGCTGCGGGGACAGGACTGTCGTCGCACGAACTGAACCAGCCCGGGTGCTACAGGGATGTGAAAGATACTACTTGCACTGCACAATTCCACATTCGGCAACTGAATGCTCAACTCTCAACTGCTCTAAGCACTCAACTCTCGACACTCGACTTGTATGCGTTGGCATGGACGACGACACCCTGGACACTGCCAAGCAACACTGCCTTGTGCGTGGGTCCGAAAATCGACTATGTGGTGGTGCGCGGGGAGAACCCTTACACGAAGATTCCCGCCCTCTACCTGCTGGCAGAGGCGTGTGTAGCGACCTATAGCAAAGAGTTGGGCGAAGCCCCCGAGATACTCTGGCGCGGCAAGGGGACAGACCTGGTCGGCATGGAATACGAACAGTTGATTCCGTGGGCAAAACCCGACGGCGATGCGTTCCGCGTGATTGCGGGCGACTATGTGACGACCGAGGAGGGTACGGGTATTGTGCATATTGCGCCGACTTTTGGTGCGGACGATGCGTTCGTTGCCAAGAAAGCGGGTATCGCCGGCATGGTATTCATCACCAAGAAAGGCGAGCAACGACCCATGGTGGATATGACGGGTAAATTCTTTGTATTGGAAGACCTGGACGCCGATTTCGTGGCAAAACATATCGATGTGGAGGCATACAAGCCGTGGGCAGGGCGATTTGTGAAGAACGCGTACGACCCGACGCTGACGGACAAAGACGAGACGCTGGATGTGGCGATCTGCATGGTGCTAAAAGCAAGCAACAAGGCATTCCGTATCGAGAAACATGTGCATACCTACCCGCACTGCTGGCGTACGGACAAGCCGGTGCTGTACTACCCGCTTGACTCGTGGTTTATCCGCTCGACCAAGGCGCGTGAGGAGATGATTCGGCTGAACAAGACCATCAACTGGCAGCCCGAATCGACGGGTACGGGACGCTTTGGCAAATGGCTCGAGAACCTGAACGACTGGAACCTGTCACGCTCCCGCTACTGGGGAACGCCGCTGCCTATTTGGCGCACCGAAGACGGGCAGGAGGAGATCTGTATCGGGTCGATTCAGGAACTGTTTGAGGAAATAGATAAGGCAGTGGTAGCGGGATTCATGAAAGAGAACCCGTGGCCGAAACACAAACCGGGCGACTACTCGAAAGAGAATTATGACCCGGCGGTGATTGACCTGCACCGCCCTTATGTGGACAACATCATCCTCTGCTCGAAGAGCGGCAAGCCGATGAAGCGGGAACTCGATCTGATAGATGTGTGGTTCGACTCGGGTGCCATGCCCTACGCACAGAACCACTATCCGTTTGAGAATCAGGACGCTCCACGCACAGCGGACTTTATCTCGGAGGGTGTGGACCAGACCCGCGGGTGGTTCTTTACGCTGCACGCCATCCATACGATGATAGAGGACAAGGTGGCATACAAGAATGTGATTTCCAACGGATTGGTACTCGACAAGAACGGCAACAAGATGTCGAAACGACTCGGTAATGCGGTGGATCCGTTCTCGACACTCGACAAATACGGAGCCGATGCCGTGCGGTGGTATATGCTGACCAACTCGAGCCCGTGGGAGAACCTGAAGTTTGACCCGGAAGGAGTGGACGAGATCCGTCGGAAGTTCTTCGGGACACTCTATAACACCTACAGTTTCTTTGCGCTGTACGCCAATGTGGACGGCTGGGAGGCCGGCACGCTGACGGGCGAGCGCACGGAGATAGACAAATGGGTGCTGAGCCGACTCAATTCGCTCATCGAAGAAGTGACGGCTGCATACGAGGCATACGAGCCCACCAAAGCGGGGCGTGCGATTTCGGATTTTGTGCAGGACGACCTGAGCAACTGGTATGTGCGACTGAACCGCAAACGCTTCTGGGGCGGCGAGATGGACGCTGACAAACAGGCAGCCTACAGCACGCTGTACGAGTGCCTGCGCGTGGTGGCACAACTGATGGCACCGAATGCACCGTTCTTTGGCGACCGACTCTATCGTGACCTGACGGGCAAGACCGTTCACCTGAGCGACTGGCCAAAAGCGGACAAAGCGCTGATAGACAAGCAACTGGAACGCTCGATGTATCTCGCACAACAAGCGACCTCGATGATACTGAGCCTGCGCAAGCGTGCCGAAAAGAATGTGCGCCAACCGCTGCAAAAAGCCGTGATTCCCGCACCCGATGCAGACACACTCGCCGCACTGCTGCATGTGCAGGACCTGATAAAGGCTGAGGTGAATGTGAAAGAACTCGAGATAGTGCGCGCGGAGGATTCGGATGTGAAGTTGGTCAAGAAAATAAAACCGAACTTCAAGGTGCTGGGCAAAAAGGTTGGCGGCAAGATGAAAGAACTGGCGGCTGCTATCGGGCAGATGAGCCAGGACGACATCGCTGCTTTTGAGGCGGCGGGGACATTCCGACTGCTCGACATCGACCTCGTGGCGGAAGATGTGGATATCATCACGGAAGATATGCCGGGCTGGCTGGTTGCCAACAACGGCGTGCTGACCATTGCACTCGACATAGAACTGAACGATGCACTGATTGAGGAGGGTATCGCGCGCGAACTTATTAATCGTATTCAGAATCTGCGCAAGACCTCCGGGATGGAGATAACCGACCGTATCGCCATCGAGATAGAACGACGCGGGGAAATCAACGCCGCCGTAGAGCATTGCGGGGAGTATATCGCATCGCAAGTGCTCGCCACCTCGCTGCAACTGGTGGACAAGGTAGGCGAAGCACAGGTGCTCGACATGGACGGGTACAGCGTGAATATACGAATTGAAAAGGCCTAATTGTATTGTTCTTAGGAGTTCCTTCGGGACTGCTAAGGCAAATAATAACTAGAAGGACTGGACAAACTAGAAGGACTAGGAGAACTAGGAGGACTGGGGAGGGCTAGACGGACCGGAATAATAAACTAAACTATAAAAATAGAAAACAATGAAAAAGAATTTTGTACGCATGGCAGTGGTGGCTCTGGTAGGGCTCGCCATGGCCGCTTGCTCGACGAAGGATGATCTCGGATTCTCGGAAAGTAACCTATACGGATACTGGCTCGAGGACGGAACACAACACTATGTGAACTTCACCAACGAACGCCAAAGCGATGAATATCAGTTGGGATACGAGTGGGACGAGGCCGAGGAGGTAACAGAAGAAGATGTGAAAAATAATCACATGGGCAACGGATGGTTTAAGTGGAACTTCACAACCAAAACCGGCGACCTGCTGGAAATCCAACTGATGGACAACGACGGCGCTGAAATCCCCAAGAGCTATGTCGTAACCAAACTGACGGAAACCGAACTCGCTTACTACGAGAAAGACCAAAAAAGCAATAAATTCTCGTTCAAGAAAATTGCGGGAAAGTAATTTTGGAACTTTGAGTTTCGGGTTTTGAACTTGGAGTTTAGAACTTGAGTTATGAGGTGCGGGTGAGCATTGAAAGTGAAGAGTATATGAAACGCTTTTGGAAAATATTCGGTATCACGGCAGCAGCGGTCGTAGGTGGCGTGCTGCTGCTTGGGTGCATCGCTGTGGGTATCATTGTGTGGGCCGTATTCACGCCCTCACGGCTGACGCCTGTCGTGCGGCAAATGGCAGACCAATACATCGTGTGCGAACACGAGATAGGCGAGGTGGAACTGACTTTCTTCTCAACCTTCCCTGAATTTGGCTTGCGGATTGGGGGCGTGTGCCTCGTCAATCCCAAAGAGGGTGCGCAAAACGATACGCTGCTCTATGCACCGGAGGTGGTGGCTACCGTCAATGTAAGGGAATACCTCAACAACAACAGGCTGGTGGTGCGGGAACTGTCGCTGCCCGATGCGGTCGCCAATATATACATCGCGGCGGACGGAACGACAAACTATGATGTGTTTGCGGCGGCAAACGATACGACGGCTACGGACACAACAGACACGACCTCGAGCGGACTGCCGTTTGCAGATATATGCATCGATGCGGCTACGGTGGAGGGACGGCATATATCCTTCGTGGATAGGAAGGACTCCATAGACGCCTCGCTCGAAAATACGGCACTCGGTCTGACGGCTGAGAGTTGGGATAAGGTGCGGCTGAGGCTGCACGCCGAGAGCGTCAGCGCCACGATGGGAACAACCCGGTATGCTGACAGCCTGGAGGTGGAACTCGACCTGCCGGCAGCCATAGATCTCGAAAGGATGAACTTCCGGCTACATAAGGCAGTGGTTCGGGCGGACCGGTACACAATCGGCCTGGACGGCGAAGTGCAGGTAGGCGACAGCATCGGACTGAACATGGACATCACCGCCAACGAATGGCAAATTAGACCGCTATTCGACCTGCTCCCACAGAACCTGACAGAGACGTTGAAAGATATTGAGGTGGACGGAAAAGCGTCGCTCTCGGCACATGTGGAGGGCGTATATGGCGAATCATCCATGCCTCGCGTGACAGCACATATCGAACTGGAAGACGGCGAAGGCAAATATGCCGGACTGCCCTATCTGCTGACAGGGGTGGAAATGGAAGCAGATGCCGACATCGATATGAACCCAAAGGCGGTAAGCAGGGTGGAGATACACCGATTGCAGGCACAGACAAAGGACACCAAACTGTCGGCTACGGGGCAGATAAGCGACCCGCTGGGCGATATGCTCATTGACCTGCAGACGAAAGCCGATGTGTCGCTGGCGGATATGGCGTACTTCTTGCCGGATAGTATGGAGTTGGTAGGGCGCTGCTTCGGGAATATAGGGGTGCGCATACACCTCGACGACCTGACCAACCTGCGACTCGAACGAGGACGGATAATGGGCGACCTCAAACTGACCGACATCGATTACGCCATGAGCGGCATGACCGCTGCGCTGCCCGACAACCGCTTGCAATTCCAAATTCCCAATCCCAAACCGACTAAAAAGATGGTTGGGTGGCTGCAAGGGACACTGACACTGCAATCGCTCGATTTCGGCATGGCCGACGGCACAAAAGCCACACTCGGACAAACCAATATGAGCGTGGAGGCAAGCAACATACTCGGACAAAATCCGATATGGTACGCTACGCTCGGACTGCAATCGAACGACCCGCTGACAGCCTCGATGGACAGCATGGCGGCCACCGTCAAAGCACCCAAACTGACCGCCTACGCCGAATACGACACGAAAGATACGACCGCCGTGCCCGTGCTGAACGCACAGGTGGCGTTCGCCGACCTGCAAGGACACTACACGGATATGGTGGCACACCTGACGAAATCAACCCTCGAGGCCAGTCTGCGACCCAGCCGAAAAGACAAGACAATACCCCGACTGAAAGCGTCGATACAGACCGCCTCGCTCGAAGCCGCCATGGGAAACGACCTGAAAGCCAAAACAGGCGCACTGAACATTGCCGCTGCGGCTCGATACAACAAACAAGGCGAGAATGTGCTGCTGCAATGGAATCCGAAACTGGATGTGAGCCTGACCGACGGCGAGGTGGAAACGGCACAGCTGACGCAAAAAGTGTATGTGCCGCAAATCACTTTCTCGTACTCGAACAAAGACTTTCGCATCGAAAAATCGCAAATGCGGGTCGGCAAGTCAGACTTTGCGCTGTCGGGCGAGGTGAAGAACATAGGGGCTTGGCTGCGAAAAGAAGGCACGATGGTGGGCAAACTCGACTTTGTGTCCGACCACACGGATGTGAACGAACTGATGGCACTCTGCTCCGCCGATGCGGGCAGCGAAGAACAGGCTGCAGACGGTGCGAAAACGGACGAAACGACCGCTGCGGCTGCCACGACAACGGGTGCGGATGACGCCAATCCGTTCCTCGTGCCGACAGGGGTGGATGTGGCACTGAATACGCACATAAAAGAAGCGGTGGTATTCAACGAGACCGCCCACAACCTGAAAGGAAAACTGTACATCAAAGACGGCGTGCTGGTGCTCGACGAGATGGGTTTTGTATGCAACGCCGCCAAACTGCAACTGACCGCCATGTATCGTACGCCGCGGCGCAACCATATCTATGTGGGATTTGACTACCACATGATAGACATCAACATAGAGGAACTGATACGTATGATTCCGCAACTGGACTCGATCGTGCCGATGCTTCGGTCCTTCAAAGGCGCTGCGGAATTCCATCTGGCGGCAGAAACCTATACGAATGCAAAATACGAATTCAAGCCTTCGACCCTTCGCGGCGCTTGCAGCATATACGGAAAAGACCTCGTGGTGATGGATGGCGATACCTTCAGCAAAATATCGAAACTGCTGCTGTTCAACAAGAAAACCGAAAACAAAGTGGATAGCATATCGGCCGAGATAACGGTCTATAAAAAGGAAATAGACGTGTATCCGTTCTGCGTGTCGATGGACAACTACATGGTGGCACTCGGCGGACAACATACGCTGGACATGACCTACAACTACGACATCAATGTGCTGTCGCCTATCTATCTCGGCGTGCATGTGTCGGGCAACAACGACGACCTGAAAATAAAATTGGCAAAGTGTAAATACGCCAAAGACTTTAAGCCGCACTTCCACGGGAAAGTGGACGAAGAAAGCGCCAATATGCGAAAGATGATCCGCAACTCGATGCGCAAAAACGTGAAGATAAAATCGGATGCACAAACCCATGCGGAATCGGACGACACAAACCAAACAGCAAATACGGAAAATAATGAAAAATAATTCTCTCTTAATGGGCATCATGCTCTGTACACTTATGGCTTGCAACAACCAAAATCCGTTGCTCACCGAGCAGAAAACACCCTACGGCGTGCCTGCATTCGACAAGGTGCGCACCGAACACTATCTGCCCGCTTTTGAGCAGGCTATCGCCGAAAACAAGGCGGAGATACACGCCATCGTATCGAACGAGGCAGAACCGACCTTTGACAACACCATCGTGGCACTCGACCGCAGCGGGTTGCTGCTGGAGCGTGTGCATGGCGTGTTCTTCAACATACTCGACGCAGACGCCACGGACGAGATGAACCGCATTGCCGAAAAAGTGTCGCCCATGCTGTCGGAACTGAAAGACGGCATACTGCTCAACGATACACTCTTCGAGCGGGTGAAGGCCGTATATGACCGCCGGGAACAGTTGGGACTGAACGCTGAACAGATGCAGTTGCTCAAGAAAACCTACGAGCAGTTTGCACTGAACGGCGCTGCCCTGCCCGCCGACAAGAAAGAACGACTCAAAGAGATAAACACCGAATTGGGCTTGCTATCGCTGCAGTTCGGCAACAATGTGGTGGTCGAGACCAATGCATACCAACTGTTTGTAACCGACGAGAACGAACTGAAAGGACTGCCTGAAAGCGCAAAAGCGGCTGCCAAAGAGGAAGCACAGGCTGCCGGACGACCCGATGCGTGGCTCTTCACCCCGAAACGCACGAGTTTTACACCCGTGCTGCAATACTGCGAGAACCGTGAACTGCGTCGCGAACTGCTGACTGCCTACACCACGCGCGGCAACCACGACAACGAGAACGACAACAAAGCGGTGATCGTAAAGACCATGCGCCTGCGTGTGGAGAAAGCACACCTGCTGGGATACGACTGCCCCGCCGACTACATACTGGCCGACTGCATGGCCAAAGACCACAAGACGGTGGACGAATTCCTGCAGACCGTGTGGGGTCCGAGTCTGCAGGCCGCAAAACGAGAGGCTGCGGCACTGCAAGAACTGATGGAACAAGACTTGCCCGGCGAGAAACTGCAGCCGTGGGACTGGTGGTACTACGCGGAACGGCTGCGCAAACAGAAATACGACCTCAACGAGGAAGAACTGAAGCCGTATTTCGAACTGAGCAATGTGCGCAAGGGCGTGTTTGAGTTGGCACACAACCTATACGGGCTGAACTTTGAGCCGCTGAAAGATATGCCGGTATATAACCCCGAAGTGGAGGTATTCAAAGTGACCGACACGGAAGGCGCACTGGTGGGTATCCTATACACCGACTACTTCCCCCGTGCAGGCAAGCGTCCGGGAGCGTGGATGAACGACATAAGCAGCCAATATGTGGATGCAGAGGGCGTGGACCACAGACCCGTGATTATCAATGTAGGCAACTTCAACAAACCTACCAAAGGCAATCCGTCGCTGCTGTCGATGGACGACGTGGAGACGCTGTTCCATGAGTTTGGACACGCACTGCACGGGCTGCTGTCGAAGGCTACCTACCGCACTCTTTCGGGAACGAACACACCGCGTGACTTCGTGGAAATGCCATCGCAATTCATGGAGAACTACTGCTACCGCCCGGAGATAATGAAGACCTACGCTTTCCATTATCAGACCGGAGAACTGATTCCCGATTCGCTCGTGGCAAAGATAAACAATGCACGGACCTTCAACAAGGGATTTGTGGAAACGGAACTGCTGTCCGCAACGATTCTCGACATGGACTATCATGAGCGCACCGACACGGCGGACTTCGATGTGAACGCTTTCGAGGCGGAATCGATGGCACGCATGGAGATGATACCCGAGATAATTACCCGCTATCGCTCGACCTTCTACAACCATATCTTCACGACCGGATACGAGGCAAGCTACTACAGTTACACATGGTCGGCAGTGCTCGATGCGGATGCGTTCGCCGCATTTGAGGAGACCGGCGACATACTCAACCCCGAAGTGGCAGCACGCTTCCGCCATCTGCTGGAGCAAGGCGGGACACGCAATGCGGAAGAACTGTACGAAGAGTTCCGCGGCAAGAAGGCTGACTCGAAGTACCTATTGCGCAGGTTCGGTTTTTCTTCGGGTGAAGAGCAATAAACGATAGGGAATCGCAAGGAGGATAGACTTCTAATCCGTTGTATATGCTGCAGGGGTTGACGAAAATAACACGCATACCGTTGGGGGTAGCCTTGCTACTCTCAGCGGTTGTGTTATGCGGGTGGATACCGTCTTTTGCCCGCACATGGCAGACCGTCTTGCCCACTTTTCTGCTCACTATTGCCAACACCACGCTCTTCTTTTATACTACCACACCCCTGCATAACCGCCAGAAAGAGGACGGCTTGCCCATTCTGTTTTACATCTTGTCCATTACGGCATTTCCCGCCCTGCACACCTGCTGGCAGGCGCAAGTAGGCATTGCGTGCCTGCTGCTCGTCCTACACCTGCTACGCCATGAGCAAACCGAGGAGTTCTCGCCAGAGAGTGCCTTTATCGCCACGCTCACGCTGCTACTTGGTTCGCTGTTTATGCCTGATTTTGTGTCGTTTATTCCTATACTGTGGCTCTCCATGCTTTTCTCGCGCGACTTCAATGTCCGTACCCTGTCCGCCTCCCTTATTGCCGCAGGCACATTTGCTATCTACCTTGCCATTGCACATTTCTTTTTCTTTGCCGAGACGGGCTATGTGGGGCTTTTCTGCCGCACGACATACTATAGTTTGGGTGTGAACGCACATGCCTTGCTGCCCTTTTGGGGAGTGGGTATATTCTTCATTCTCGTTCTTTTGTTCAGCCTCGAGCGCAACACGCTCCGCTGGCGTATGGAAGTTGTTTTCTTGTCGCTCTTCGCTGTAGCAGCAGCTGTTTTGAGCATTTTCCCGATTACCTTTCCCGCACCCGCTTATTACACATTCCGCCCCTTGCTTCCCGTCACGGACGCCACGCTCTATCTCTCGTCGTGCATTCCTGTGTCGTTTGCTCTGCAGAACCACCTGGCAGTCCTCTATTTCCGCCAATATACATCGACTGCCCGCAGTGTCTTTTTCCTTATATGTATAGCGTACTTTGTGACAATATATCTCTTCTCGTGGTTTGCCTAAATTCTGGCCAAAGTCTTCCTCTACTATCATTACACCTCCTTTCTGCTGATTTAATTTTACTCCTGTCATTTCTGCCTTTCATCCGCAAATCATGTCCGCAAAAGTGCGCTTTTGGCGTTCTATGGTGGAAAAATACAAAAAAAAGCCCGCTACTTTTGTGGTATTGGATATTTTTTGTAACTTTGCAGCGTTTTTGTATGGTGTCTATCCGAAAGGGTGAAAAATCCCTGTACAGAAAGACCTGCTATGCGCACATAGAATAGCCGCTACGGAACGGGGGCGGCTTATAATATGAGGAGAGATGCTCGAGTGGTTGAAGAGGCACGCCTGGAAAGCGTGTAAACTCCAAAAGGGTTTCCGGGGTTCGAATCCCCGTCTCTCCGCAAGGATTTTGGTGATAGCTACCACACGAACTTGTTCCTGCGTGGTGAGTTGCAACCAAATTCTTGTACGGGATGCCGTGGCGAACCGTGGAGATTACGCAGAAATCCTTATCTCTCCGCAAAAAATCTGGTGATAGCCGCTGTATGAACCTGTTTATGAGCGGTAGCAAAGCGACAAAACAAGACAAGTGCGATTGTGTTGCGTCACAACCCCGCGATTGAACATACAATACCCCGAAGAAACACCCGCAGTCAGACAACCGCTGCGGAGACAATGGAAAACAATAAACAAAATAAACTATTATTCTCATCATGAAAAAAGTATTTGCAACCCTTACCGTATTGGCTATGCTTTCATTCGGCACGGCTGCTATGGCACAAGAGGACACTGTTGCCGCTGCTGCAGAGGCAACCACCGAACAAGTTGTAAACCAACCTGCTCAAGACGAAACAGCAGCATCTGCTGAAGAGAGTGGTGTCGTAGCACTCCACAAGTACATGAAGACCAAATTTATCGAAGGTGGTGCCGGCTTTATGGCAGCGACCTTGCTCTGCTTGATTTTCGGTCTAGCTATCTGCATCGAGCGTATTATCTATCTGTCTCTCTCGAAGACGAATACCAAAATCCTGCTCGCCAATGTAGAGAAGGCTCTTAACGAGAAGGGTATCGAAGCGGCTCTTGATGTATGCCGTAACACCCGCGGTCCTATTGCAAGTATCTTCTATCAAGGTCTTCTGCACTACGATGAAGGTATCGATGTAGTAGAGAAGACGGTTTCTTCTTACGGAGGCGTTCAACTCGGTCTTTTGGAGAAGAACTTGACCTGGATTTCGCTCTTCATCTCTCTGTCTCCGTCGTTGGGATTCTTGGGAACCATCATCGGTATGATCGAGGCATTCGATAAGATTCAACAAGTAGGTGATATCTCGGCTACGGTCGTTGCCGGTGGTATCAAGGTCGCTCTGTTGACCACGCTCCTTGGTCTTGTCATCGCCATCATCCTTCAATTGTTCTACAACTACATCCTTACTTTGGTAGAGGGTCTCGTTAACGAAATGGAAGATAGTTCTATCAGCCTGCTTGACTTGGTAGTAAAATACGACGCTAAGCAGAACAATAAGTAATCCGAGTTTGTGCCTTTCCTTATATAATCTATATAAATTGGTTACAAACATCTAAATCGATTGTCTTATGAAGAACTATAAATTGATACCGAAAATAACCCTTCTTATCCTCTTGGCAGTGAGCGTAGTCTTCACGGTTATGTTCTTCGCCGGTGGTTCGAACGGGTCGTTGGAGGTAGCGGGCGATTTCTTGGATATTCCCCGCTTCACCGAACTTTTGCTCGACTGGACATACATCCTTGTAGGTATTGTTTGCCTTGTTACCTTGGGCGTTGTGATCTGGGAGTTCATCAAGAACTGCAAGTACAACAAGCCGAAGGCTGTACGCTCTTTGGTAACGGTTATCGGTTTCGTAGTGCTGATGCTTATCTGTTGGTTCTTGGGCAGCCCCGAGAAACTGGAGATTATCGGCTACGAGGGTACTGATAATGTCGGCTTTATGGCACAGATGACGGACGCACTCCTCTATCTGACCTACATCTTGACCGCTGCTACTATCTGCGCACTCATCGGTGGCGTTATCTACACCAAGTGCAAGAAGTAATACTGCGACGCAACAGTTAAAATTGAGTACAAACTATGGCTAAGAAAATCCCACAGATAAATGCCAGTTCTATGGCGGATATCTCTTTCTTGCTGCTGATATTCTTCCTGGTTACGACCAGTATGGATGTCAACCAGGGATTGTCGCGCCGTCTACCTGCTCCCGTTCCTCCCGACCAGAAAGTCGAGGACACCAACATCAACAAGCGCAACCTGATGATTGTAAAAATCAACTCGGCGAACCAGTTGATGGTGCAGGGGCAACTGATGGATGTTAAGCAACTAAGAGAGACAGCCAAAGAGTTCATTAAGAACGAGAACGACGAAGCGAATCTGCCCAAGTTGTTCGAGGAGGATTTCGGTGCCCCGATTGGGATACAGCGTTATACCAAGGAGCATGTCATCTCCGTCCAGAACGATGTGGATACGCAGTACCAAGCGTACCTCGATGTGCAGAACGAACTCGTAGCGGCATACAACGAGTTGCGCGATGAGTGCGCTCGCAAGTATTTCAACAACACCCCCTACAACGAACTCAACGAGGATCAACAGAAGCAAGTGCAGAAAGTATATCCTCAGAAGATTTCGGAGGCTGAACCTAAAAACTACGGAGGAGAATAATATGGCAAAAATTCGTAGAAATGAGAAGCGCGAGATGCCTGCTCTGAACACATCTTCGCTCCCCGATATTATCTTCATGCTTCTGTTCTTCTTTATGTCCGTTACTTCTATGAAGGAGGTTACCTACAAGGTGCAGTTCATTGTGCCGAGCGCAACCGAACTGACCAAGTTGGAGAAGAAATCGCTAGTGCGTTACATCTATGTAGGTACGCCTACGGCAGAGTTCCGCAAGCAGTATGGTGCTGATACGCGTATCCAGTTAGACGATGCGTTTGCAGAGACGCGCGAGATTGGTGAGTACATCGCCAACGAGCGTTCGTCTATGAAAGAGGGTGAGCAAGGTCTTATGACCGTAAGTATCAAGGCAGACAAGGAAACCCGCATGGGTGTCATTACCGACATCAAGCAGGAGTTGCGTCGTGTCTCCGCCCTGAAAATCAGTTACGCCGCCACTCAGCGCACCTCGTACTAATACGGCCTTACCGTTCGTATACGACAACAGCAATCTGCACGATTGCAAAGTACATAGCATTTCATTCCTCGAGGGTATCCGCCTTCGGGGAATGTTTTTGTTAAGCCATCCCCATTTCTCAGACTCCATTCGTGTTTTCGCTCGTGTTTTCGCTCGTGTTTCCACTCGAGTTTGTGTTTGTGTTTGTGTTTGTGTGTTCATTTTCTTTTCTGTTCTTATTTTTGTTCCTATTCCTATTCTTGTTCCTGTTTTCACGCTTGTTCGTATTCTTTTCATACTTCCATTTTTATTTTCGGTATTTAGTCGTCTATCGTTATTTTCGTAGTCTATCGTTCCGAAAGACGATGCAAAGATACAACACAAATGGACTTTTTGCAACGATTCAAATCGATGAAATGCAACCACTGCATCGATTTGAATCGATATTTTGCTTATAAGAGATTGAATGAGAGGCAACTACACAAAGTCATTGAACAAACTATCCGCAGCGTATTTCCACAGATTATTGCTATTGTATATTCAAATTTATTAC
>CAVFHY010000012.1:0-35072 GCA_963622445.1 Bacteroidaceae bacterium
GAGATACAAAGCGCATTCAAGACCAATGCTGTAGCAGTACACAAAAGCAATATGCGAAACACGGGAAAGGTACAACCCTTTCCCGTGTTTCTGTATCGTTATGAGTACTATTTTTGCGGTGGTACAACGAAAATGCGAGAGCCGTAGGCACAGTATGGACAGTACAATATGGACAGTACCCACGACGGACGCCACTTGGACGAATTCTATCTACTCTCCACCCTATGTGCAGCCATGCTTTCCATAAAAGTACGCAAAACACGCTCGGATATTTGGCATTCTCGGAAAAAATGCGTACCTTTGCCGAAACTTGTGAAATAGTAAAATCTACATAGTATGAAAGAGTTATTGAAGAACCTCGGAGTTATTATTCTCCTGCTGGGTGTGGTATGCTTCGTAGTGTATCATTTCGCTGTGCAACAGAACGCCCTTTTGCTTGTGGGTGCCCTGCTTGAGGTAATCGGCATCGTAGTCTATATCGTTGTCAATAAGCGCATTGACTAATCCCTCTCGGAGTAGCACTGCATGCAGGACGACGAAAAAGACATAGCGCAGGACAACGAGGCAATAGAATCTGTCGAAGCAACTGCTGCCGACAGCGAAGTCGGTGGCGAGGCGGCTGTAGAAGATACGGCGGCTCGTTCTTCGTATACGCCCGAGGCATTCAACGATGCGATCAAGTATCACCTCACGGGCATGTACAAGGATTGGTTCCTTGACTATGCTTCCTATGTCATTCTCGAGCGTGCTGTGCCTGCTATTGAGGACGGACTGAAGCCCGTACAACGCCGTATCCTCCACGCCATGAAGTGTGTGGACGACGGCAAGATGAACAAGGTGGCGAACATTGTCGGACAGACGATGCAGTACCACCCGCACGGCGATGCTAGTATAGGTGATGCCCTTGTCCAATTGGGGCAAAAAGACCTGCTGATAGACTGTCAGGGTAACTGGGGCAATATCCTTACGGGCGATGGTGCCGCCGCTCCCCGTTATATCGAGGCTCGCTTGAGCAAGTTCGCACTCGATACGGTATTCAATGCCAAGACAACGCAATGGATGCTCTCCTACGACGGTCGCAAGAAAGAACCTGTCCACCTGCCTGTCAAGTTCCCTCTCTTGCTCGCACAGGGCGTAGAGGGTATTGCCGTCGGGCTGAACTCCAAGATACTTCCCCATAACTTCTGCGAACTATGCGATGCTTCGTTGGCATACCTGCGTGGCGAGGACTTTGCGCTCTATCCCGATTTCCCGACGGGCGGCGAGATAGATGTGAGCCGCTACAACGACGGCGAGCGTGGCGGAGTCATCAAGATACGGGCGAAAATACAGAAGGCCGACGACAACAAGACTCTTGTCATCAGCGAGATACCTTTCGGGACTACCACTACCAAAATTATCGAGACCATTCTGCGTGCTAACCAGAAAGGGAAGATCAAGGTACGCAAAGTGGATGATTTTACCGCCGAGAGTGCCCGTATTGTTGTCCAATTGGCCCCGGGTAGTTCGTCCGACAAGGCCATAGATGCCCTCTATGCCTTTACCGACTGCGAGATAAACATCTCGCCCAACTGCTGCGTGGTAGAGAATAAGAAGCCTATCTTTACCACGGTGAGCAATCTGCTCCGTCTCTCGACGGAGAACACCAAGCAATTGTTGCTCCGTGAGTTGCAGATAGAGAAATCCGAACTGGAGGAGAAGTACTTCTATACCTCGCTCGAGAAGATATTCATCGAGAACCATATCTACAAAGAGGAAGGCTATGAGAACGCACCGGACAAAGAGAAACTGGTGGCGTTTGTAGACAAGGCACTCGCACCATGGAAGCCGAAACTTATCCGTGAGGTGCGTACAGAGGACATCGAGCGACTCTTCGAGATACGCATGATACGCATCACCAAGTTCGATTCCAAGAAAGCGGACGAACTGATGAAAGACCTCGACCATAAGATACACGAGGCGCAGTATAATATGGACCACCTGACGGACTACACCATCCAGTGGTTCAGTATGCTGCGGGAGAAATACGGTGCACGCTATCCCCGCCGTACGGAGGTGCGCAACTTCGCCAACATCAATGTCAAGACCGTTGTTGAGGCGAACGAGAAACTCTATATCAACCGCGAGGAGGGCTTTGTCGGTACGGGGCTCAAGAAGGACGAGTACCTCTGCAACTGCTCTGACATCGATGATATTATCGTCTTCCATAAGGACGGCAAGTACCGCATCATGCGGGTGGCAGAGAAACTGTTCATAGGTACGGATCTTCTTCATATCGCTATCTTCAAGAAGAACGACGATCGCACGGTGTATAACGCAGTCTATCGCGACGGGAAAGGCGGAATCTACTACATGAAGCGGTTCAATGTCATGGGCGTTAGCCGCGACAAGGACTACGACTTTACCCAAGGCAAACCGGGTACGAAAGTACTCTATTTTACTGCCAACCCCAACGGTGAAGCAGAGGTGATACGCGTGTCGCTCAAGCCCGCCCTGCATTTGAAGAAAGTGGAGGTATGCAAAGACCTAAGCGAACTTGCCGTCAAGGGGCGTACCGTGCGAGGCAATGTGCTGACCAAATACGAGGTGAAGTCTATCACGCTCAAGCAGAAAGGGCATTCTACTCTCGGGGGGCGCAAGGTGTGGTTTGACCCCGATGTACTGCGTATCAACTACGACGGGCAGGGTAACTACCTCGGTGAGTTCTGGGACGGAGATCGTATTCTCGTTATCACCCGCACGGGCGACTACTACCTTACGGGCTTTGACCTTACCGCCCATTTCGAACCGAATATTCTGCGTATAGAGAAGTATCAACCCGGGAAAGTATGGTCGCTTGCGCTATGGAATGCCGACCAGCAGTACTACTACGCTAAGCGTTTTACCCTCGCAGACGATGCCAATATGAAGCCACAGAGTATGCTCGGAGACAATAAGGACTCGCATATCGTGGTGCTGCTCGACCGTGAAGATGCCGTTTTCCATATCTGTCTTGCCGACAAGACCAAGGCGGACTTCGACCTCAATATGTCCGAATTCATAGATGTAAAATCCCCTAAGGCGAAAGGCAAACGCATTACCACCCTCGATATAGAGCGCATAGAGGACATCACCCCCGAGCCTGCGATAGAAGAGACCGTGGAAGAACTTGCAGAGGAGCAACCCGCAGCGCCTATTACGGACGCCACGATAGAACCTGCTACAGTATCTGACATTGCCACACCTGCCGCCGAAGAAAAGGCTTCTGCTGCTCCTGCCGCAGGCGGGACGGTCAAGACAGAGGTAGAGGGTGTGCCGTTGACTATCACCAACGAGGTCCCCGAAGATACTCGACCCGTCCCGCATAAGTCGGACGACGACCAGTTGAGTTTGTTCTAAAGAAAAGCACTGCCCGTATGTAGGCTTTCGCTCTCATACAATACAATGGTTTTGAATAAACATACTGCCTGACAACCCGAATCGTTGTCAGGCAGTATGTTGGTATAGTGCATATTGTATTGCCTACTGTACCGTGCGATGCGCTTTGCGGTTGTGGAAGCGGCGTATGGCAGAGGTGTTCTTGCCCTCGTAGCGGGCAGGCAGGTCTATCAACTCGGGTTGTGCCACGGGGATAACCTCTGTGATATGCTCCCGTGCATACCGTTGTGTGCTGTCCGTCGGGGCGGATAGTGGCACACGCGTGATACGCACTTCGTCGTAGAGTATACCCGAATCCAACAGGTAGGTGCGCATAGTGAGTGTGTCGCCCGCCAGTGTCAGCACCTCGTAGAGGCGATGTCCCGAGCAGATACGCTCGTCCCGTGGGTTTACTTTGTTAAGGTAGTACTTGGTTGCGGCATTGGTGTTGACAAACGGCAGTCGTCGGCTGTAGTTGTGGTCGTGTCCCGCGAAGACCAGATCCGCTTTCGAGAGTGCGCGACGGAATGCCATGTAGAGGAAAGGGTTCTGTCGCCCTGCTCCGCACGAATAGACGGGCTGGTGCATCATGACGACTACAAACCGGTCGCCCGACGAGCGTAGTACCGTTTTCACCCAAGTCAGCGTGCGGGTCAGTTCACCCAAGGTCTGAATGCCAAAGGAGTCGATAACGATAAAGCGCAGATTGGGGAAATCGACATAGTAGGTCGTGCCAAGAAAGTCCTTCAGTCCGTTCCCAGGTTGGGGAAAGACTTCTGTCCATAGAGGCGATAGGCGGTAGGGAATGCCCTTTCGGTACTCGTGGTTGCCGGGTGTGCTGATGATAGGGAGCGTGGCAAAAAAGGTCGAATCCAACGAGGAATAGAGTTGCTGGAAGTAGTAGAAGTACCCTCGCTCCACAAAGTCGCCCAACTGCGCATAACAGTCTAATCCGGGGTGCCGCACCGCCAGTGTATCGAACTCCGCACGGGGCATAGAGTTGTGTACATCGCCCAAGAGCAGGATTTGGAGCGTATCGGGCTCACGCAAGTTTTGCCACCCGGCTTCGGTTGCCGTGAAGTAGGGCAGTGTATCTGCCGCAAAAGTAAGGAAATGATAGTCCAATGTGTCGCCTGTCCACTTGGGTTCGGCAGGATTGCCAAACCACACCTGCCAACGGACGGCACAGAGTAAGATGCCCGCAATAAGAAGCGGAAGAACCACAAAGAGCCACTTGTGCTTACGCATAGGAGAAACGAATGAAGGATGATAGAATAAAAAGTGCCTGAAAAGATAGCAAGCCGTGAATAAAACAAAGACAGACAGGGCAATAACCCCATCTGTCGGTTGGTTCATTCACTACGCAGCGTCCCGCTTCCCGATGGGGAAAATCAGAACGGGAGGTCGCTGCTCTCGTCCGCCGCACCGTCGAACGGGGTAGTGCTTGCCGCAGGTGCTGCTGCCGTTTGTGCAGCAGGCTGTGCTACAGGAGTAGCGGCAACAGTAGCAGCCGCTGCCTGTGCGCCTTGCTGTACGCGCCATGCACGGATAGAAGTGTACCAACGCCCGTTGAATTCGCGTGATTCTATATCGAACGAGACGGTTACAATATCGTCTATCTTGCAGGGGTTGGACTTAATACGTTCCTCGCCGAAGAGTTCGAAACATACCTTACGTGGGTACTGCTCTTGCGTCTCGAGGACATACGACTGCGACTTCCATGGGTTGCCGGATTTGCTAGTTCCGCTCTGCTCGGGAAGTACCTGAATAATTTTGCCTACAATATCCATTGTGTAGAGAGAAATGTGTGTGATTAGTTTAGAGAAATAAGCGAACTGCCTGCTACAATGAGGCGGGCAGTTCGCTGTATGTGGAGGCAATTATTCGCCTTTGATAGCCGCTACGCCCGGGAGTACTTTGCCCTCGATAGCCTCGAGCAACGCACCACCGCCCGTAGAGATATAACTTACGCGGTCTGCCATACCAAACTTGTTGACGCAGGCCACGCTGTCGCCACCGCCTATCAGCGAGTATGCTCCGTTGTCCGTTGCCTCGGCGATAGCCTCGGCAATAGCCTTGGAGCCGGCAGTGAAGTTGTCGAACTCGAATACACCGGCAGGACCGTTCCAGAGAATGGTCTTTGCACCCTTGATAGCCTCGGCAAATGCTTTGCGGCTGTCAGGTCCTGCATCCATACCTTCCCAACCATCGGGAATGGCGTTCGACGGGCAGATTTGTGTGTGTGCGTCGTTAGCAAATGCATCAGCAGCCACAGAGTCGGTGCCGAGTACGAGGTTTACACCCTTGGCTTTGGCCTGTGCAATGATATCCAATGCCAAATCCAACTTGTCGTCCTCGCAGATAGAGTTGCCGATATGCCCGCCCTGTGCTTTGGCGAAAGTGTAGGTCATACCGCCGCAGAGGATAAGGTTGTCCACTTTGGTCATCAGGTTCTCGATAATGCCAATCTTGGTCGATACTTTCGAACCGCCCATGATAGCCGTGAACGGGTGCTTGATGTTGTTGAGGATATTGTCTACCGCTGCTACCTCTTTCTCCATCAGGTAGCCGAGCATCTTGTTGTCCGCGTCGAAGTAGTCTGCGATAACGGCAGTCGAAGCGTGCTTGCGGTGTGCCGTGCCGAATGCGTCGTTTACATAGCAGTCTGCATAACTTGCCAAGGTCTTGGCAAAGTCTTTCTGGCGTGTCTTCATCTCTTTCTTTGCAGCCTCGTATGCGGGGTCTTCTTTCTCAATATTTACGGGTTTGCCCTCTTCCTCTGCATAGAAACGGAGGTTCTCGAGCAACAGTACCTCACCGGGCTTGAGTGCATCGGCTTGTTCTTTTGCTTTGGCGCAGTCGGCTGCGAACTGTACGGGCGTACCAAGAGCCGCCGATACGGCATCCACAATCTGGCTGAGGCTGTACTTTTTGTTTACCTTGCCCTTGGGCTTGCCCATGTGGGACATGATAATGAGCGAACCGCCCTGCTCAAGGATGTGTTTGAGCGTTGGGAGTGCACCACGGATACGGGTATCGTCTGTGATGTGACCATTCTCGTCCAAGGGAACATTGAAGTCCACACGGACAATCGCCTTTTTCCCGGCGAAATTGTAGTTACTAATTGTCATAGTGTATAGTTTTTTAGAATGTATTGTTGCGTATTGTTTTTGTTCCTCGCTGCTTGTAGACCATGTCGCCTCCATAGATCGTGTGAGAGTCTTACCAGTCGATGGAGTTCAGCCGTCCGCGATAGACATCGCTGTATGAGGCGTCCTGTGTCTCACCGCCGAAGAGGTAGATGTTGTCGTCGTACACAAGGGCGGACAGGCGTTGTCGTGGCGTATAGGCCTCTGGCAGTGCGCACTTGGAGGTATCTGCCGCTGTCCACGACAAACCCTCGTCGGTGCTGACAAAGATGTCCCGCCCGCGATACTGCATTGTGGTATCCACTCCACCGAACATATAGAGCGTGTGGTTGTACCATACGACGCTTACGCCCGTCAGCCCTGCGAATTGCGGGCGGTCGATAGAGAAATCCATCAGCCGGTATCCGCCGTGGGTGGTGTCGGTCGTGGTGTACTCCAGGTTCCAACGCGTGTTAAGGCTCGTGCCGTCCTCGGCAAAACCACCGATTATCATCGCACGGGCACGGTCTGCCGCACTCTCGAACGCTACAGCGGCAAAGTCGCTGACGGGGAAAGGCGAATCGATGCGCAACGAGGTAAGTTGCAGACTCTCGCCCTCTTTCTTTGCCAATACAGGCTCGCTGTGGTCGTACGCCAATGCCCAAACCGTACCGTTCCACGCCATAAGCATAGTGCGGAGTGTAAACTCCGAGTAGGTCTCGTGTACCCACCGTACCCCGTCCGACGAGGTATAAAGCCCTGTGGTATCGGCGTAGTAGAGCATTTCGTTGTCCGAGATAATGCCCCGTACACTACACGAAGCGGGCAGCCCCGAGGGCGTCTCTGCTTCTGCCCATATTGCCCCGTCGTCGGAACGATAGAGCGAGAGACGGAATCCGTTGTCTTTGATGCAAACAAATTGATCATGGAGCAGCACTACCTGCATGGCACTGTTGTCGGGCGTGAAAGCCTGCTCCGTCAGGCACTTCCATGTAAAGAGGTCGGGGTCAACCTGATGGACGGTGGCGTGTATCTCATAGACCTTGGTCGTCGTACCGTCGGACGAATTGACGGTCAAGTAAATAGGTGTGCGGGTGAAGTCAATAGTGTCTTTGCCCGTCAGAAAAACAGTGGTATCTGCCGTATGGAGCAGGACAGAGCCGGGCGTAGCCGCAAAAGTGAATACGGGTACGACCGAATCGAGCGGCGTACCGTAGAGAATAGAGTCGGGGTTATAGACATAGCCTGTATCGAGACGCTCTTCTATCTTGAAAGTAGCGGCTGCGAGCCCGGGAAAGGAGTCGTTGGACGCAAATGCAAAAGTGGAAAGTTGGGCTACCGAGGAGAGCGTAGTGGAAGAAGTAGAACTCTTACATCCCATTATAAATAGCGGAAGCAGGAGCAATATAGGTAGTAAATAGCGTTTCATTTGTTGTTTTAGCAGGCAAAATTAGTGCCATTTTTGCAAATATGCAAATAATTATGTACTTTTGCGGATAATTTATAAGCCATAGATACTACGAACTATGCTATTCGAATCCCAAATCATTGACTTCAAGGCGCTTCTGCCTTGGAGAAAAGCGAAGTCCAAGCAGCAGGAGATACGCACCATAGTGGAGCAACAACGGCGTATGTACGACCCTGCGCTGGCAGCCAAAGACGCTGCGTCCATCGTGCGCCATATTGAGCAAATGCAGGCTTTCCGACAGGCGAAGACTGTGTTGCTCTATTACCCTATCCACAACGAGGTAGACCTGCGTCCGCTCCTCGATAAATACAAGGACACAAAAACGATGCTCTTACCCGTAACCCACCGCCACTATATGGAGGCGCGTCCCTATACGGGCAAGGACTGTCTGCACCGCGGGCATATCGGGGTGATAGAGCCGGATACTGCACCCTACAAAGGCAAGATAGACCTTATCTTCGTGCCGGGTGTGGCGTTCGATACCGGTTGTCATCGTATCGGGCGTGGCGGCGGCTACTACGACAAATACCTCGCAGAACAACGCAAAGCGCTCAAGGTGGGCGTATGCTATGCCTTCCAATTGCACCACTCGCGCCTGCCACAGACTTGGCACGACAAACGCCTCGACCGTGTGATTACGCCCGAGCGTATGGTGATACGATAGGGGTATTATTTGCTATCCACAAGGGGTAAGGTAGGTTGCATCTCCTGCAGGCGTAGGGCTTCCTTATCCGTCTCGGGCGAGAGGCGTTTCTCGCCCGAACGGTAGTAATAGATCAGCCCGTAGTGCTTGCAGTGGCAGAGTTTGTCATAGGGTAGGAGGTCTTTGTAGTACGCCTCCACCTGGTTCCATATATCGAGAATGAGCGCATCGGCCTGTTTGCGCATGGATTCGACATCACCCATCACACGGGAGGTGTTTTTTTTGCGTAAGGCATGCCCAATCTGTTGCTCCTTGAAGATATTGTAATAGACTTGTACCTTGGCAATACCGGGGTTGTAGATGGGGAAACCGCCCGTTTGTGTGCGTTTCTGCTCGCCACGGATAATGTTCTCGCCCCAAACGAGCAGGTCTTCTTCGCTGCTCAGGTCGGGCATAATATGGTTGGCAGGGTCGAGCCCGTAGAGTTCTTTCTGCTCTGCTTTGATGTCCCCGCGGATAACGGCCAGGTTGAGTACCTGAATGAAGTGGGATATGTACATACGGGCGTTCTGCACATTGTGGCGGTACTGCTTGTTCGCCGAGACTCCGCTGCGGAAATTCTCGTGGTACTGCACCACAAGGTTCTCGAACTGCATCAGAAAGCGTTGTGCATCGCTGAGTGTTTTGTACTTAAGCACCTGTTCGGTGAAGTCCGCCTCGCTCGCCGCCTGTACGGCATTCTGCAGGGCAGTGAGACGGGATTGGTCGGTATTGGGAAGACGGCGGTAGGGCATGGTGGTGTGTTTTTATGTGTTTTCCGTAGTTATCGTAGTTTGCGTGGTCAGGATTGGCGGTGGGTGAGGGATAGGGCGAGCGTGCGCAGACGGTCGGCAGCCGCATTGGCAGGCAGTGTGTCGAGCAGGGCAAGGGCAGCAGCGGTGTGTTGCTCTATCAGGCCTTCGCATTGCTCACGGGTGTGCAAGCGTGTGTAGAGCGCCGTCATCGCTTGGATCTTCTCCACGGAGGGCGTAGTGGCAAGCAGTCGCCCGAGTTCGGCAAGGTCCTCTCCCGCAGCGTTCTCGCGTGCTGTAAGGAGCATACAGGTCTTCTTGTTGCAGAGTATATCGCCCCCTACCGTTTTGCCGAAAGTGGCGGGGTCGCCATAGACATCCAGCACATCGTCCTGAATCTGAAACGCCAATCCCACATGAATGCCATAGTCGTAGAGAGCCTGCTGTTCCGCCTCGGTGGCACCTGCGATATACGCTCCGATTTGCAGTGCTGTGGCAAGCAGGACGGAGGTCTTCAGACGAATCATGTGCATATACTCGTCGAGCGACACATCATCGCGGGTCTCGAACTCCATATCGTACTGCTGCCCCTCGCATATCTCCGTGGCCATTCGGTTGAACAGCCGCAGTACCATAGGCAGCACAGCGTCTGGCAGTTGCGCTAACAAGCGGTACGCCTCTATCATCATCTGGTCGCCCGAGAGAATGGCGGTATTGTCGTTCCAACGCATATATACGGTGGGTTTGCCGCGGCGCACGGGGGCTTTGTCCATCAGATCGTCGTGCAGAAGGGTGAAGTTGTGGAATACCTCGATAGCCAGCGCAGCAGGGAGTGCTTCGGTTGCCTTGCCCCCAAAGAGTTCCGTGCCAAGCAGTACGAGTTGCGGGCGCAGCCGCTTGCCTCCCGAGGCGAGTGTGTAGGCAATAGGCTCATAGAGACCGTATGGTTCGCGGTGCCAGTCGAGCGCTTGGATGGCTTGTTCGATAGGGTTTTCCATATTCTTATGCTGTTCTTGAGGCGTTAGTGTGCATTGTTCGGGATGGCGCTGTCTTCGATGATGTCGGTCAGCACATCCGTGATGTTGAGCCCTGCGGCACGCACTTGCTGCGGGATGAACGAGGTGGCGGTCATACCCGGTGTAGTGTTGATTTCCAACAGGTTGATCGTCCACCCCTCGGTCAGGATATAATCCGTGCGGATAATACCATGGCAGCCCAGAATATCGTATATTTGGAGTGTGAGTGCCTGTACACGGTCGCGTACCTCGTCCGGAATACGGGCAGGCGTAATCTCGTCCACTTGCCCCTTGTATTTGGCATCGTAGTCGAAGAACTCGTGCTTGCTGACCACTTCCGTAACGGGGAACGCCACGGCTTTGTCGTGGGTCTTGTAGACGCCGCAAGTGATTTCCGTACCCTGCATAAACGCCTCGCAGATGACCTCGTTGCCCTCCTCGAACGCACGGTCGATGGCGGGGGTTACCTGCCCGATGGTTTTCACTTTGGTACAGCCGAAACTCGACCCGCCCACATTGCTCTTGATGAAGCACGGAAGCCCCACTTTGGCGACTATCTCCCCGTCGGTGGGGCGGGGTGCGCCTGCACGGAGCAGCAGGCTCGGCGAGATACGGATGCCGAAATCCTGCAAGTAGTGGTTGCAGGTGTATTTGTTGAATGTAACGGCTGCCGCCAATACACCGCAGCAGGAGTAAGGGATACGCAACATGTCGAAATAGCCCTGCAGACGCCCGTTCTCGCCCGGTGTGCCGTGGATGGTGATATAGGCGAAATCGAAGACGGTCTTTGTGCCTCCGTACTCAAAAGAGAAATCGTTCTTATCGATAGGCGCAGTCTTGTGTGCCGTGAAGACACCCTCGTCGGAGAGTGTCCAATCGGGCACGGCGTACCATTCGCGCCCACGGAGCGTGACCACGGTAACGGCATAACGCTCCTTGTCCATAAAAGAGTAAAGACCTGCGGCACTGCGAAGAGAAACCTCGTATTCGGAACTGTCGCCCCCCGCTACGATGGCTATTTGGCGTTTCATTGATTGGTTTTGTATATCAGAACAGTTGTTTCGTATAGTAGATATATGGCAGTCTCTCTCGGGAGGTGGCTGCCATTTTGTTTCTGCCCGCAAAGTTAGTACATTTTTTTTAATCCTGCAAGAGTATCTTATCCCTTCGGTATCCTTTCGACATCCCTTCGGGAAAGTACCCGAAGGGATGGTTAATAATTAATAACCAATTATTCTCCCAGCAAATCCGGTCGGCGTTCGCGGGTGTGGCGGAGGGCTTCTTCGTAGAGCCAGTCTTCTATCTTCGCCTGATTGCCCGAGAGGAGGATGTCCGGTACTCGCCAGCCTTTGTACTCCGCAGGGCGTGTATAGACCCCGGGCTCGAGCAACCCGTCCTGGAACGAGTCGTTGAGCGCACTCTCCACATCGCCTAATGCACCGGGCAACAGCCGCACGATAGCGTCCGTCATGATAGCCGCCGGCATCTCGCCTCCCGTAAGAACAAAATCACCGATGGTGTATTCTTTGGTAATCAGATGGTCGCGTACCCGCTGGTCAACGCCCTTGTAGTGTCCGCAGAGGATAATGATGTTCTCTTTGAGCGACAGCACATTCGCCTCACGCTGCGTGAACCGCTCACCGTCGGGAGCAGTGAAGATAATCTCGTCGTAGTGCCGTTCGGAGGTCAGTTGGCTTATCAGGCGGTCGATAGGCTCTATCTGCAGCACCATTCCCGCTCCGAAACCGAATGCGTAGTCGTCCACTTTGCGGTGCTTGTCGAGCGTGTAATCGCGCAGGTTGTGCACATAAATCTCAGCCAACCCTTTATCTTTGGCCCGCTGCACAATCGAGTGATTAAGAGGCGACTCCAACAACTCGGGGCAAGCAGATATAATATCAATACGCATGGCGGTGGTAACTATGAATTATGAATTACGAATTATGAATGGGGAATGGCATATTCATACGAAACGGACGATAACTACTCAAAACTGCGATAACTATGCAAACAACGCAGTGTGGCACCCGCTATGGTACCGGGTCGTAGCCCGAGCCTCCCCATGGGTTGCAACGCAGGATACGCTTTATACCAAGCCATGTGCCTTTGAATATCCCGTATTTGAGCACTGCCTCCACCATATACTGACTGCAAGTGGGTGTATATCGGCACGACGGTGGCGTCAGCGGCGATATGCAATACCGGTAGAAATATACCGGCACCAGAAACAGTTTACGAAGAAAACGGCGCATAGGCTCTTTTTTCTGTTACTCGTCGTTTACTCTTTCTCCGATTGGGCGGGGGAAGTCTGTGCCAATCTCGTCAACGCCTTGCGCATAGCTTTGGCAATGACGGCGTAGGACTGAGGCTGCTTGTCCATGTAGTTGAACGCCACCTGACAGTGTGTGTCGCCCAGCAAGTCTTTCTGCAACCGGTACGCCTCCCGCATCTGCCGCCGCAACCGGTTGCGGTCTGTGGCGTGTTTGAAGAGCGATTTCGGCGCCCAAACCAGCACTTCCGTACTGTCCTCGGTCGGCAGATAGGTTACGCGCAACGGCCACACGACAAAACGCTTGCCCGTGTGATAGAGTTGCTCGATGCGCATCTGCCCGCAGAGGCGCTCCGCTTTCGGAAATATATGCTTCCCGTTTGCCAAAGTGTTTTTTTGGGGTAATAGGATAAATGGTTCAACCTCGCAGAAATACTCTCCTTACTTATGGGTATTCAGGTAGTGGTCGATAGCCGCAGGCAACGACTTGAACTCGGGCGAGGGGACTTGAATCTCCGCATGCAGTCCCAGTTCCTCCAACGCTTGCGCCGTGTTTGCCCCGAAGGCGGCGAACACCGTATGGCCCTGCTCAAAGTCGGGGAAATTCTCGCGTATGGATTTTGCTCCCGCGGGTGTGAAGAGTGCCACCATATCGTAGTCGAACGGGTCTGTCCCCCACTGTGTGGACACGGTGCGGTACATGATGGCGGGCTTGACTGTAATCTTGTTCTCGGCGAACATATCGAGTTGGTCGGTGTTGTGAATGTCCGACAGCACCATCAGGTACTTCTCATTCGGGCGGCGGTACATGGCGGGTAACAACTCCTCGAAGCGATTGCTGGTGCAGAAGAACACACGGCGCTTGCGGTAGTCGATGTACTTCTGCAGGTAGTTGCCTACCGACTCGGAAATGCAGTAGTAGTGCATGGTCTCGGGTACAGTCAGGCGCATCTCTTCGCAGAGGCGAAAGAAATGGTCGGCTGCCAACTTGGAGTTGAGGATAATCGCCGTGTAGTCCGTGGGCGTGATGTGTTGCTGACGAAACTCACGCGCATTAAGCCCCTCGATGTGAATGAGTTGGCGGAAATCGAACGACACACCGTACTCCTCTTCCATCTCCGTGTACGGATTGCGCTCCGTCGCAGGACGAGGTTGGGAAATAAGAATCTTCTTTATCATAGACAGTTGTATTTATTCAATCTTTTCGACCAAGGTCTTGTTGTCTGTGGCAATGCGTCCCACAAGGCATTACACTACTTGTTCGGCGCAGGCGATCATCACCAACAGGGGCAGGACCTCAAGTGTCAGCAGGTAGAGTGCGATATAGAGCAGCGACGGCAGCCCAGAATAGAAGACGCGCAGCCATTTCACTCCTATCAACAACAATGCCACAACACATAGCAGCAGGAAACTCCAAAAGATAATCCGCGGGCTGTCTATGGGCAGCAAGACCAACAGCAGCAAATAGAATGCCGAGTTGATAACCGTCCACAGGCTGTTGTAGTGCATGGAGATAAGCGTAAAACGACGGCTTATTCGGAAGGTATAGTTGAGCCACAGGGTCAGCAGGTACTTCACCGTATCCACCCCTAATACCACCAGCAGTACGAGCAGGTACTTACGGAAGAGGAATGTTTTGTCCGTCAGGAACTGCACCTCCCAATGCCCTATATGCAGCGAGCCGCCCACATAACAGAAGAGATACAAAGCCAAGGCAAAGGTACCTATACGGAACACATTGATACACAATTGTCCCGGTATGTTGTGGTACGGGTCGTGGTAGGTGCGCTCCACCTTGGAGAATACCAATACGAATGAGCCTGACAGCACGCCCGGCTGCATCAGTTCGGACAGCACGGCAAACACCAACAGGCAGAGCATCGTCCAACCCACCCACGGCGCAGACTCAGGGGACAATATGTGCGGGACGAAAGGCATCTAATCGGTCGGTTGCATAATATACAGTTTGTCGCCGCGGTGTATGGTACGCTCCGTTTTCAGCGAGAAGTACGCGCCTTTCCGTATCTCGGCTTTCTGTTCGCCTTTGCTGTTGCGCAGGTCGTGCGCCACGCACTCGTATGCACCCGTGGTCTCGCCCGTTACGAGCAGTTCATCGCCCTCTTGGACACGGTCGGTAGCCTCTATATAGAACTCTGCCACGCCTATGTTCTTGAAGAAATTGGTGCATTTGCCTGCATACACTTTCCGTCGTGTGGCACGGCTGCCGTAGGTGTGCGTCCACTCGCCGAGGCGTTGCCCTTGGTAGTAGCCATCCCAAAACCCGCGGTTGAAGACTCGTGCCAAGCGGGCGTTCCAGTCCTCTATCTTAGGCAGGATAATACTGTCGTCGGCGTACTCGCCCGCCTGCCATGCTTCTACCGCCTCACGGTAGCACGACACCACGGTATGGACATACTCCGCTCCACGCGCCCGCCCCTCTATCTTGAGTACACGCACGCCCGCATCGAGCATCTTGTTGAGGAAATGAATGGTTTTCAAATCCTTTGGCGACATGATGTATTGGTTGTCCACCTCCAGTTCGAGGTCGCTCTCCTTGTCCCGCACGATATACCCGCGACGGCATACTTGTACACACGCCCCCCGGTTGGCACTCAGGGCGAAATTGTTCAAACTCAGGTAGCACTTGCCCGATACTGCCATACACAGCGCACCGTGGCAGAACATCTCGATACGGAGCAGGTCGCCATGCGGACCCGTGATATGCTGCTCCTCGATGTCGCGATAGACAGACGCCACCTGCTCCATATTCAGTTCGCGTGCCAGCACGACCACATCGGCAAACTGTGCATAGAAACGCAGAGCCTCCGTGTTGGCGATGTTGAGTTGGGTCGATAGGTGTACCTCCACGCCTGCCTCGCGGGCGTACTGCATGACGGCAATGTCGCTCGCAATAATAGCGTCCAGTCCTGCGGCTTGGGCGTTGTCCACGATGGTACGCATCAGGGGCAAGTCTTCGGGGTACATCACGGTGTTGAGCGTGAGATAGGTCTTCACGCCCGCTTTGCGGCAGGTCTTGACGATGGTGTGCAGGTCTTCTGTCGTGAAGTTTGCTGACGAACGGGCCCGCATATTCAGGTACTCGATGCCGAAATAGACACTGGTCGCACCCGCATCGATGGCGGCTGCGAGCGACTCCCAACATCCAACGGGAGCCATAATCTCGATATGTTGCTGTTCGTTTTGCACGCTTGTGGGGTATGTAAGGCTTATGGTCAGTCTTTATGCCTGCTGTAGCAGGTACTCGGCTATCTGTACCGCATTGAGGGCGGCACCCTTGCGTATTTGGTCGCTTACGCACCAGAAAGTCAGTCCGTTGGGATTGGCAAGGTCGGCTCGCACACGCCCGATGAAGACCTCATCTCGCCCGCTCAGGAAGAGGGGCATAGGGTAGGTATTCGTGGCGGGGTCGTCCAACAGCACACAACCCCGGGCGGTCGCAAAAGCCGCCTTAGCTTGGTTGGGCGAAACGGGTTGCTCGGTCTCTACCCAGATGCTCTCAGAGTGCGCCCGCAGCGAGGGGACACGCACACAGGTGGCGGATACGAGGATGTCGGAGTGCATAATCTTGCGCGTCTCGTTGTACATCTTCATCTCCTCCTTGGTATAATCATTGTCGGTGAATACATCGACTTGGGGTATCATATTGAATGCCAGTTGGTAGGGGAAACGCTCTACCGTTACCGCCTTGCCATCGAGCACTTCGCGGTACTGTGTCTCGAGTTCGTGCATGGCTTGTGCGCCTGCCCCGCTGGCGGCTTGGTAGGTCGCTACATGTACGCGGCGGATAGGGCTCAAAGCGGCTATTGCCTGCAGGGCAACCACCATCTGTATGGTGGTGCAGTTGGGGTTGGCTATGATGCCGCGCGGGTGCGTTAAGGCATCGGCGGCGTTCACTTCGGGAACGACCAACGGCACATCCCCGTCCATACGGAACGCCGACGAGTTGTCTATCAGCACTGCCCCGTAGCGGGTGATGTCTTCGGCATATTCCTTGGATACGGAAGCCCCTGCCGAGGCAAAGGCGATGTTTACTCCTCGGAATGCATCGCCATGTTCGAGGAGGCGCACACGGTGCGGCTGTCCACGGAAAAGATATTCGGTTCCTGCACTACGGGAGGAACCGAATAATCGAAGTTCGGTAATGGGAAATCGGCGCTCGGCGAGCACTTTGAGCAATTCTTGTCCTACGGCACCTGAGGCACCGACTATCGCAACTACCATGGCTGTTCTTGTAACGGAAAGAAGAACCTACCGTGAACGAGTAGGTTCTCACTTGTGAGTAATCCGAATTATTGCAGGGCAATAATCGTGTCTGCGTCTTCTACGGTGAAGGTGATTTTCCCTTCACGCGCCAGCCAACCGAGAGCGAGGTTCAACTCCGCTTCTTTCAGTTTGGTTGCTTTCTTGAGCGCCTTGGTGGTGAGCGCACCGCCTTGCAGTGCATTCCAGATAAGTCCTGCGTTCTCACCGATCTTTGTAGTAATCATACGACAAATACCTTTTGGTTAATATGGATTGTTTGTATCTGACAAGTTCTTGCGGCTGTTTGCTTTCGTATGCCGTAGAGTGCTGTCATTCTGTTTGTTACTATGCCTCCCAGTGCTTAAAGAGCAGGCAGGCGTTGTGCCCTCCGAAGCCGAACGTGTTGCTCAGCGCATAGCGTAGCGGGCGGCATTGTGCCTCGTTGAAAGTGAAGTTCCAACCATAGTCTATGTTCGGGTCTTCGTCTGCGGGGTCGTGGTTGATAGTGGGCGGCACGATGCTATGGTGGAGTGCCAGCACGGTCGCTATCGCCTCGGCAGCCCCTGTCGCACCTACCAAGTGTCCCGTCATCGACTTGGTGGAGTCGATATTGAGGCTGTGTACATGTTCGCCAAAGACGGCGTGTATGGCTTTCAACTCGGCTATGTCGCCCAACGGGGTCGAGGTGCCGTGGGTGTTGATGTAGTCCACTTCGGCCGGCGAGATACCCGCATCGTCGATAGCGGCTTGCATCACGCGTCGTGCGCCGTTGCCCTCGGGGTCAGGGGCGGTCAGATGGAATGCATCGGAGGTCATTCCTTCGCCGACGAGTTCGGCGTATATTTTGGCTCCGCGTGCCAGGGCGTGGCCGAGTTCCTCCAATACGAGACAACCTGCACCTTCGCCCAACACGAAGCCGTCCCGCGATGCGGAGAACGGGCGGCATGCCGTCGAGGGCGAGTCGTTGCGGGTCGAGAGGGCGTGCATGGCGTTGAAGCCGCCTATGCCCGAGTAGGTAATATCGGCGTCTGCTCCGCCCGAGAGCAGCACCGTGGCGTGCCCGAGGCGTATCTGGTCGAATGCAGTGGCAATGGCGTGCGACGACGACGAGCAGGCGGACGATACGGCATAACTCTGCCCCCGTAGTCCCAACAGCAGCGAGATATTGCCTGCTCCCATGCTGGGGATGACTTTCGGTATGTAGAACGGGTTGAAGTACGGCGTTCCGTCTCCGCGGGCAAACTCGCCCCACTCGTTCTCAAAGGTCTTCAGTCCGCCCATGCCGCTGCCCCAGACTACCCCGAAGCGGTCGAGGTCTTCCTGCTCGAGGTCGAGCCCCGAGTCGGCTATCGCCTCTTTTGCCACCCACATCGAGAAGAGGGAGTAGCGGTCGTATTTGCGTATCTCCTTGCGGTCGAACAGTGCCGAGGGGTCAAATCCCTTGACCTCAGCGGCAAAACGGGTCTTACAGCGGCTTGCATCGAACTGCGTGATGTTTGCCGCGCCGCTCTTGCCTGCCACCAATGCGTCCCAGTATTCGGGTACGGTATTACCGATAGGCGTCAGTGCGCCCAAGCCTGTAATAACTACTCGTTTTAACTCCATCTGTATATATAGTTTACGAGCCTACAGTGTCCCCGTACGCTCGTAAATGATTTGTTTGTCGAAAAAGATGTGCAACTTAAGACAGCTGTCCGGCTACATAGTCAACAGCATCACCTACGGTCGTAATCTTCTGGGTGTCCTCGTCGGGGATAGAGATTTTGAACTCCTTCTCGAACTCCATAATGAGTTCTACGGTGTCCAGAGAATCTGCGTTGAGGTCGGTCTGGAAGTTTGCCTCGCTGGTTACCTGGCTCTCTTCTACGCCCAACTTATCCACGATGATTGCCTTTACTTTCGATTCAATTTCTTGAGTAGTCATAACTTATTATGTTTTAGTTTGATTATTCTCCGCCTGCAGCAGTTGCCTGCCGTAGCAGCCGTTTCTTTGCGGTGGGGCGGGCAGTACCTGCCTCTTGGTCCCCCAACCGTGTTTTGCACGACCCGCAAAAACGGCGCAAAAGTACTGCTTTTCTTTGATATGTGCAAATTTTTCTGCCTTAGCGGAACAAAAAGACGCCTTTTCTCGTCTTTTTGATAATCCGAGTATGCATATTCGAAAGATTATGCAGCGGTTTGATTACCGCTTGGCGTACATCTCGTCGTAGTATTTCTCGTAGTCGCCCGAGGTGATATTGTCGAGCCAGTCCTGGTGGTCGAGATACCAGCGCACGGTCTTCTCTATGCCCTCTTCGAATTGCAGCGAGGGCTCCCAGCCGAGTTCGCGTTGCAGTTTGCGCGAGTCGATGGCGTAACGCAGGTCGTGTCCCGCACGGTCGGTCACATAGGTGACAAGGTCGAGATCCTCGCCCTCCTTGCGTCCCAAGAGGCGGTCGGTGGTCTTGATAAGTACCTTGATAATATCAATGTTCTTCCATTCGTTGAAGCCGCCAATGTTGTAGGTCTCGGCTATCGTGCCTTTGTGGAAAATCAGGTCGATGGCACGGGCGTGGTCCTCCACATACAGCCAGTCGCGCACATTCTCGCCTTTGCCATAGACGGGCAGGGGCTTGCGGTGGCGTATGTTGTTGATAAAGAGCGGTATCAGTTTCTCGGGGAACTGATAGGGACCGTAGTTGTTCGAGCAGTTCGTCACGATGGTCGGCATACCGTAGGTATCGTGAAAGGCGCGTACGAAGTGGTCGGAAGAGGCTTTCGACGCCGAGTAGGGGCTGTGTGGGTTGTATTTGGTGGTCTCCGTAAAGAATGCTTCGCCGTAGGCGAAGTGGTTCTCCGACGACGATGCGACGGTCGAGAACGGCGAGGGCAGTCCCTCGGGGTGTGTCAGTTCGAGTGCGCCGTAGACCTCATCGGTGGAGATATGGTAGAAGCGTTTGTCCTCGTATTTCTCCGGCAGCGACTCCCAGTAGAGTTTGGCGGCTTGCAGTAGGGAGAGGGTGCCGAGCACATTCGTGCGGGCGAAAGTGAACGGGTCTTTGATCGAGCGGTCTACATGGCTCTCTGCGGCAAGGTGGATAACGCCCGTTACATGCTCTTCCTGCATGAGGGCGTAGATGGTGTCGAAGTCGCAGATGTCGGCACGGACAAAGCGGTAGTTGGGCAGGTGCTCGATATCTTTCAGGTTGGCGAGGTTGCCCGCATAGGTCAGTTTGTCCACATTGATAATGCGGTAGTCGGGGTACTTGGTGGCGAATAGGCGTACGACATGGCTGCCGATGAAACCTGCCCCGCCTGTGATGATGATAGTTTTCATATAGATAGTTGTTTCTTGTTGTTACCAATATATGGAGTTAATTTTGGTATCGAAGAAGTTCGTCTCGCTTGTCTGTCCGTCGCCCACGCCGCCGCTCAAGAGGCGGTAGAGCGGGTATGAGCCCCACGAGGCGGGGGCATCGTAAATCCGTGTGTCCTCGCCCGTGTCGTTGTCCACATAGGGGCGTATAAGTGCCTGCCATTGGCGGATACGCGCTTGGCTGCCCGCCGTGCCGAAGAGGTCGTCCGACGCTGCCAACTCGCGGATATACGCCTTGTATTGTGCCTGAAAGGCGGGGATGGACATTACTTTACGCATAAGTATGCGGTCGCCCTCCAGCGAGCCCCAATGGAGCATGTTCCGCGTGCCGGGGTTGATACCCATACCGCCCGTGCCAAGGGTGTTGTCGTAGTCGAAGGGAATGAAATAGAAGCGGTGCTGCGAGTCGAAATAGAAGAAATAGTTGTTCTGATTGATCCAGTAGTCGTCCCACATCCCGACCATCACATTCACCGCATAAGCCCTGAGAAAGAGGTCGACATCCACATATTGTTCGAGCCACGCTTTCAGTTCGTCGCTGCCCGATTTGAGAGGGGTCATACCGCCGATGAAGTCCACGAGTTCCTGTTGTGCGGCGGCGAGGTCTTCCTTGTTGGTCTTCAGGTCATACACGGGGTTTACCAGCCCGTAGTCGTCCGATAGTCCCATGCGCGACTTGTCCGTGTTGCTCAGGTCCGCACCGTACGACGCTTTCCACATATTCCCTTTCTTGTCGGGTATGTATCCTGCCTTCAGCCGGCTGTCGAGCCATCCCTTGCGGGGGTTCTCTATCATAGCATACACCCCCATATAGACGGGTTTCGTGTCGCCCTGTATATAGACGCTCAGGCGGCAGTAGGACGCATAGGGTGCGCTCCATACCCCGAAGCGATGGAAGAGGTCGTAGGAGTATATCTCACGGCAGTACATCGGGTCTTCCTTATGCCATTTGAGAATGATACGGTCGCACCCGAAGAAGCGTTCGCCCGACTCGTACTCCGTAAACTTCACCCCGAAATGGGCGTGGTGCCATTGCGCCCCGTTGCGGTGCGGCTCGCCGTGGCTGCTTTCGGGGCGTACGCGCGAGGTATTTCCCCGCGGGCGCAGCCCGACGCTGTCGCGGATATATTGCTGCCCGTTCTTGCGGAAAGTGAATTGCGCGGGTACATAGAGGCGATTATTCTGCCATTGGTCGAAGTTGGTGAGGTATTCGTTCCAGTCTTTCTCGGTCAGCGTCAGCGTGATCTCCGGCAGTGCTTCGAGGTCGAAGAGGTAGGCGTAGTTGCGCTTCGACGGGTCAGGGGCAGTGGTGTCCTCAGGCTGTACGGGGACAGTGTCGCTGGGTACAACGGGAATGCTGTCCGTCGTGTCCGGCTCCTCGGAGGGAAGGTGTTGGACACACCCGCCCGCTGCCAGCGAGAGCACTATGCATAGTAGGATACAATGTGCTTTCATAGTACGAATCGTATTTGTTTGAAGTGGTATGCACGCTCTTCGCCGCTCTCCGTGCGGAGCAGCAGTTCGCCCGTGGGGCGGATGCCCGCCACCTCGGCGAGGAAGACGCCCTCCGTGCTCTCACTGGTCTGCACGATGGCGGTCGGTGCGGTGCTTACGGTGCGTTCCATATAGGGGTGGAAGCCCGTGCGGCGGTAGAGTACGGCGCAGTATCGGTCGTGCCATACCTGTTCGTCGAGCGGCTCGGTACAGTACCTGTTCAGATTGTCTTCGAATCGTGCCAGTACCGCCTCGGGGTCGAGCCTGTGCCCCAGTATCATGCGGAGCGACACGGGGTTCGGTGCGTTTCCTTCCCATGCGGTCTGGTTAATGTTGAGCCCTATGCCCGTAACAGAGTAGGCAATCTTTTCCCCTTGCAGGCTGTTCTCTACGAGTATGCCCGCCAGTTTGCGGTCGCCGTAGTAGAGGTCGTTCGCCCATTTGATAGCAAGCCGCGGCTGCAGGTCTTCGGGCAGCAGGTCGCATACCGTATGGTAGAGTACCCACGACGCCAGTTCCGAGAGTACGAACTGTGCTTCGGGGGCTACGGGCGGCGTGCGCAGAGCGTAGGAGAAGAGCAGGTTCTCGCCTGCCTTGCTCTCCCAGCCGTTGCCTGCCTGTCCCCGTCCAGCAGTCTGATAGCCTGTATGGATAACGGGTATCGGCGCGTCGAGACAAGGGCGTACCGCATCTGTCTCGGCGGTGCGCTCTCCCTGCAGCAGTTGTTTCATCAGGGTGTTCGTGCTATGTGTGCGTTCGATATACATCCAGCAAGTATCTTTCTATGACGGGTTGTATGGTGCGTGCCTTGCAGTTGGCGCTATTCACGAGTATGCAGAATGCCCAGCGTTCGCCGTTGGGCAGTTCGATGTAGCCGGCAAAGTTTTTTGTCCCGCCTATGGTGCCGCTCTTGGCGTGTACGCGTCCCTCGAGTGCCGTGCCGGCGAGGAAACCCCGCAGCGTGCCGCTCTTGCCGCTCACGGGCAGCGATTGCCACCATGCTTCGCGGCTTTTGCTCTGCTGCATGTAGGTCAGTACCTGTACCCATGTGGCGGCACTCACGGCGTCTTGTGGTGCGAGCCCGCAGCCGTCTTTGATGATTGCCCCTGCGATGTCTATACCCCGGCGGCGCCAGAACTCCCGCAGCACTTCGCACGAGTTATGCACCGTGCTCGGTGTGGCGTAGAGCAGCCCCAGCGAGCGGAAGAGTGCCTCGGCGTAGAGGTTGTTGCTGTTCGTGTTCGCCTCCGCCACCAGGTCGGCGAGCGGTTTCGAGTAGTGCGTATAGAGCACGCGTCGGGCGGGCAACAGCGGGTTGTAGTCGGCGTCGTAGGCTGGCGGGTTGGCTACCTCGATGCCTGCTGCCCCGAGGCGAGCGTGGAAGTGTTGTGCCAGCAGCAGTCCGGGGTTGGGTAGGTCGCTGCGTACGCCGAAAGTGCCGAGGTTGCTCGGTATGCAGCCCGTCAGGTAACGCTCTTGGCTGTAGGGCAGCCCGTGTACGAACGCCCCATCGTAGGTGATGGTGGTGCAGCGGATGCGGTTAATGAACCGCAGGTCGGGGCAGGCAGGTTCGGTCTTCAGTACTTCGGCCTGTGTGCCCGGCTCGCCGCTGCGCAGCACGATGTTGAGCGAGTTGCCCATGTAGTTGATGCCGAATATGCCGGGGGCGTAGTAGTTCGCTGCGTCTTCCCACAGCCATGCGGGGTTGATGGCGTCGCCGTCCAGCAGGGTCATGTCGGCTATGATGCGCCCCTCTATGCGGCGTATGCCCGCCTGCCCGACGGCGCGTACCCATTGGGCAAGAAAGGTCTGCCGCCCGTCGCCCAAGGAGGGGTCTCCACTGCCGTGGATGTAGAGGTCGCCTGTCAGCACGCCGCCCGCTATCTCGCCCGTGTACTCGAGTGTGGTCGCAAAGCGGTAGTCCGCCCCGAAAGTCTCGAGTGCGGCGCCTGTGGTGAGCAGTTTCATTACCGAGGCGGGCGGGATGACAGCCCGTGAGCGATAGTCTTCCACTACTTCGCCCGTCGTCAGGTTCTCTATCCGTATGCCTATGTTCGCCTGCCTGAGCGTCGGTGCGCTTGTCAGCAGGTTGGCCGACAGCAGGATGGTTGCCAAGAGTGAGCCCATACTTATTTCCCCAGCAGCACGGTGTCGATAATGCGGACTATCTCTTCTTTGGGTGCGAGTCCTTTGGTCAGTACGGGTTGCCCACCGGTGGGGATATAGAGCACTTGCGGGATTGAGGAGATGCCGAAGAGGTAGGCGAGGTCCCGCTCTTTCTCGATGTCCACTTTGTAGAATACCACGCGGTCGCAGTACTGTTGGCTCAGTTCGTCCATGATAGGCGCGAGGCGTTTGCAGGGACCGCACCACGAGGCGTAGAAGTCTATTACGCAGGGTTTGTCGCCTTGGTAGTGCCAGTCTTTCTGTTGCGAGTAGTCGAAGACGCGGCTGCGGAACTGTTCGGTGGTCAGATAGACCACGTCGTCTGCTGCGGCAGGCAGCAGGCTGCACAGCCCGAGGAGTATGAGAGGGAGTATTTTACGCATAATTTGCTGTTGTTTGGGTCGGTGCCTGTTCTTTTTTCGGGGTGTAATCCCGTATTTTGGGCGCAAAGTTACACATTTTATTCCACATTCCCAAAAATAGTTGTACCTTTGCAAGCGTTATTCAACGAACCATGAACAATTAGTATGCCCATTCCCCCTTGTCATATCACCTATTCTCTGCCTTCGGAAATAGAAAAAGCCGTGGCGGGTGTACCCGCACGGGGGGTGCTGTTTGTCGTGCCAGACAGGACGGATTTCGATGCCCTTGCGCCTTTGCTGGGGTGGATAGAAGCCCGTCGTGCGCGGGAGGGGGCGGATGCCTGCCCCGTGTTGCGGTTGCCGGACGGCGAGGCGCACAAGACGCTCGGGTCGGTGTCGCTGATTTGGGATTTCCTGCTGGCGCACTATGCCACGCGTTCGTCCGTGCTAGTCTGTGTGGGCGGCGGGGTCGTAACGGATGTGGGCGGTTTTGCCGCGGCTACTTACAAGCGGGGCATCCGTTTCGTCCATATTCCTACAACGCTGCTGGCGATGGTCGATGCGGCGATAGGCGGCAAGACGGGTTTCGACTATAGGGGACTGAAGAACAGCATCGGTGCATTTGCCTGTCCGTCGGCGACGCTGGTCTATCCGCCTTACCTGCAGACGCTGCCCGCCACGGAACTGCTCGGTGGCTATGCGGAGATGGTGAAGCATGCGTTGGTCGGCTCTCGGGCAATGTGGCAGCGGCTGTTGGCGTTCGATGTCGGCAACTTGCTCGGTGGGCATCCCGAATGGGAGGCATTTACGCCCTTGCTGGAGGAGAGCAGCCGCTTCAAGGAGCGTATTGTAGGCGAAGACCCCGAGGAGCGGGGTATCCGTCAGTCGCTCAATTTCGGGCATACGGTGGGGCACGCCCTCGAGGCGTACTATCAGGCGGAGGGGCGGGACCTCTATCCCGATGCGCCTGCGCCCTCCCATGGCTACTGTGTGTTGTGGGGTATGGTGGCGGAACTCTATTTGAGCGTTACGGAACGGGGTATGTCCCACGAGGCGTTGCAGCAGGTGGAGGCGTTGATGCGCACCTGCTACGGCAAGCCCGTGTGCCGCTGTACCGACCGTGCGGTATTGTTGCGTTATATGCGTCAGGACAAGAAGAACCGTTCTGCCGACGGGGTGGTCTTCGTTCTCTTGGATGCAGTCGGCACTCCCGTTCCCGACTGCATAGTCCCGCTCGAAAAGATAGAAGAGGCCATCGACTATCTGATGAACAGTTAGACCACGAAGCCCCTATTTGGACTGATAGCCCCTGTCTGCCCCATGGGAACCTTATTGCCTGCCACCCCGCGGGCGCAAAGTACTGTAACAAACCCTTTGGTATAACCAACCGACTGTCCTCTGTCATTTTCCCTCTCTAAGGGGGCGGGGGAGTTTCTATACGATATGATAAAACATCTTTATAGGGGGGGGCAAATGATAACGTTCCTTATCGCTCCTTGCCTTTTGTTCTTTCTCTCTTCCTGTGTCCATACGCCCGTTGAGCGTGTGCAGTACCGTATCGGTGTCAGCCAGTGTTCCGATGACGGATGGCGTACCAAGATGAACGAGGAGATGGCGCGTGAACTCATTTTCCACCCCGAGATAGCGATGCATATCCGTCAGGCGCAGGACAACAGCGACTTGCAGTGCGCCCAGATAGACTCTTTCATCCGTGAGCGGGTCGATTTGCTTATCGTCTCGCCCAACGAGGCGGAGGAGGTCAAACCAGCAGTCAGCCGTGCCTACGATGCGGGTATCCCCGTCATCGTGGCAGACCGTCAGGTCTCGGGCGAGCGTTATACGGCGTTCATTGGGGGAGACAACCATGCGGTGGGCGAACTCATGGGGCGGTATGCGCTCTCGCTTGCCACGCGCCTCGGGCGTACCTCCCGCCGTCCGTTGCGGGCGTTGGTTGTAACGGGTCTGCCTGGCTCTACGCCGATGACCTTGCGGCAGGAGGGTCTCCTATCTGCGCTGGAGGGGCATCCCGAGGTGCGGATCGTAGGGCAGGCGTGCGGCGATTGGTTTCGTGCCGAGGCGCGTATCGCGGTCGATTCGCTCCTGGCACGCCATGGCGAGGTGGATGTCATTCTGGCGCAGAACGACGAGATGGCGATGGGGGCGTACGAGGCGTGCTACAAGCGCAACAAGGACGCGCGTCCGTTCATCATGGGTGTGGACGGTATCGTGGGCGAGGGCGGCGGTGTCGAGGCGTTGCTGCGGGGCGAGATAGATGTGACGGCGACCTACCCGAGCAAGGGCGATTTTGTTATCGAGACGGCGGTGCATATCCTCCGTGGCGAGCCCTACCAGCGCGATGTGGTCTTGCAGACTGTCCTCATTGATCGTGATGCCGCCGAACCGCTCCAGCAGGTGGCGGGGGAGATTGACCGCCAGATGGAGGCTATCGCCATGCTCGAGCAGCAGTTGACGCACCTCGGCGGTGTGGCACATTCGCAGCAGGTGACGATAGCGGTTATGGTGGCGTTTTTCCTTTTGGCGGCTATCCTCGGTCTAGTGCTTGCGGAGGTGCGGGACTACCGCCGTCGTGTCCTGCGCGAGCGGGAGGAGCAAGCCCGTCTGGTGGCGAAGCAACAGCAGCAGTTGGAGTCTATCACGGCAGAGTTGGAGCGCACGCGTCAGTCGCAGTCGTTCGACGAGGCATTTGTGCAGCGTCTGCAGGCGCAGATAGAAAAGCATATAGGCGATTCGGAGTTTTCTGTGGAGAGCCTGTGCAGCGATTTGGGAGTGAGCCGTACGCAACTCTTCCGCCGCACGAAACAGTTGACGGGTGTGTCGCCGGTGGAGTTGATACGCCATGTGCGTTTGCGCCGTGCGCAGCAGTTGTTGCGCAACTCGGACATGACCATCCAGCAGGTGGCCTATTCGGTCGGTTTCTCGTCCCCGTCCTATTTCACCAAGTGCTACAAGGAATTTTTCGGCACCACCCCGAAAGGCAAGGTGTAAGTACACATAGGAGTATATAAGTATTCTAAAAAAACGATTTGATTGGATAACTTTGTGGTCTTAAACGCTGCATAGTTATGAATGACTATACTACCAAGTTAACGCATCCGTAGTACCCCACCACAAAAAACATATTCCAGGATATTTTGACAATCCAAAACCGAAGGCTACTATACTACCCTTTATAGTTGATTTTATCGATTTGAATCGATATTGTGTTTGCATTTTATCGATTTGAATCGTTGCAAAATGCCCGTTTTTGTATTATCTTTGTACCGTCTTTCGAAAGAACAGAGAAGTGAAGTACTTATCGGGTATGAAAACATCTGCAAGATAAACGTATAAAACTCCTAAACCAGAGAACTTCTCATAAACTCATTAACCCACAAATTTATAAACTACAAAACTATGTCTAAGTACATTCCTATGGACTTAATAAAGTCCCTTTTCGGTAAAATTTGTCGACAGGATGATACCTATTTCACAATGTGTAACGGTACCCGTTACACGGGTAAAATCTGCAACCCAGATACCGCCGACTTCTCTTCGGTGATACGGCTTTGCGTTGCTTTGTACTCCTGTTCGCAGTCTTTCAGGCTGTAGCCCAGACCGGTGAGCCACTGTATGGGGGTAATAAACTATGACAGGTTGCTATATTTGTTGTCTTATTTCTGCCAGTTGTCCTTCAGCGATGCGGTGCGGTTGAGGACAAGGTGGTCGGCGGTAGTGTCTTGGTCGATTACAAAATAGCCCTGCTTCAAGAGTTGGTAGTGATTCTCTTGGGCAATGCCGTCCTCGATGACAGGAGCGTGGAGCTCGCTGCGGAGAGAGCCCTCGACCTTGATGGTCTTAATCTCAAGGCTGTTGGGGTTCAGCAGGTCACGGAAGTCGCCCTCTTCGGCAGACGGGTTCTCAACGGCAAAGAGACGGTCGTAGAGGCGTGCTTCGGCGTCGATACAGGTCTTGCACTCCACCCAGTTGATAGTCGATTTGGTCTTGCGGTTGCCGCCCTCTGTGCCCGACTTGGAATCAGGGTCGTAGGTGGCATAGACGGTCGTGATATTGCCCTCAGCGTCTTTCTCGCAGCCGGTGGCTTGGATGATATACGCCGACTTCAAGCGTACCTCACGCCCGCCCGGGCTGAGACGGAAGAAGTTCTTGTCTGCCTCCTCGAGGAAGTCGCCCCGCTCGATATACAACTCGCGGGCAAACTGCATCTCGCGCGTACCGAGTTCGGGGTGGCCGTCGATGTTCTCTGCCGTAATGGTCTCGCCCTCGCCCTCGTAGTTGGTGATAACGAGTTTGACGGGGTCGAAGATAGCGCAGATACGCGGTGCGGTCTCCTTAAGACTCTCGCGGATGGTATGCTCCAAGAGGCTGACATCAATCATACCCTCTACCTTGGTATAGCCTATCTTGTCGATGAAAGCACGGATGGCTTCGGGCGTATAACCCCGGCGGCGCAGACCGCAAACGGTCGGCATACGGGGGTCGTCCCAGCCACGCACAAGCCCCTCCTTGACGAGTTGGAGCATCTTGCGCTTGGACATGACGGTATAGGTGATGTTCAGACGGTTGAACTCGTACTGGTGCGGACGGTAGTCGCCCTCTACAAACTGGTCGAGAAAATAGTCGTAGAGTGGGCGGTGTACCACAAACTCAAGCGTACAGATAGAGTGTGTTACACCCTCGAAATAGTCGCTCTGGCCGTGCGCAAAATCGTACATCGGATAGACATTCCACTTGCGCCCCGTGCGGTGGTGCGGGTGGGTGGTGATGATACGATACATAATAGGGTCACGGAAGTGCATATTCGGGTTTGCCATATCTATCTTGGCACGCAGCACCATTCGTCCGTCCTCTATCTCGCCTGCCTGCATGGCCTCGAAAAGGCGCAGGTTCTCCTCGATGGGACGGTCACGGTAAGGCGATGCCACACCCGGCTCGGTAGGCGTACCCTTCTGCTCGGCTATCTGCTCGGCGGTCTGCTCGTCCACATACGCCTTGCCCTCCCGTATGAAACGGATAGCGAGGTCGTAGAGTTGCTGGAAATAGTCGCTGGCGTAATAGACTTGCCCCCACTGGAAACCCAGCCACTTGATATCCTGCTGGATAGAGTCTACATACTCTACATCCTCCTTGACAGGGTTGGTGTCGTCAAAACGCAGGTTGCAAACGCCATGGTACTTCTCGGCAATACCGAAATCCATACAGATGGCCTTTACATGCCCGATGTGTAGGTACCCGTTCGGCTCGGGCGGGAAACGCGTCTGTATGCGTCCGTCGTTCTTGCCCTCTGCGAGGTCTTTCTCTACAATCTGTTCGATGAAATTAAGACTTCTCTCTTCCGTTTCCATTATTGCTAATTACGAATTATGAATTATGAATTACAAGTTATCAGTTGATGCCGCGGATAATGCCTCTCGGGGAGGCTTTGACAAAGTCGAGTATCGTGTTGCGCTCCGGAGTCTCGGGGACGGTTGCCTCTATCTGCTCGATGGCCTGACTTACATTCAGACCCGACATATAGAGCAGGCGGTAGGTGTCCTGGATAGACGCAATCTGCTCACGCGTGAAGCCGCGACGATTCAGTCCCACCGAGTTGATACCGCAGTACGAGATAGGATCACGCGCCGCAATGGCGTATGGCGGAATGTCCTTGTTTACCTTGGAGCCGCCCTGTACCATGACATGGCCTCCGATATGCGTGAACTGGTGCACGAGCGTGCCGCCGCCGATGATAGCCCAGTCCTCGACTACCACCTCGCCAGCCAGTTGCACGGCGTTGGACATAATGATATGGTCGTGGAGCAGACAGTCGTGCGCCACATGGCAGTACGCCATAATCAGACAGTTGTTACCCACGACTGTTTTGCCTTTGCTGGCAGTGCCGCGGTGGATAGTGGCGCACTCACGGATAGTGGTGTTGTCGCCGATGTAGACATAGGTCTTCTCGCCGTGGAACTTCAGGTCCTGCGGCACGGCACCTACGACCGCCGAGGGGAAGATATGGCAGTTTCTGCCGATACGCACGCCCTCACAGATAGTGGCGTTGGCGTCGATAACTGTACCCGCGCCTATCTCGACATCCTTGTCGATACATACGAAAGGACCTATCTGTACAGAAGGGTCTATCTTGGCTTCCGGGTGGATAAAGGCTAATGGTTGTTGCATAAGTATAGTGATATTGACCTCCCAAAGCCCTCCGTAGGAGTTGGGAGAGTGTATGGTTGGTTCGTATTACTGAATGATTTTGTTGCGGAGTTGGCGGCAGCACTGGGTATTGAATGTATGTCCCGGACGGAGCGCAATCAACTTGCCCTGTATGCGGCAGCCAAGCAACGACATATCGCCTATCAAATCGAGCAACTTGTGGCGGGAAGGCTCGTTCTGGTAGTTGAGCGGCGAGAGGTAACCGAGTTTGGTGGCATCCAGATGCGGAGCACCGAGACGCTCGGTCATATAGTCCAAGCCCTCCTGCGACATCTGGGTCTCGTAGATAACGAGGGCGTTCTGCAAGTCGCCGCCCTTGATAAGCCCCATACGCAATAGGGGCTCTATCTCACGCACGAAACAGAAAGTGCGGGCTGCGGCTATCTCGTGTGGGTAGTCCTCAATATGGTCCAGTGTGGCGTGCTGCTCACGCAACAAGCCCGTAGGGTAACTGACCGTCACCTCGACCTCGTAATGGTCGGACGGTACAATGAACAGGCTGTTGCCCCGCTCCGATACATATTTGATAGGCTCCGTAACGACAAAGACCTTCTGCTCGGCGTCCTGCTCCTGCAACCCTGCCTGCTGAATGGCACGGACGATGAGTTTGGCACTGCCGTCCAAGATAGGCATCTCGGGACCGTTGAGTTCGATCAGGCAGTTGTCCACGCCCAAGGCATAGAGCGCAGAGAGCGCATGCTCGACAGTGGATATTTTCCACGCACCGTGCTCCAAGACCGTCCCCCGCTCGGTAGCACTGACATAGTCGGCTACTGCCTCGTAGGTGGGCTTGCCCGGCAGGTCGATACGGCACATACGCACGCCCGTATTCGCCCCGGCTGGCAGGAAGGTGGCGGTGATATTCAGCCCCGTATGCAGCCCTTTGCCCGAAAGCGTAAAGGCGTTTTGTAGTGTATGCTGCTTCATGTAGAATTATGAATTACGAATTAGTCAGTCTTTTTCCAGTTCGTTCAGGCGGCGGATAAGGTCGGGCAGTTGCTTGAAGCCTACCGATGAGCGACGCCAGTTCATGGCATCGATGGCGGGCGAGCCCTGGTACATACCCGGCTTGCGTACCGAGCCTGCCACACCCGTCTGCGCACCGAAGATACAGCGGTCTGCTATCTCGATATGCCCCGCTACACCTGCCTGGCCGGCAAGGATACAGTGGCTGCCTATCCTGGTAGAACCCGCTACACCCACCTGGGCGCACATAAAAGTCGATTCGCCCACCTCCACATTGTGCGCCACCTGTACGAGGTTGTCCAACTTGGCGTTGGTATGCACACGCGTACTGCCCATCATGGCACGGTCGATAGTGGTGTTTGCCCCTATCTCGACATCGTCCTCGATAACGACATTGCCTATCTGCGGTATCTTCTGGTTCACACCCTGTGCATCTGGCTCAAAGCCGAAACCGTCCGCACCGATAACCACGCCCGCATGAAGAATACAATTCTTGCCGATGACGCAATTGTAATAGACTTTTGCACCGGCATACAGAATCGTGTTGTCGCCGATACGCACATTGTCGCCGATATAGACCTGCGGGTAGATCTGCACACCGTGACCGAGGTGCACATTCTTCCCGATGTACGCAAATGCACCTATATAGGCGTCCTCGGGTATCTCTACCCCATCGCTGATGTAGGCGGGTTGCTCGATGCCTTTGCGGGCAGGGTTCATCGCCTGCGACACCAGTTGCAGCAGTTGTGCCATCGCGCCTCGTGCGTTCTCCACCGCAATGACCGCAGCGGTCGATTCGGGCGCCTTGTCCCCCAACAGCGAGGCGGTAACCAACACCACCGACGCTCCCGTGGTAGCCAGACAGGACAGGTATTTCTCTTCGCAGAGGAAACAGAGTTTGCCCTCTGTGGCTTTCTCTATAGGGGCGACATCGCTCACCGTGCGGGCACCGTCGCCGTAGAGTTTGCCCCCTAACAGCAGGGCTATTTGTTGTGCTGTAAATTCCATTGGTTCAATCATTGTGGGGGTTATTTTTAGTTGTCCTAGACATTCTATTTATTCTAGTTGTTTTCCTGATAGTGTCAGGGAGGCGGGCTATCCCCTGAACGCAAACAGGTACAGTTTCTTGGGCTTGCGGGTAAGGGACTGAAGGTCCAGTATCTCGCTGGCAGAGGCTATGTCCTGTACCGTGCCGTCCCGGTAGAGAATATCTATCGAGTCGTCTTTCTCGGAGTAGGTGTTGCTGGTCGATATATGCTCCACAAAGAAGTAGTTTGCCTCTTCTTCGCTGATACCCAGCGCCGTAGCATAGTGCAGACGGAGTGCCTGCTTCTCCTCTTCGCTGAGCGGCTCTGTAAGCAGTCGCCCGCGGAAGAGGCTGCGGTTGATAAAAGCAATACTCAGTTCACGCAATACCGTGTCGCCAGAGGACATCCAGACCTTAATGGCGGAAAGTACATCCGTGTCGTCCAAAAGGGCGTACTGCAGAAGTGCCTCGCTGCCGAGAGAGAAGTCCGTTGCTGTAATATGATTATACAGGAAATAGCGCAGGGCGGGCGAGCAGAAGAGTTCTTGCCCTCGATGTGCCAGTTCTTTCGCGCGGGCGAGTATCTTGATGAGTTGTTGCTCGGCGGCAACGGAAGTCTTATGCAGATAGACCTGCCAGTACATCAGGCGGCGGGCAACGAGGAACTTCTCGACCGAGTAGATACCCTTGAGTTCCACCACGAGACGGTCGTCCACTACATGGAGCATCTTCAGCAGTCGCTCGCTTGCCACACGCCCCTCTTGTACGCCCGTGAAGAACGAGTCGCGGCAGAGGTAGTCCATGCGGTCGACATCCAATTGGCTCGAGATAAGTTGGTGGAGGAAATGGCGGGGATATTGGTCTCTGAATATGGCAATCGCCTCGTCCAACGGGCGTTGCTGCCAGAGTTGCTGCTCGTCCGAGCAGGCAAGGTCATTGTTGATCTGCTCCATCATAAGGAGCGAAATCTCCTCGTGCGTAATGCCCTCGACGAGCGTATGCTCCAGCACATGGGAGAAAGGGCCATGCCCGATATCGTGGAGCAGGATAGCCGCCAACGCACCGTTTGCCTCGCTCTCGCTGATAGCCACGCCCTTGGTACGCAGTGCAGCGATACCCTCACTCATCAGGTGCATTGCCCCGAGCGAGTGGGAGAAACGGCTGTGCATCGCCCCCGGATAGACCAAGTAAGACAAGCCCAACTGCCGAATGCGGCTGAGGCGCTGCACATAGGGATGCTGCAATACATCGTACAGCAGACTGTTCGGAATAGTGAGGAAACCGAAGACGGGGTCGTTGATTATTTTCCGTTTGTTGGTCATACACAAGCGGAAAGGTTATTTACTCCAACGGTAGATGAAGTTGATACCGAAAGTCAAGTAGCCATCGGGGGTCTTGTTATTCTGCGGCTTGGCATCGGTGTACCCATTGGGATAGCCGTCGAAGTTGCACTTTGGGGTATCTATCACACCGATATGCCCGCCGAGGTGCACTCCGATACGCCAGTTCTCGTCGATGTCGAAATTGTAGCCCACTTCTAGCGGCACAACAGGCAGCCAGTTGAGCGGTTTCTCCTCCTTGCCAGCATAGGTGTAGTGGACGGAGTTCATCATACAACCCACGCCTGCATAGACATAGAAACCGTAGTTGAGCCACGGATACCACTCTACGCCCGCATCCAACTCGCCATAAACCGTCCAGAAAGAGGCTTTTCCCGTATTGTTGCCTTTGCCTGGGGAATCGCCGTGGATATAGCCCGAGCCGAGCGTGGCACGGAAATTCACCCCCTGTGTCATCGCTACATAGTAGGAGAACGAGCCACCGCCCGTCCAGTTGGACAGGATACGCGTACTTACACCCGTGGCGTCGATGTCATCGTAGGAATAGAGCATATCGAGCGAGAGCGAAATGCCCTGCTCTTTGTTCCCAGGCGAAGTGGAAAAGAGTCCAGTATGGGAGCGTGTTCCTGCAGAACGCTTGGTAGTGGAGAAATTGAAATAGGAAGCATTGCGCGAACGGCTCGACTTGCTGTACGAAGAGCCTTTGCGAGTGCGCGATTTGTAGGTGCCGTTGCGCGAGGATTTGGTTTTGGGTGTACGGCGAATGGAGGGTGGGGTGTTTTCGGCAGGGTCGGCAACGGGGTTCGCTTCCGCCCACAATGCAGGAGCACAGCACATGAACAGCACCGCCATTACGAGTGAAATTAGCCAACTTCTTTTCATAATTGTACAAAATCGCTGCAAAGGTACGAAAAAGAAATGGTTGCGGCAAATACGATGCCTATTTTCTTTGCATTTTGTTACTTTTGAGAGGGCAAAAATTGAATATCGTCCTGTACTGTCCAATAACAAATGCCATTTTTCCGCAAAGTGTACTGTCCAATAACAACTGCACTTTTCCTGCAAAGTTAGCAAAAAGGTTAGGAGAAGCAATCTGTACTGTCCAATAGCAAATACAATTTTCCTGCAAAGTTAGCAAAGATGTTTGGAGAAGCACCCAAGCGGTGTGA
>CAVFHY010000013.1:0-33445 GCA_963622445.1 Bacteroidaceae bacterium
TCAACTATCAACTATCAACTATGGACGACGGTATATACGAACGGTGGCGGACGCAGGTCGATAAGGGGCAGACGCCGCAGCGGGTCGATAAGTACCTTAGCGAACACATGGCAGGCACTTCGCGCAACCGTATTCAGACGGCGGCGGACGCAGGCAATGTGTGGGTCAACGGTGTGCCCGTAGCGTGCAACTACAAGGTCAAGCCTCTCGATGTGGTGCAGGTGCTGCTCGACCACGAGCCCAACGACTATACCATTCGTCCCGAGAATATCCCGCTCGCGGTAGTTTACGAGGACGCTGATTTGCTGGTGCTGAATAAGCCTGCGGGTATGGTGGTACACCCTGGTCACGGCAACTACGAGCATACGCTGCTCAACGCCTTGGCTTACTATTTCCAAGACAGGCAAGGTATCGATATGAACGACCCTAATATCGGGTTGGTCCATCGTATCGATAAGGATACCAGCGGGCTGCTGTTGATAGCCAAGACCCCGGAGGCGAAGATGAATCTTGGGCGGCAGTTCTTCGACCATACGACGGAGCGTACCTACAATGCGCTCGTGTGGGGCACTTTTGCCGAGGATAGCGGTACGGTCGAGGGGGCGCTTGCGCGTGACAACCGCGACCGTACGCTCTATCGTATCTGGGATTTGGAGGAGAATCCGAATGCCAAAGAGGCGGTTACCCACTGGCGTGTGTTGGAGCGTTATCCTTATACCACTCTTGTCGAGTGCCGTCTCGAGACGGGGCGTACCCACCAGATACGCGTCCACATGAAGTCTATCGGGCATCCGCTCTTTGCCGACGAAAAATACGGCGGTATGGAGATACTCAAAGGCTTGCGGACGCAGAAATACAGGCAGTACATCGGGAACTGCTTTGCCCTCTGCCCTCGGCAGGTGCTGCACGCCAAGACGCTGGGCTTCACTCATCCTCGTACGGGCGAGCGTATGTTCTTCGATAGCGAGTGGCCCGAAGATATGACGAACCTTATAACAAAATGGAGAAACTATGAACCGAATACTCTGGGCTGACGACGAGATCGATTTGCTCGAGCCCTATCTGATTTATTTGCATGCAAAAGACTACGAAGTGCTGACAGCCACCAACGGGCAGGACGCCATCGACATCTGTCGCCGGGAGCCGCTTGATATTGTTTTCCTCGACGAGAATATGCCGGGTTTGAGCGGTTTGGAAACGCTTCAGGAGGTGAAGCGTCTTCATCCCGAGTTGCCTGTCGTGATGATTACCAAGAGCGAGGAGGAGCGTATTATGGAGCAGGCTATCGGCGAGAAAATTGCCGACTATCTGATTAAGCCCGTCAATCCGAGCCAGATACTGCTGTGCCTTAAGAAGCATATCCACCAGCGCGACATCCTGAGCGAGCATACGGCCCGTACCTATCGGCAGGAGTTCGGCGACATTACCTACCTTATCGATACGGCGCAGACTCTTGAGGAGTGGATGGCTATCGAGCGCATCCTTACCAAGTGGGAGATCGACCTGCAGAACATCGATTCGTCTATGCGCGAGGTGCTCGATATGCAGCGCACGCAGGCGGAGGCGGCGTTCTCCAAGTTCATCCGGCAGCATTATGTCGAGTGGTTCCGGAGTGCCGATGAGCGGCCGTTGATGTCGCCCGATGTGTTCAGGAAGACCCTTTTCCCCTTGCTCGACAAGGGCGAGAAAGTAGCGTTTGTCGTTATCGACAATTTCCGTTACGACCAGTGGAAGACCATTCAACCGTTGCTTGGCGAGTATTTCAGTGTTAGCGAGGAGAGGCAGTACCTTTCTATTCTGCCTACCGCCACACAGTATGCCCGTAATGCGATTTTCTCGGGGCTTATGCCGTTGCAGATCCAGGAGATATACCCCTCGCTCTGGATCGACGAGGACGGGGAGGAGAGCAAGAACGCCAACGAGAAAGACCTTATTCAGACGCAGTTGGATCGTTTCCGCCGTAAGGATACCTTTTCCTATTTCAAAGTCAACGAGAGCGATTTCTGCGAGCGGGTGATAGCCCAATTGCCGCGTCTGCGTACGCCGCTTCATGTGATAGTGCTTAATTTTATAGATATGCTTTCCCATTCCCGTACGGATAGCAAGATGATGCGCGAGTTGGCGAACGACGAGGCGGCATATTTGAGCCTGACGCTCAGTTGGTTCCGCCATTCCCCTACGCACGAGCTCTTCCGCCGTTTGGCTGAGTTGGGCTACAAGGTGGTGCTTACTACCGACCATGGTACGACGCGTGTCAAGAATCCTGTCGCTATCCAGGCGGACAAGAACACCAACACCAACCTGCGTTATAAGGTGGGCAAGGCGCTTAATTGTTCGAGCAAGAATGTCTTTGTTATCGATCGTCCCAAGCAGGTGGGGTTGCCTTGCCCCAATGTGAGCAGTAGTTATATGTTCTGTACGGGGAGCGATTTCTTCGGCTATCCCAACAATTTCAACTACTACGCCCAGTACTATCGCAATACTTTCCAGCACGGGGGTATCTCTATCGAGGAAATGCTTATTCCTCTTATCGTGTTGGAGCCTAAAACGAACGCATGATCGTATGGTACGGACGGGCAAAACGGTGCATAGACGGCAGAAGCACCTCGGTGGGTGGATAGCAGGCGGTATCGTCGTCCTGCTGGGTGCGGTGTTTCTGTTGCCGCTGTTCTCCCATGGCAGCGGGGCAGATCCGCGCGACTATGCCCATTGCCTTACTGTCCTTACCTACAATACCCACCGTATGGGGGAGTTCCGCAAGCCGCCGCAGAATAGGGTCTTGCAGTATCTTCTTCGTCAGGACGCGGATATTATCTGCTTGCAGGAGGTGGAGGTCTATCGGGACGCCACCTATCTTACTCTCGGGGAGTTGCGGGGCACGCTGCGTGAGAAGTACCCCTATTCCTATATCGATTTCTCTGTCTATAACAGCCGTCGTCAGTTCGGCAATGTGGTTTTCTCCCGCTATCCGCTTATCAACAAGCAGACTATCCGTTATGCCTCGCGGGCGAATATCTCCAGCCGCTGCGATGTAGTGGTGGGGTCGGATACGCTGCGGCTTATTACCAACCATCTGGAGTCGAATCGTTTCGACCGGGGCGATTTGGCAGGGCATATCGTTAATGGCGACAGCCTGAAGCAGAGTGCGTATCGTTTGGGTGATAAGTGGGGTAAGGCACGCCGTATGCGCCATGAGCAGGCGCGCAGTGTGCATGCCGAGATAGCGCAGTCGCCCTATCCGACGGTCGTGGTGGGTGATTTTAATGATTTTGCGTGGTCGTACACCTATTGGCGGGTGCGTGGTACGATGCGCGATTGTTTCCTTTCGTCTAGTTGGGGGCGGTACGGGGCTACCTATGTCTATCATCATCTCGGTGCCCGTATCGACTATATCCTTTGTTCGCGCGATTTACATGCGGCGGCGTGTCATGTCGAGCGTGTCCGCCATTCCGACCACTATCCCCTCGTCGCCACCCTGGTATGGTAGTTTCCCTCCGTTAGGATCGTTTGTCGCCGGTATGGTAGCCCCCGTCCTAATTTCTCATTTCCCTCCCTCTCCTCGTTCTTTGGCGAGTGCCAGCAGGTACGCTTTGGCAGCCTCGTGTTCGTTGGGTATGATGCCGTCCAGTATGGCGTCTTTTACGGCGGATTTCAGTTCGCCGATGGTGGCGCAGGGCGGTAGCGAGAGCCATTCCATTATCTCTTCTCCCCGTACGGGCGGTTGGAAGTTGCGTATCCGGTCCCGTTCCTCGAGTTCGACCATTTTCTGCCGTACGAGTTCGTAGTTGCGGTGGAATCGTGCCACTTTGTCTGCATTGCGCGAGGTGATGTCGGCGTCGCAGAGTAGCATCAGGTCGTCTATGTCGTCTCCTGCCTCGAAGAGGAGCCGCCGTACCGCCGAGTCTGTTACCTTGTCTTCTATCAGGTTGATAGGGCGCATGTGCAGGTCAACCATTTTTGCCACATAGTCCATCTTCTCGTTCTGCGGCAGTTTCATCTGCTTGAATATGCGGGGTACCATGCGTGCGCCTATGTAGTTGTGGTTGCGGAATGTCCATCCCGCGTTGGCGTCCCAGGCTTTCGAGCGGGGTTTGCCTATGTCGTGCAGCAGGGCAGCCCACCGCAGCCATAGTTTGTCCGATTTTGCTGCTACATTGTCCAGTACCTGCAGGGTGTGGAGGAATATGTCTTTGTGTCCTTTGCCTGCTTTTACCTCTATGCCTTTCAGTGCAGCCAGTTCGGGGAAGACGAGTGGCAGCAGCCCCGTTTTGTCGAGCAGTTGCCACCCTGCCGACGGGCGTCGTGAGAGCATTATCTTGTTCAGTTCGTCTGCTATGCGCTCTTTCGATATGATGCGGATACGCTCTCGGTTGCGTTCTATGGCTTCGAAGGTCGGCAGGCAGAGCGAGAATCCCAGTTGGGTGGCAAAGCGTACCGCCCGCATCATGCGCAGCGGGTCGTCCGAGAAGGTGATGTCGGGGTCGAGTGGGGTGCGTATGATGCCCTGTTCCATGTCCGTTGTGCCGTCGAAGGGGTCGAGCAGTTCGCCGTAGCGGTCGTGGTTCAGGCAGATAGCGAGGGCGTTTATCGTGAAGTCGCGTCGGTTTTGGTCTTCTTCCAGCGTGCCGTCTTCTACGATCGGGTTGCGCGAGTTGCGCTGATAGCTCTCTCGGCGTGCGCCTACAAACTCCAGTTCGATAGCCCCTTTCTTTACTTGCGCCGTGCCGTAGGTGCGGAATACGCTTAGGTGTGCGCCCCGTCCGAGCCGTCGGGCTACAGCCTCCGCCACTTGTATTCCTATGCTTACTTCCTTGTGCGGTTTGCCGTCTTCTGGTGCGGTCGTACCGTTCTCGTGCTGCGGTTGCGTTATGCGTCGTACCACCACCATATCGATGTCGGTCGAGGGGCGGTGCAGCAGCAGGTCTCTTACCCAGCCTCCTATTACATAGCAGTCCAGCCCGAGGCGGTCGGCCTCTTCGCCTGCCAGATGCAATTCCGGCAAATCTGTTTTCTTGTCTTCTATCTTCATAATGTTGTATCTTCTTTCTTTTTTCTGGACGGGTGTTTTTCCGGTCGTCCATGGTCTGTGGTTTCTCCCCAATCCGCCCGCAAAAGTACAAAAAAAAGCCGAAAAAAGCAAATATACTTGCATAAACCAATTAAACACCGTATCTTTGCAGGCTTTTTGGAGTGTAGGCTTTGGCTTGCGCAAGTCTGAAAAGAGAAATCGTATTATTAACAAGGGCAGGCGATTCGAGTAGTCGTAGCCCGCAAAACAAAAGTCTAAATGGCAACAAAGATTCGTTTGGCTCGTCATGGTCACAAAGACTATGCTTTCTACCACATCGTAGTAGCAGACAGCCGCTCGCCACGTGATGGCAAAATTATCGAACGCATCGGTTCTTTCAATCCGAACACCAACCCGAGCGCAGTTATCCTCAATTTCGAGCGTGCGCTCTATTGGGTAGGCGTAGGTGCAGAGCCGACAGCCACCGTACGCAACATTCTTTCCGACGAGGGTGTTCTTTTGATGAAGCACCTCAACGGGGGTGTGGCTAAGGGTGCATTTAGTCAGGAAGAGGCTCAGAAGCGTTTCGACGCTTGGAAGGCTCAAAAGGACGCTAAGAATGGCAAGATAAGCCAGGCAGAGGCAGACAAGAAAGTGGCTGCTGCCAAGGCTCTCCTCGCTCAGGAGGTAGAGACCAACAAGGCCAAGGCTGCCGCTGTGGCAAAGAAACGCCAGGAGGCTGCTGATGCGCTCGCTGCTGCTGCGGTCGAGGCTGCCCAAGAGGCTGCCGGTGCTGAGGCTTCCGCCGAGGCGGCTGCTGAGTAAGCCCGTGGCGGTACAACGCCGCTTCGTATCAAATAAGTCCAAAACTATTGCGTTTTGGACTTATTTGTACCTGCTTGCTCTCTCTGCCGTACGGCGCCGTCTATACCTTGCGAAAAACACTACTAATCCAATACCCTTTTCCCTATGAACGCTGACAATATCGCTATGCGTATGGCACAACGCCTGCGGGCACACCGTGTTTTCCTCTTTTGGTCTGTCCCCGTCTGTTTTGTGGTGGTTTATGCGCTGATGTTCTGCGTGCCTACTACTTTCCGTAGCGAGTGGTCGCTTGTGTCCGAGCGTATCGATGCTGCCGATGAGTATCGTACCCTTACGCTCAATAGTCCCGAGCAGTACGATCTTGGGTTGGCGCAGAGCCGCAGTGGTATCGATGCCGATGATTATCGGGATCTTGTTCTCTCGCCGCAGGTGCTTCGTCCGCTCCTTTCTGCTCCGGTCAGTACGCTGGATGGCAGGTTCGTAGGTACGTATGGCGACTATGTCAACCAGTATATGCGCAAGCCGCTTCTCTCTCGGGTGCGCAGCGGTGTCCGCCGTTGTTTTCGTGGGGAGCAGTCGAGCGGCAGCCGTCCTTCCTGTGCTGTGTCCGATGTCTTCCTTACGCGGGAGGAGGCTACTACGCTCGCCGTGGTCCGTAAGCAGATCGGCTGTACCTACGACAAGCAGTCCGATATCGTGCGTATCGAGGTCGTTACGCAGGATCCGCTTGTCAGCGCAGAGGTAGCCAAGCACCTCGAGAACAGTTTGCAGGCGCAGATAGAGGGCTACTATGTCGCCAAGGCGCAACGCCTGCTTGCCCATATCGATTCGCTGGCAGCCCATGCTGGAGCGCAGTGGCAGGATGCGGTGCGTACGCATTCGTCGGACGCCCCAACCTACCGTCTTATCTACGATTCTTTCCGTCGTCAGCAGGTTATCTGTCAGGCGCAGATGGTTGCGCCCAGGCCGTTCGTTACCTTGTCCGAGCCGGTGGTCGTCTATGCCCCCAAGGGGCCGCACCGTTTGCTTACTGCCTTGCTGCTTGCGCTGCTCTATGGGCTGGCAGCCGGTGCATGGATATGCCGCCGTGAGATAGCCGAGGCCCTCTAACGATCCGATTTTTTCAGCGGGGCGACAGCATGGTAGATATCCGTCGGATAAGAGGCAGTGCGCTGGCGCAGGATTCGTTCTGGGCAGTGGTGGGCAACGGGCTGGGTAATGCTCTGCTTTTGTTGGCGGGTATTCTTATCGCGCGCTTCTTGGGTAAGGATCTCTACGGTGAGTACGGGGTGGTCAAGACGACGATGATGTACTCTGCTGCGTTTGCTACTTTCGGTTTGGGTATTACTTCTACCAAGTTTCTTGCCGACTGTTTGCAGCGTCGATCGGGCTCTGCCCGTGCTATTATGCGCGATTCGCTTCGTATTACGCTCGTTTTCAGTGTGGTGGTGGCGATAGGTATTCTGGTTTTGGCGTCGCCTTTGAGCCGTTATCTTCATCGGCCTACGCTGGCTGCCGCTTTCCGTATGTTGAGCGGGATTATTGTCTTCCGTGCCCTTTCTGCTACCCAGCAGGGTATTCTGGCGGGCGTTCGGGCGTTCCGCAGTATCGGTGTCAACAATATCCTCTCGGGTATGAGTATGCTCGTGTTGAGTGTGCCGCTTGCTTGGTGTTTTGGTTTGCGTGGGGCGTTGTCTGCGCTGTTGCTTTCCCAGGCTGTTGCCTGTTTGCTCAACTACCTTTCCATTCGCCGTTGCCGTGCTGCTTTTTTTGGGGAACAGGAGGAGCGTTCCTTTGTCGGCGAGTTGGTGCGTTTCTCCTTTCCGATAGCCATGCAGGAGAGTTCGTTTACTTTGTGCAGTTGGTTGGGTATGCTGCTTCTTACCCGCTATGCCACTGTGGGCGATGTGGGTATCTTTACGGCGGCTCTCCAGTGGAATGTGATTATTATGCTTATCCCTACGCTGCTTTCCAATGTGGTCTTGGCGCATCTGTCGGGTACGACTGGCGATGCGGGTCGCCACAAGCAGACTTTGCGGCGTATGTTGTTGGTCAATGTGGTGTGTGCCGTTGTGCCGTTTGCCGTCGTCTATCCGCTGGGCGGCTATATCTCGTTGCTTTACGGCAGCGGGTTTGGGTCGCTGGGGGCGGTGCTGCGTATCCTGCTGCTCGATGCGCTGCTTTTCAGTGTTACCACGGTCTTCAAGTCCGAGTACATTGCCCGTGGGCATAATTGGTTGCTTTTTGCTGTTCGGGCGGTGAAAGATAGTTTGTTGGTGGTGCTGGCATATATCCTGCTTTGCCGTGTCAGCCTTTGGGAGGGAGCGGTGAGTTACGCCGTGGCATATATCGGCTCGTCGGTGCTTTATCTCCTGCTTATAGTGGGTATCTATTTCGTTACGGGTATGTATAGAAGCGAATGACCTATACGCTGTTGATATATAATGCTGTTCTGCTGTTCGCCTGTGCTTTGGCGTTCGGGGTGCGTATTTCCCGCGGCGGTTGGGAGTGGCTGTTCCGTCTGCTGCTTTTCTTGGTGTTGTGGGTGCCTGCGGCGTTGCGCTATGGCATAGGTACCGACTATGCTAGTTATGCCTCTATTTTCTATTCGCCTTCGGGGGAGTTGGCGCGTATAGAGCCGGGCTATGCGTGGCTTAACTATGCTATTATGGCGTGTGGCGGTCAGGCGGAGTGGCTGTTTGCGCTTGTCTCGCTGCTTACCTATGCGCCGGTTGCCTTCTGTGTTCGTAGGAAGCATATCTTGCCCGTCGTTGTGCTTTTCGTGCTTACGATGTATCTGGCTTCCTATTCCACTATCCGCCAGAGTCTTGCTGTCGTATGGGTGTTGGTTGCGCTCAGCCGCTATATCGACGACGGCGAGGTGGCGCATACCTATGTCTGGATAGCGGCTGCCTCTACGATTCATCTCTCCGTGCTGCTCGTGCTGCCTTTTGTCTTGGTGCGCAGGATACATATCCCCGTTTGGGTCTTGTTGCTTCTGTTGCCCGTAGCCTATGTGGTCGTGCGCATGGGCTTTATCGATTTCCTCTTTTCGTCCGGTCTTTTCCTCGATTCGAAGTATGGTGTCTATGCGGGCAGCCAGTTCGATAAGCCGACGGAGTTGGGGAGCGGGCTGGGTATTCTGTTGCGTATGGTTATCCCGCTGCTCTATTTGGTCTATTCTGGTCGTATGGGGCGGCGTTGCGATGTGGTGTTGTATCTTGTTGTGGCGTATATCGTCGCCTATATGTTGTCCATGCAGGTGCATGTCTTCAATCGGTTGGTCGATGTGTTTGCTTTTGCGCCTGTGTTGGCATTCAGTGTGATGAGCAGCGGTTTGCGCAAGCGTGCCGCTTTGGTGGCGGTGGTCTTGCTGTTGTTTGTCAATTTCCAGAAAATCATCGTTGCCAACCCTTCGGATGCCCATTCGGGGTTGGGTATTGCGCCGTATAAAACGCTATTTGAGAAGTACTGATATGCATTCCGATATCGACATCGTCGTCCTTTGGGTGGACGGTAACGACCCTGCGTGGCAGCGGGAGTTCAATCGCTATGCCCCTGCCGGGCAGCAGATCGATACCGACGCTTCCGCCGCGCGCTATCGCGATTGGGGTTGCCTGCGCTATTGGTTTCGGGGTATCGAGCGGTTTGCGCCGTGGGCAAGGCGTATCCATTTCGTTACCTCGGGGCAGTGTCCCGACTGGCTCAATACCGATTGTCCCCGCCTGCATTTCGTGCGCCATGCTGATTTCATGCCCGCCTGCTATTTGCCTGCTTTCTCTGCGAATCCGATAGAGGATAACCTCCACCGTATCGAGGGGTTGGCAGAGCGTTTCGTCTATTTCAACGACGATTTCTTTTTGCTTTCTCCGGTGCCGGAGCGTCGTTTCTTCCTGCGGGGTCTGCCTACCGATATGGCGGTCTGCAATACGATTCAGTCCGACGGGATGATGGGGCATATCACGCTCAACAACCTCGATGTCATCAATCGGCATTTTCGTAAGCGGCAGGTGCTGCGGCGGGTGGAGCAGTGGTTCTCGCCCCGCTATGGGGTCTATCGTCTGCGTACCTTGGCGCTGCAGCCGTGGCCCCGTTTTACGGGTTTCTTCGACCACCATCTGCCGCAGGGCTACTGTAAGCATACCCTCCGGGAGGTGTGGGAGGCCGAGCCGGAGTTGCTCGACGCTACGAGTCGCCACCGTTTCCGCCATGCGGGCGATGTCAATCAGTGGCTTTTCCGCTATTGGCATCTGGCGAAAGGCGAGTTTGCCCCGCTGAATGTGATGCGCGACAGCGTGGTGTACCAACTGACGGACGCCAATTTCGACGAGGCGGTCGATACGGTCCGCCGCCAGCGGCGGCGCATTATCGTGCTGAACGACTCGAATGACCTTTCGGACTTCGCTTCCAAGTCTCATCGCCTGCAAGCGGCTTTCGAGCATATCTTACCTACGAAATCACAGTTCGAAAAATAACCGGTTATGCCCCGTTTGGTCGAAATAAACGCCGCCTGCAACACGGGCAGCACAGGTCATATCGCCGAGGCGATAGGGCTGTTGGCGCAGCAGGACGGTTGGGAGGTGTTGTATGTACACGGCGGGCGCTATGTCTGTCCGTCCTCGTTGCCTACCGTCCAGGTGCAGTCCCGTATGGGCGATTATGTGCATGGTCTGTTTAGTCTGCTTACGGGGCATCACGGGTGCTTTTCCACGCGGGCGACCCAACGCCTAATTGAGAAACTGCGCCTTTTCCGCCCCGACATCATCCATCTGCACAACCTCCACGGCTACTACTTGGACTACCGGCTTTTGTTCGGCTACCTCCGCGAAGCCGATATCCCCGTCCTGTGGACATGGCACGACTGCTGGGCGTTTACGGGGCATTGTGCCTATTATGCTACCGAGACGGGTGTTTGCGAAGCGTGGAAGACAGGTTGTTCCCGTTGTCCCAAGTTGTCCGATTATCCGCGGGCGTTGTGCGACGGTTCGGCTGCCGATTATCGGGCGAAAAAGCAACTTTTTACGGCTTTGCGCCGGCTTACTGTTGTGCCTGTTTCCCGTTGGATGGAGCAGAACGCCAAGCAGTCTTTTTTTCGGTCAGTCCCTACGGTGGTGATCCCTAACGGTATCGATCTGCAGGTCTTCTGCCCGCGTGCCGACCGCAGTGCGCTGCGGGCGAAATGGGGGGTACGCACGGACAAGTATGTGCTGTTGGGTGTTGCCGCCCAATGGAATGCCCGCAAGGGCTATGCGGATATGCTCTCTTTGGCTGCTATGGAAGAGTGTCAGGTCGTGTTGGTCGGGCTTACCGGGCGGCAGGTGCGGACGCTTCCGGCGGGCGTGGTCGGGATAGAGCATACCGGGAATGGTGACCAGTTGGCAGAGTTGTATTCGTTGGCGGATCTCTTTGTCAATCCTACCTATTCCGACACCTTCCCTACTACCCATCTGGAGGCGTTAGCGTGCGGTACGCCGGTGCTTACCTACGCTTCCGACGGTGCCCCCGAGGCGCTCACTCCCGAGGTGGGTGTCGTGGTCGGGCGGGGCGATCGCCAAGCCTTGCGGGATGCCGTCCGCCGTTTGCAGGTACATCCGTTGGATCGTGGTGTTTGTGCGGACTATGCCCGTGCTCGGTTCGACAAGAACGAATGTTTCAAGTCGTATATACAGTTGTACAACCGTCTTCTCTCACACGCATGAAAATAAGTATCATTACGGTTACCTATAATAGTGCAGGTACCTTGCCTGCCACGCTGCAGTGCGTACGCAGCCAGACCTGTCGGGATGTGGAGCATATCCTTATCGATGGGGCTTCTACCGACGGCACGCTGCAGCAGATCCAAGCCTACGCAGCCCAACGCCCGGGTACGGTCTATCTCTCCGAGCGGGACACGGGTATCTACAATGCGGTCAACAAGGGGATACGCTTGGCGACGGGGGAGATCATCGGTGTTCTCAATTCCGACGATGTGCTGGCGGACAGCACGGTCTTGCAGACCATAGTGGATACTTTCGAGCGGACGGGTGCGCAGGCAGTCTATGGCGACTTGCTGTACTGCCGCGGGGAGCATGTGGTGCGCTATTGGAAGAGCAATCCTTTTGTTCCGTCTACCCTCAAGTACGGCTGGATGCCGGCGCACCCTACTTTCTATTGCCGCCGCGAGGTGTACGAGGCGTTGGGGCTGTACGACGAACAGTTGCGTATCTCGGCAGATTACGATTTTATGCTCCGTGTCTTGCGCGGGGACTGTCGGGTGGCGTATATCCCTCGGGTGTTGGTCAGGATGCAGGTTGGTGGGGTCAGCAACCGCAGCCTCCGTACGATGTGGAAGAAGAGTTGTGAAGATGTGGTGGCGTTGCGCCATAACGATATGGGGTGCGGGTGGCTTACCGTCTTTGCCAAGAACATTCGGAAAATGGCTCAATTCTTACGCTGATGCTTAATATCTCTTTGGTTCTGTATAAGCCCGATTGGGGGGAAGTAGTGCCGCTCTTGCTCGAGTTGGTGCGGGTGCGCTGTCTTAGTCATATCTATTTGATAGACAATTCGCCTGAGGATGCCACTGCGTTGTGGCAATCCTACGCCAAACGGAATACCGGAGAAGCATGGTCGCGCATAGAGTATCGTTTTGTCGGGGAGAATATCGGCTACGGTCGGGGGCATAACCGTGCGTTGCGCGAGAGTATCTACTCCGGGGTGGCGTTCCATCTCGTTCTGAATACGGATATAGTCGTTCGAGCGGAGGACATCGATGCGCTTTGTGCTTTTATGGAGAGCGAGCCGCTCGTGGGGCAGGTCATGCCGCGTGTGGTCTATCCGGACGGCACGACGCAGTACCTCTGTAAGTTGTTGCCTACGCCGTTCGATGTCTTCGGTCGCAGGTTCCTCCCTCGGCGTTGGACGGCTCGGCGCAATGCACGCTACGAGTTGCGTATGTTTGGCTACGACCGTCCGCTTAATGTGCCTTATTTGAGCGGTTGTTTCATGCTCCTGCGTACGAAGGCGGTTTTCGAGGCACGCTTGTTCGACGAGCGCTATTTCCTCTATCCCGAGGACATCGACCTTACCCGCACGATCCACCGCAACTATCTGACGCTCTATTACCCTGCCGTCACGGTAGTTCACCGCCATAAGCAAGGCTCCTACCATAGTCTTCGCCTGTTGTGGGTGCATATAGTCAATCTCTGTCGTTATTTCAATAAGTGGGGCTGGTGGTACGACCCGGAGCGCAGGGCATTCAATCGTCGGGTTCTTTCCGATATAGCATGTATGGAGAACGGCAACGCATAGGCGTTGCCGTTCTCTCTCTGCCTCTGTGGTTCGGGTCTCTGCCTTTGGCACTGTTTTTTTTGTGTGATATGCAAAATTAGGATAGCGAATGGGGCGAGAACATCGGTGATGGCAACACCGACAACCCCCCGTACGATTACGGTTACCCTCCTGCATCCTCTCGGTATCCTCATTGCGGAGGGTGCAGGGAGGGGAGGGAGAACCCAAAGCGCATCCAAGACAGAAGAACGGGAAAGAGCAAATCTTTCCCGTTCTTTTTGTCTTGGTAGGCGTCCTGTTGGACCAACTTTGCCGAAAAATGGCTTTTTTTAGAACCGTACGGGGGGAGAATAAGCCGAAAATGTCGGAAAAATGCGGGCAAATGTTGTGTAACTACTTGCTTTGCTGTATCTTTGTGCGCAAATTGGGTAAATGGAACGAATATGAAACAGAATATGAAACAGAATATGAAACGGAATGTGAAACGATGGGGGGCAGTGATAGGACTGTTGCTGACCCTTGCAGTAGGGACAGGTTGGGCAGACAACACTTGGTTCGACGAATCGACCAACTTCTCCTCCTACTCCTTAGGTAACGGCAGAGTACATTTCAAAGTACTCGTCTTCGCCCGTGGTAGTGCGAACAACCACTGGGCGATAAGCGGTACGAATGTCTATGCCAGACTGGAAGACAACACACAAATCAAAATTCTCTCCTATGTGGGCGACAACGACCAGAACACCGGCTCCGACGACCGTGGGTGGGTCAAACTATGGCCCGAGAATGGTACGATCGTTATCACCAATGTCTATGAGCGGGTCAACATCACCGTCAAGGAGGGCAGTGGCGAACGCGCCATGAGCCTGACGCGTATCAAACAGACCGATACGCCTACCTGGCTCGAGTTCGACTGGTATCCCTCGACTGCCTTGGACGGGAAGAAGTTCACCGCGGCTATCTATGTACACGAGACGAGCAAATGGACGGATTATACCCATACCTATACCCTCGGCGACTACACGGCAGAGTCGCCCCAATCGCCCTTGCTCTCCGACCCTATCTTCTACAATGTGGGCGACAACGGCAAGGCTGGCTTCGGCTACAGCCTTATCCCGTATGTTACCTACCAGGACCCCGTTTCGTATCATACTAGTCTGGCTCCCTCCGACGAGATTAAGACCGCAGAACGCTCGGGGAATCTCTTCGTCATGACCTCAGACTCCGTACAAAAGGGCTACTCCGTTACTTTCACCGTGAAGCGCGATGGCGACCAGACACAGGAGGTGCGCTCGAATACGGTGGATATACCAGCGTTCCACCGCCTCTATAATTTCAAGGCTACCAACTACCGCCGCTCCGACGGCACGCCATACAACAAGTACACCACCCTCAGTTGGAATATCCACAATCCGGCAGCACGGGATATCCTCTCTACCGATATGTTCCAACTCGAGCGCTCATACTATCCCGATTTCAAAGAAACAGAGTCGCTTGCGATGATGCCTATCGACTTCGACTCGCTGCACACTACCTACACCTATGTCGACTCGGCCGATGCGGCACTCTACAACAAGGTGGATCGCACACGCCCGGTCTATTATCGCGTCATCCGTACGAGTACCATCAACTGGGGCTACTCGGGGCACGATTGGGTGGGCATCGACAGCATACTCAAAGAGCCGAAACTGCTGACCTTGCAGGCGGATTCGCTCTACTACCGCAAGGCAGACGATTTCGACCGTACGAAGAAGATCATCCTACACTTGCGTACGCACGCCGAGGACAGCACCACTTTCTGGGACAACTCCGCCGAAGTTACCGTTCGGCGTACAACAGTCTCGGGTACGGACACCACCCATACGGAGCGTATCGTGAGCGGGGCAGAGTTTACGCGCCAGAGAGACGGCTCGTATGCGGCGGACATCAATCTCGTAGCCGAAGTGTCGTGCGCCAGCTATACCTATACGGCGCAACTCTCGGATGCCGCCAGCGACATGAAATGCGGCACTACCCAACCGCTTCCCTGCACGGGACCTGACCTCTACTACCACAATGCGGCGAGTGTATCGCTCTTCAATGCCTCCAAGGGCTACTATGCCGACCAGGTCTTCCTGCAGTGGAACCAGACTTCGGGCGAAGCAGACTACTTCACGCTGGAACGGCGTATCGCGTTCAAGAGTGCTCCGTGGACCAAACTGTCTGACAACGCAAGCGGCTACTTCTACCGCGACCGCACCGCCGAGGCAGGACAGGTGTATGAATACCGTATCACGTGCGCCTACGAGTGTGCGGGGCTGACGCTCAGAGATAGCGCAACAACCTATGGTTGGCTGTCGCCTGTGGGCAGCATCGCAGGTACGATACGCTTCCCGAACGGCACGGGCAACGAGGGCGTGGATGTGCGTGCCGTGCGCCAGGGCGAGAAGAAAGACATACGCCGCGGGTTCCTTAAGGTGGAGACAACGGCGCATACGATAATGCCCTCCCAGCCGGTCAACTGGTCGGGGTCGCATACCTACCAGTTGCTGCTTAAGTTGCCCGAGAAGAATACGGCGGCTACCAACAACCTCTTTACTTCGCGCGGGACACTCGGTATGGTGACCAACTATGTGGCGCTCGACCTCATAGAGAACGGGGCGAAACTGCGCTTCCACTACGGCACGCAGGCATACGAAGTACCCGTTACGCTCAAGAGAGACACTTGGACGGCATTCGCTGTAGTCTGCGACACGGCGGCAAACACGATCGCTGTTTACGAGGACGGCAAGCAGGTGTTCGGGCAGGCGGATGTGCGTGCGCACCGTATCGGCACGAGCAATATGTACCTGCTCGACCAGACGGCGCATCTCTATATCGACGAGGTGCGTATCTGGAATAGGGCACTGACTGCCAAAGAGATAGAGAAGAATACCCATGCCTACCTCTCGGGCAAAGAGACGCTGCTGACACACTACTACACTTTCGATGGTACGCAGAACTGTATGGACAAGTACGCTATCTACGAATATGTAAGCAACATGGCGTACCAGAACATCAGCGAGACCGACCGTGCCGACCTGAAACTGGAGATCTCGGAAGCATCGGTCGACTCCGTGGGCGCACCCGACGAGTCTACCCTGACTTACCGCTCGTTCACCAACGAGAATGGCGAATACAGCATCGGCGGCGTGCCGTTCAGCGGCGGGGCTACCTATGCCGTAACGCCAACTTCGGAGTACGGCAAGTTCTCCTATAACGGCAACTCGGACGGCATTGCAACCGTTACTTTGGATGCCAAGCGTCCCGAGGTGACGGGCATAGATTTTGCCAATACCGAGGCGGTGCGATTTACGGGGCGGGTGCTCTTCCGCAACTCGACCATACCCGTACGGGGAGCCAACTTCCTTATCAACGGCATTATGGTCAAAGATGCGGACGGCAATGCGGTAGAGACCAACGCTTCGGGTAACTTCAGTTTCGATGTGCCCAAAGCGCCTGTTACGGTTCGGGTGGTGATGCCGGGGCATACCTTCGCCCGCAACGGTTTCTTCGTCGTAGAGGGCGACAGCCTGTTCCAACCTACGCAGAACATGGACGGCTTGCGTATGTACGACGAGACGAAAGTGCGCCTTGTCGGGCGTATAGTCGGTGGCGACGACCAGGGCAAACTGCCGCTCGGCTTCGGCTTGAGTCGCAACAACTTGGGCGACAGTCTGACGATGGCGCTCGAGTTGGAGGGCGACAACACGGCCCTGTTTGTTTACGACCCGCAAGACCCTACGGTCTCGCAGATAGACACGACGGTACTGCACCCCATCGACAGCACCAAAGCGCAACATACGGGCGTGGTGTTTCGGCAGAAGCAGATACTCATCTATCCCGATCAATCCACAGGTGAGTTCTTTGTCGATCTCTTCCCCGTCAAGTACAAGGTAACGCAACTGACAGCGCAGGGCTACTCCACGCTGACCGACAAGAACACCGCCATGCAGACGCTCGACCTGACCAAGCGGCTGACGGTGGATTCGCTCTGCCGCGACGGCAAGGTGGTGCTCTGTAACGACACCTTCCGCCATGTCTTCCACAGCAATGTCAGCATCTCGCTCACGCAGGTGGTGTACGGTATGGAGAAAGGCTATATCGGCAACGAGACTGCCGCCCTGACGGTGTTCGACAGCGTGGCACAGACACAAGCACTGGTTTACAAGAACGCCGCCGGCGAGTACGAGTACCTCTTCGGCAAGCCCGTGTTCGCAGAGGGCAAATACACCTTCCGCGTTACGGCACACGAGGACTACTACTACAACGGCAGCCATACCGCCGCGGCGCGCGACCAGGTGATGCTCCACGGCAACCGGGTGAATATATACAACGGTATGCATTCCGAGACGGAGACACTGACGGGTGTGCTGAATAGCGAAGGCCAATGGGATGCCACCCTGCAGGCAGACTATCCCACCTACACGGGGCTGAACGATGCGGTAACGCGCCGCATACAGGTGTCGGTGGAGCATAACGGCGAGCATATCGCCTCCGAGCCGCTCGAAGTCTATGTCTTTGCCGACCGGCTCAACGGGGTGGAGAGCGTCAGCAAGACCCATGCGGGTATCAAACTCTACGACATCTTGCGCGACCCTCCCGGCTCGGGCAGTTATGCCTCGCTTGCATCGGGGACAACCTACACCTCGACCAACACATGGAATCTGTCGTGGAAATTGGGCTTCAACATCACCATTACCCACGGTACGAACTACACGGGGCTGGTGGGTGCTGTCGCCGCACCAGAGGGAATAGGTACTTTCTCCGGTCAGGAGATTGTGATACAGAATTCCAAGCAAACGACATTGCCTTTTACATACAAGGGTGCGGCGCAGTGGAACGCATCGTACGAATACACCACGAGTGAGAGTGTTCGTACGGGTGGCGATGCATACCATGTCGGGGCAGCGGCGGATGTCTATATCGGCTCTACCGAGATGGTGTACCACGGTATCGGACACGGTATGGCGGTGCTCGACTCGATGGCGTATGCCGCTATGAAAGGGCAGATTAAGGACGGTACGATGAAACTGATTTCCGAGGGACGCAATACCGATGGCGAGTTGCGCTATCTGGTAGTTGCGCGCAAACTCATGTATTCCTTTGGGCATAGTTCGAACTTTGCCTATACACAGGAGTACATCCTCGGTACGGTTATCCCGACGCTTCTGCGCGAGCGTAATACGCTGTTGCTCACTGCCGACTCCGTTACGGCACAGCAAAAAGCGAATACAAGCAAGCAGCGTGTTTACTATACACTTTTATCTCCGGAGGCCGATGGGTACGGTACGAAAGACTATGCCTGGGTTGATCCTGTGAACGCTGATCTGAAGAGTGGTAGCGATGAGATTGCCGGCTACAACCGCATGGTTAGTCAGTGGATCCAACTCATCTATATCAACGAGAAAGAGAAAGTACAGGCTATCAATAGTGCGAAACCGTATAAGACCTATTCTGTCACGGGAGCAACTCCTGTTACCTACAGCGAAAGTCATAAGTATTCCAGTGGTTACACGGTAGAGAATGGTGCTGTGCCCGTATCGGCTCAGGGTATTACGAATGTCTTCGGCAAGATAGCCTCCGGTACCATTACCAAACAGGCATTGGAACTCATGGCTGTAACCGACAGGGACAACAACACCATCGTGCTGATGGCAGAGACGCCGGAAGCGAAGTTCAGTTTCCAGATTGAGCCTGTCGTTGACATAAGTTTCGGTAATGTTACGGGGAATAGTGAGTCGCATTCCCGCTCCTATTCCTATACGCTTGCGCCGGACGATTTTGGCTATATGGATGTCAATGTCTATCGTCTCAAGGATACCATCAACTCCTTCAACAAGGACGCTGACAGTCAGTCGTTGGTGCCTTCTACCGACTACAAGTACAGCAGTTTCATTTTCCAAGGCGTGGCAGGTGCCAGCCGTTGCCCCTACGAGGGTGGCGACAGCACGCATTTCTACTCTGCTGGTACGCCGCTGACCAACCCGACCATTGCTATCGAGAATCCGCATATCACGGTCGATAAGCGCGAGATCGGCAATGTGCCTGCCGACCAGAAAGCCATCTTCACAGTCTCGCTTACCAACGAGCAGCCTACCGACATCGGTCTGGGTACGGAGTCCACTATCCCGTTCGATTTCTTGGTGGGTGGGGGCAGCAACCCCAATGGTCTGAAACTCTCTATGGACGGCTATGCATTGGGTATTACGCCGGTTACGGTGCGTATTCCTCATGGGCAGACCATTACGAAAACCATCGAGGCTGAGCGTGGCCAAGGCTATGACTTTGAGGATATTACGCTGATTATTCGCTCCACTTGCGATCTGAATTACCTGCGTTCCGTCAATATCTCGGTCCATTTTATCCCCTCCGCCTCGGCTATCCATCTCTCCTCCCCACACGACAAGTGGGTGCTCAATACCCTCTCGTCGCACGACAGTGCGGGCTACTACCTGCCGGTTACGATCGATGGTTTCGATATCCATTCCGACGGTTTCGACCATATCGAACTGCAGTACAAGCAAGTCAATCAGTCCGACAACGATTGGGTCAATATCTGTTCCTACTATGCGAGCGACAGCCTCTACCTCCTCGCTTCGGGCAACAAGGCGAAGATTACGGGCGGGCAGATAGAGGGCATTCGCTTCTACGGCGACCGCGACCCGGTAGAGCAGCAGTACGAACTGCGTGCGGTCAGTTATGCCCGCTACGGCAACGGTTTTGTTACGCGCTCGTCCGATGTGCTGCAGGGGACCAAAGATACCCGCTGCCCCGAAGTATTCGGTATCCCGACCCCGGCAGACGGTATTCTGACCGTCAAGGAATCCCTCTCCGTTCGTTTCAGCGAGCCTATCGCGGGCAACTATCTGGACGAGGACGCCAATTTCGAGGTCATCGGCGGTACCAACAACCTGGATATTACGCAGACTACCTCGCTGGCTTTCACGGGCGAGAAAAACTGCGTGGCAAAGACGCTCGTCAACCGTAACTTCAATAGCCGTGCCTTCACTATCGAAGCAATGGTTCGCCCTGCCGAGCAGGGCAAGGCGATGACTATCTTCTCCCTCGGCACATCCCAGCAGCGCCTGCGTTTCTCGCTGACGGCAGATACGTGCCTGCAGGCGGAGATAGGCGACTCGACGGTCAAGTCCAAGCCGCTCGGTTCCCTGCTCGATTTTACACGCTGTGCCATGACCTACGACACGGCGGGTGTGGTTCGTTTCTATGCGGGTACGGCAGAGGTTACTCGCCCCAATCAGCCGGCAATGCCCTACTACCGCAACAGCGGTACGCTGCTCTTCGGCAATACGCTGGACGCTACCGAGCCTTTCCACGGCAATATGCTTGAGGCACGCCTCTGGGCAAAAGCACAGGAGGTGGACGAACTCTCGCTGACCTATAAGAAACACCTCACGGGCTTTGAGCCGGAGCTTATGGCGTACTACCGTATGGACGACGGTATGGGTACCTCCTGTACCGACCTTGCTAACGGGGCTACCCTCTCGCTGGAGGGTACCTCGTGGACGCTGCCCGACAATATGTCGCTCCATTTGTCCGACACCATCGGGGGCGTACAACTCGAGCAGGACATCTTCGCCCGCTCTGCAAAACAAGACCTGACGCTCATGTTCTGGTTCAAAACCGAACAGCAGACTGCCGATACGACGACCCTCTTCTCTACGGGCTACGGGCTTAAGACAGAGGCGGATGCCGAGGGCAAAGTCTATATCGGCCTGCGCAACGGCAATGTCGTGCTGCGCAACCAGGGCAACGAATACATCGCCCACGGTGCGTATGCCGACCGGCAGTGGCACCATTTGGTCTATACCGTCAATCGGGCATACAATATAGCGAATATCTTTGTGGACGGCAAGCAGTCCGTTACCTTTGCCGCCGACAAGATAGGCAGCCTCTCTGGCAACGAGATGTGGCTCGGCGCTTGCCATTGGACACTGACCGACAGCCTTGGTAACAAGCACGAACAGCCGCTCTACGCTTTCGCCGGACATATCGACAATGTGGTTCTATACGAGCAAGCATTGCCTACCGGCAGCCTGACGCTGTACAATAATGTGTCGCCTACGGGCGAGGAGTTGGGCTTGATTGCCTATCTGCCTTTCTGTAAGCAGCAACTGACCGACAACGGCCGCCTCGAGTTGCAGTACTACCCCTACAATGCGCGCGTCTTCCGCGATAGCAACGGCGAGGTGGTCAACAAGAAGCAACTGCTGCTCCGTACGGATGCGGAGAAGTGGATGGACAAGAGCGATTTCTCGCCTGTCCGTGATGCCACGCCCCGTCAGAAGTACAATTTTGCGTGGGCTTGCAACGACGACGAACTGATGATCAACCTCCGTATGCTCAACAAGGAGATTAACAAGCAGAACATCTTTGTTACGGTGCGCAATGTGGAAGACCTGAACGGCAACAAGATGGTGAGCCCTGTCTCGTGGACGGTCTATGTGGACCGCAATCAGTTGCGTTGGTCGGAGAGTGCCAAGACCGTTACTTCGACGCTTAATAGCAGCAACGAGTTCGACCTCACGATCTCCAATACGGGCGGTACGACGCGTCAGTATTCCATTACCTCTTTGCCCTCGTGGCTGACGGCAGTGCCCTCGCAGGGGTCGCTGGCAGCGCAGTCGTCGCAGACCGTCCATTTCACCGTGGCAGAGGGGATGAATATCGGCGAGCATACCGAGTATATTTATCTGCAGGACGACCAAGACCTCTATGAGCGCCTGACGCTGACCGTCAAGGTCGAGTCCGTTTGCCCGTGGACGGACGACCACAAGGATTTGCCTATGTCCATGTCCTTCATCGGGCAGGTCAAGTTGACCGACACCAAAGACACCGTCTTCGATACCGATGCCAACGATGTGGTGGCAGCCTTTATCGACAACCGCTGCGTGGGTATGTCCCACATCTCCTACAACGACGCCACGGCGCAGAACCATGTCTATATGACTATCTACGGCAACGAGAGTATGAAGGACGAGTATGTACAGATGCGCCTCTGGCAGTACACCACGGGCAAAATTTATATCCTCGATGCTTCTCAGGACATCGTCTTCGAGCAGAAGCGTTGCTATGGCTGTGCGCCCGATACGGCAGTGCTGCTGACCACTTCGGAGCGTAAGGTGCAGCAACTCTCTCTCGCGGAGGGGTGGAACTGGGCATCCTTCAATATCAAGCCTACCTACAGTCGCGATATTACCCGCCTGCTCTCCACACAGGGAAACTGGACGGACGGTGACTTGGTGAAGACGCCTCACAATCAGTCCTATGCGCAGTATGCGGGCAAGACAACGCCCTATGCGTGGTATGGTACGATTAGTGAGTTGAGCTACCGCTATATCTATATGTTCCGTGTCGCTCACGCCGTTTTCCCCGAGATTGAGGGCTCGCCGCTTGCCGAAGCCGAGCGTTCGCTCACGCTCAATCCAGGCTGGAATATGTTGCCCTATTTGCTCGACAGCAACTACCCCATTGCGGAGGCAATGTCCGATTATCTGTCGAACGCCAAGGCGGGCGATATGTTGAAGAGCAAGGACTGCTTTGCCGTCTTCTCGTCCGAGTCCAAGTGGGAGGGTAGCCTTACGTATATGGAGCCTGGGCAGGGCTACTTGATGTACCGTCAGGGCGAGCCGTGTCAGTTTGCCTACCATTCCGCTACGCTGTCTGCTGCGCCTTTACGCAAGCCGCAGTGGGAGGCTGAGGAGTTGCCGCTCTTCCGTAACCCTGCTTCTTCGAATATGTCCGTTATCGCTACGCTGGCGGATTGGACGGGCAGTACCGACCGTCTTGTGCTTGCTGCCTATGCGGGCAACGACTTAGTAGGGCGTGTGGCTGTACACGAGACCGACACTATGCCGCTCTTCTTCCTCACGGTCGGCACAGAGCAGGCCGCAGCGCCTGTCCGCTTCGCCCTTGAGCAGGACGGCGAGACGCTGGCATACAGTGCTCCGATGTTCGATTACACCGCCGATGCCATCGTCGGTTCGCTCGAGCATCCGCTGCCTATCTCTTTTGCAGGCGCCCAAGTTACGGCATTGCCCTCGCCCTTTGTTGACCATGTCGAGATCGTGGTTACGACGCCCGGGGAGCAGGCTGTCTCGCTGGCCGTCTATAGCGAGAGCGGACAACTGCTTGCCCGTGCCGAGGGGCAGACCGAGAACGGTATCTACACCTACGAGTGGCACTGTACGGCAGTTCCAGCGGGTATCTACTCGGCAGTTGTTCATCTCGGTCAGGAGACCAAAACCATTCGACTCATCAAACAGAAATAAATTATGAAGACTACACAAATTATAGTTCGTTCGTTGGCTGTGGCGGCGATTGCCGTTAGCCTTGTTTGCTTCTCCGGTTGTAAGTGTAGAGGGAGTAACGACCCCGATGAGCCGCAGAAACCGGATACGGTGTCGCCTGTTGTTCCCGATACGGTTACGCCTATTGTGCCGCCTGCTACCCACGACCGTCCTGCTTGGACGGTTGCGGATACGACGGACCTCGAGAGTACGATGACTGTTACGGGGCGGCTGCCTTCTCTGCTCTGCTTTGCGGCGGATACGACCGACCTTGTAGCGGCGTTTGCCGACTCTACTTGTTGGGGGGTTACCTCTATCCGGAGGGTCAACGACAAGCCCTATTTCTTCCTCTATATCACGCGCCCTCGGAGTGCGACGCACACCTCTTCGGTGATGCTGACGCTGCGTTACTACTGTGCCAAGACGCGTTATCTTTATGTGCAGCGCGATACGGTGGAGTTTGTGGTCGATAGTCATATCGGTTCCATCTCCGCGCCCTTCGTCCCTGCTTTTGCCGAGAATGAATAGCCCTCAAACTATACCACCCCGCTTGCTCCGTTAGAGTCTACTGCGACATCTCCTCTTGTAGGATAATGGCTTTTTATAGGCTGCCCCGTCTGCGTGGCAGCCTATATTTGTCTGTCTGTTGTGCATCGTGCGCAATTCTGCCTTTTTCTCTTAACTGCATTCTCCAGGTTTTCTCTCCGTGTGCAGAATTGCTCACTAACCGAGCGATGGAGTATATTTGCATTCTCAATGTTCCTCTCCATGGGGGGGGAGAAACTATCATATACACAACTACAGAGGACAGCCCCGATCGAGACTGTCCTCTTTGTCAATTGTATTTGACCTGACTAATAAAATCCTAACGAGTTACTACACCTCGGCGTACCTCTCTGCTGACCCTCAGTGAGTATAGTCGTTGGCTACTAACTCGCAGGATAAACGGTTTCTTATTCTAAAACATTTCCTCTTCCTCTGTTCCTCTGTTCTGTCTTCTGTGGGTGCAAAGGTACTCATTTCCTGCCAATTGGGCAAATGTTATGTGTGCACAATAGGGGGGGGGTAAAATGCTGATTTACAGTTAGTTGTGATTTGTTATGTTTACAAAATACAGATTCCTGTACACAATCTCTGCTCCCAACCACCCTACGGCAACAGTTTTTCAAATAGCCTTTTTCTACCCGATCCCGATGGCGAGACGGTTGAGGGTGTCGTAGAGGGCGGTAGCGGTAGTGCCTATTTTTTTTGCCACGCGGAGTTTGAATGTACGGATCCCCGAAGGGGCGTAGTAAATAAAGGCAGCGAGTTCCGCTTGGGTCTTATCGCGGTAGAGAATACAATACACGCAATAGGTTATTTCGCGTTCGGAGAGGGTATCTATTTTCTCTAAATTCTCGATGAGTTCGGCAAAAGGTGGTACCACATTGTTCTTCATTGTGGTGTAGGTATTCCACTCTTTGGGAGGCTGCGGATAGCGGGCAGCCAGTTGGTTTACTTCCCCTAAGAAGCCTCCGAGCCGTCGTGCATTGCCTTGTGCCTGCTCGACTATCCTGTCTGTCATATCCGACAGTTCTTCCTTGTGCCGTTGTTGTTGAAGTTCTATGGTTTCTTTCTGGGCTTGGAGTTGTTGTTCCTGGTCTATAATAATGCGTTGTTGCTTGCGGCGGCGTATTTCGCCGATGCTCTGGAAGAACACCCCTGCGCAGATCAGTATCCCGACGGCTATTTTCCATGGGAGCAGTGCGTTGTCGGTCAGTTCTTCCAACTCTTTTTCTTCCGCCCGCTCAGTGCCTATCTCCCCTTCTTCCCATGCTTCTGCCGCTTGTTCTGTCTCTGTAATGGCTTGCTGTTCTGTCTTCTCCACAGCGGTGCAGCCTATGCTGACGAGCAGAAAGAAACTCGCTGCCAACACGCTTGCAATATAAGAGATAGAGGTGTGCAAAATCGTATTCCCGAACAATTTTATCCGTTTGGGACTGCAAAAGTACATTTTTCTTGCGGATTACGCAAGCATTTTGTAAAAAGAATGAAATGTTTTACAGCAGGTCTTTGCCGTTACTGCCGTTCCTGCCGTCCCTGCTGTTCCCCCTCAGCCGTACCCACTATACACTATAAACTTATAAACCTATAAACTTATCAACTATCAACTTTCAACTATCAACTACTATCAACTATAAACTATAAACTATAAACTATCAACTATCTACTATCTACTCTCAACTCTCAACTCTCAACTACTATCAACTATCAACTATAAACTACAAACTACACTCGTCGAATAGCGAGCAGTTTATGGGTGTATTTTCCGTTCAAATCGGCAGAATCCGCATAGTCAAACGAGAGAATGCCTTGTGCGTCTATCTTCTCAACCTTTACGCGCCCCGAGCAGTGAATCACACGCTCTTTATCGAGCAGAATACCTACATGGGTTATATGCGGAGTCTCTGTAGCCCCCTCCGCAGGGCAGAAGAAAACCAGATCGCCTGCTTGTGCAGCGGCGAGGTCGGCTATCGCTGTGCCTTGTGTGGCTTGCTCTGCGGCGTTGCGTGGCAGGTGTTTGCCGAAGAGGGTAAAGATAATTTGCGTAAATCCGGAGCAGTCCATGCCCAATCCGTTTTTCCCGCCCCACAGATAGGGGATATTGAGAAAAAAACGGGTGGCGTTCAGCAGTGTTTCGGCAGTGAGCGTGTACGCCTGTTCGATAACGAAATTCGGCGTGATACGGAAATCCACACCCAGCACATTGAATGTGCCTTCTCCCTTGTCTGCTTTGTATTTCGGCAGTCGGGTGCCCGCCGTGAGAGGAAGCGTCTGCCCGTTGTTCCCGCTGACGGCGTAGGCTACGGGAAAAGCCACCCATGCGGCAGTCTTCAGTGCCTCGGTGTGGGCAGTGTACTCCTCGTCCGTCATCGGGGTAATCATCTTGCTGTCCACCCAGCCTGTTTGTCCGTCGAGTAGCGAATGTATGCGAATCCAACGGGAATGTTGTTCCTCTATGGTACACAGTTCGCCGAATAAGAGTTGGGTCGTTTGTTCGGCTTGTTCGTGTGCCTCTGCCCGTACGGGGACTATACTGTGTAATGCAATGGCGTAGCCCATGTTTAATTATGAATTACGAATGATGAAATGTATAATTCATCCCACTTTTCTGACCTCGGATAGCGGAGCTGTCCGACAGCGATGCCACTCTTACCACACCTCTTGCGCGGGGGTGTTGGTTTGTTTTGGGTAGTCTGTATTGTAGTGCAGTCCGCGGCTCTCTTTGCGCTCAATCGCCTGACGCGTAATGAGATAGCCTACATTGATCATGTTGCGCAACTCGCAAATATCGCGGGTGGCCTTCACGCGCTTGAATAGGTCTTCTGTCTCTTCGTAGAGCAGGTCGAGCCGTTCCCATGCGCGGCGTAAGCGCAGGTTCGAGCGCACAATTCCTACATAGGTGGACATCACTTGCCCTACCTCGCGGACATCTTGTGCTATCAGTACACGCTCCTCGTTCGAGAGTGTTCCCTCGTCGTTCCAGTCGGGTATATTCTCGTTGAAATCGTAGTTTTCTATCATGCTCAGGCTGTGACGGGCAGCGGCATCCGCATATACTACCGCCTCTATCAGCGAGTTGCTTGCCAGTCGGTTGCCGCCATGCAGCCCTGTACAGGAGCATTCGCCTACAGCATAGAGGCGATGGATGGTGGATTCCCCGTCGAGGTTCACCTTGATACCCCCGCACATATAGTGCGCACACGGTGCAACGGGGATGTACTCTTTCGTAATGTCTATGCCGATGCTCAGACACTTGGCGTAGATGTTGGGGAAGTGGTGCTTGGTCTCTTCGGGGTCTTTGTGTGTTACGTCGAGGCAGACATGGTCGAGCCCGTGTATCTTCATCTCGTTGTCGATGGCGCGTGCCACAATGTCGCGCGGTGCCAACGACAGACGCGGGTCGTATTTCTGCATGAATTCTTCACCGCTGGGCAGGCGCAATATACCTCCGTAGCCACGCATGGCTTCTGTTATCAGGTAGGCGGGGTGCGTCTCTCCGGGGTGGAAGAGTGCCGTCGGGTGGAACTGCACAAACTCCATGTCCTGCACTTGCCCCTTTGCACGATAGACCATCGCTATGCCGTCGCCTGTGGCTATGTTGGGGTTGGTCGTGGTGGCATATACGGCGCCCGTACCGCCTGTTGCCATTAGCGTTACTCGGCTCAGGTAGGTATCTATCTTGCCCGTCTCGGGGTTGAGTATATATGCCCCGTAGCACTCGATGTCGGGTGTGCGGCGGGTAACACGCATGCCGAGGTGGTGTTGCGTGATTATCTCTACGGCAAAGTGGTTCTCCAGCACATCGATGAACGGATTGTGCCGTACGGCCTCCATCAGTCCCCGTTGTATCTCTGCCCCCGTGTCGTCAGCGTGGTGCAGAATGCGGAACTCGGAGTGTCCGCCCTCGCGGTGGAGATCGAAGTTTCCTTCGGCGTTCCTGTCGAAGTTAACGCCCCAATGCACCAGTTCTTCTATCTGCTTGGGCGCATGGCGCACTACTTGTTCTACCGCTTGCGGGTCGCTCAGCCAGTCGCCGGCTACCATCGTGTCGTGTATATGCTTCTCGAAGTCGTCCACCGTCAGGTTGGTTACCGAGGCAATGCCGCCTTGTGCCTTCGCCGTGTTGGCTTCGTCTAATGTGGTCTTGCAGCAGAGGGCAATCTTGTACTTCTGCGCACGCGCTACCTTGAGCGCAAAACTCATACCGGCGACACCGCCGCCGATAATCAGAAAATCGTATTTGCGGGTCATTCTGTTCCCTTTCTTCTATTGCGGTCGCAAAGTTACGGCAAAAATGCGGGATGTGCAAGCCTTATCGTGCTTTTCCGAGCGAAAAGACGCTGTAAGTCATTCCCCTGCAGACTTTCAGTGCCGTCATGGCAGAGCGAATGGTGCTGCCTGTGGTGATGAGGTCGTCCACAATGAGAATGTGCTTGCGATAGAGTTCCTCGGGGTGATTGACGGCGAAAATGCCTTGTACGTTGCGTTCGCGGGCTTCGCCCCGCATGAGTGCTTGTTGGGGATTGTTGCGGATACGCGTGAGGTGCGTGGTGTCGCAGGGTATGCCAGTCGCTTCGGAGAGTGCATAGGCGATATATTCCGACTGGTTGTAGCCGCGTTGGCGCAGGCGCTTGGGGTGGAGCGGAATAGGGACAATCAGGTCTATTCCTTCAAAGAAATCGGCGTGCAGGTAGTCGTAAGCCGCCTCACGGGCAAGCACAGTGGCTATCTCGGGCTGTCGTTTGTATTTCATTCGGTGAAACATCGCCTGTACGGGCGTACCTTTCTCGCAGAATACGAACGATGCTCCGCGGCAGAATCGAGGAATGTCGCCGAAGAGGTCTTCGGTCATGTTGTTGCGCAGAATGGCGTGTTCGGTGCGGGGCAGGTGCTGCAGACAGTCTTTGCAGACTGCCTCGTGCGGGTCGTCGAGCAGTCGTCCGCATGCCGCACAGCAGTGGGGATAGAACAGCGCAACCACTCCCCGCAGTGTGTACAGTACACCGTCCCGTACCGCATTCCACAAGCGATACCCGTACGCTATCTTGTTTTTTCTGTTGTCTCCCATTCGTATAATCTGTTGTTTCTCATAGTGTAACAGGCAATCTCAGCGAGTTTGTCGTCCTTGTCCCATTCGTATAATCTGTTGTTTCTTATGGTGTAACAGGTTGCATAGTGTGATAGGTTGTATGGTGAATGAAGCATGGTTAGGCATTGTTCCAACTGCATACAAAACCCTCCAAGAAACCATATCGGAGTCATAGGTGGTAGGGTAGGGTTGTGCTATGATTGCGCAAGGGATACGCAAGGGATACGCAAGGGATGTGCTGTGGATAAACATACAAGATTCGAGCGAGTGCAAAGGTACATTTTTTGTAGCGAGTAGGTGCGTTATGGCGGCGGTTGGGGCGTTTTTTATGCAAAACGCTCAAAAAATGCGCCTGTTTTTTGCATATATCAAAATAAAAGCGTACCTTTGCAGCCGCTTTTCGAGAGAAAGCAGATGGCGGGATAGCTCAGCTGGTTAGAGCGCATGATTCATAATCATGAGGTCCCCAGTTCAATCCTGGGTCCCGCTACAGGCAGAAGAGTACCGGAAAAGGGTACTCAAGCAACCGAAAAAGACCGTTCCTTATGGAGCGGTCTTTTTCGGTCTGTCCTGTTATCCGACTTCGATGGTGTGGGCACTCCCTCTATTACAGTCAGCGTATAAGTATTCATGCGAATATAGATACGAAAAGTGTACAGTCGGATGTGCGCCTCTTCTCTACTTGCGCAGGTACTTTTTCCCCTTCTGAACGATAATCCCCGTCTGTTTGGAGTGTACAGGAACGCCCAATAGCGTATAGGGTTGGGCGGTGTTCTCAGCCTCTGCTGTCCTGATCGCCGTTGACTCGGGATAGAGCGTCTGCGCTACGGGCCAGAGCGTAACGACATCGTGGTCATAATAGACTACTGCCGTCAGTTGGGTCGGCTTTAGTTCCACTATCGACCCTATATTGAAGCGGTTCTCAATGGTATAAGAAACGCCCCGCCAAGTACAAATATCTCCGTTGATTTCAGCACTGTCTATACGCACATAGCGGCACACATCCGTACTGTCGAGCGCAAGCAAACCCGAATCGGGCAGGCACTCCGTCTTGTGTGCCGCCGCTGTCCACGCCTCCATAGGCAGCAGTTCGGGTACACCGTAGTAGTTCTGGAAACGCCCGCGTACGCCCCTTAACACATGCCCGTTCTCCAACCCCGAACCATAGCGTTTGCCGTCTGCCGTACCCGTGTCGTAAAGCAGCATACTCCCCGTCTCGTCGCGGACAAAAATATACCGGTCGTATTTCTTGGTTACAACCACCTCGTCGAGGCAAGTAACCGCAAAGTCCTCTTGCAGTACCGCTTCTGCGATAGTCAGTAGCGGCGACACCCGTAGCAGCACCGGCGCGAAGACGGTAGTGTCGGGCGACGCAAGCACTATTGTATCAATATACTGCCCAGCCTCGGTTGTGGAATAAGACACGGTAATATCGTCCCCGTAGCGGCTCAACGAAGAGGCCGAGAGTGAAAAAGGTGCACCGTGTTTCAACGACACCAAAATATCTCCCGAGAGGTTCGCTGCATTCACTCGCACCGTCTTGCTGCCCGTAATGGTTGCCGTAGAGAGGCATACATTGGGAAAAGAGACAAGCGGTGCAAGTATCACGGGCTGATCGCTATGCGGTGCGGGCGTGGCGCGATAGAGAGCCACAGGTGTGTATTTGGCAGCCTGCGCATAGCAGGAGAAGATGTCGTCCGTGGCATTGTAGAGCAGCGTATTTGCAAGGCTCGTACCCCGATTGACAATCGTTGCCTCCCCCGAAGGACCGACCGAGATAGTCCACAAGCCGAACGCCCCGTAGGTGGGCGAAGTGTATGCGTTCCATGCAGCAAGGCGGTTCTTTGTCTTGCCGCCGTTCGCTACCAGATATGCTTCCTCGTAGCGCAGTTCGTCTTGCAGCACAAAGCACGCTGTGCCGTCCGTGTCTGCCACTTTGCGGAGCGTATAGATAGCCGCCTCGTCCGGCTCAACCGTACTGCCGTCCGCCGAGTACGCACCCGTAATGGCGTGGATATTGTTCTTGCTCACCGTCTCGTCGTAGTAGCCCAATACCTTGCGTGTACTGCCGTCCGCCACGCCTATCATCACTTGGTCAGAATCCTCCAACTGGCTAAGGTCGGTTACGAGGCGGTAGGTCGTCTGCGTAAAATCGGGTGCCGCCCCGTCCTCGGAATAGACGGTAACGGAGTTCAGGTAGATGGAGTTCGTCGAGCAGTTGACAGCAAACTGTATCTGCCCTGTCTGCTCCTCGGGCAAAACGAGCGTACAATTCGCATTGTTTGGGTTCGCAAGGACGAGTGCCGTATCGATAGGCGCATTTTCGCCTATCTGCACACGCAGGTTGCCGACGCCTTTGGTCGTCGTGGCATAGTTGAAAGTCAGCCGTTGCACATGGTGGAAAGTAAGCACCGAGGTTGCCCCCGCCCCCGAGTAGTTCTTCGTTATCCGTACGCCTATTTGGTACGAGGTAGAGATACTTTCGCCCGCCTTGTCGCAGTGCCATCCGTCGGTAGTGCCGTCGCAAGCGGTTGTGCCCTGCTTGCTCGCCCACTGCGCAGAGGTAAAAGTATAAGTCGTTACTCCCGCCGTAGCCGTAGCCGCCCACAACCCGATACCAAGGAGCAGACAACCACGGGAGAGAAAACGGGAAAGAGTATTAAAACGGGAATATATGTTTTTCATACAAGTAGTGGATTCATAGATACAAGTAATGGATTCATAGACAACTATGGCGACGCACACAGCGCCGCCATAGCCTTATAGGGTAGGGTTTAGTACGCAAGGGCGAAGACTACACGGCCCTTCGAGGGCTTGCCCGTTACCATACACTTGCCCGGCTCGTTCTTGTGACCCGGCAGGTCGTGCAACGGAATGCAACGGATAGTCGCCTTGGTATCTGCCTTGATTTTCTCTTCGGTCTCGGCTGTGCCGTCCCAGTGGCAAAGCAGGAAACCGCCTTTCTTGATTTCCTCCTTGAACTCCTCGTACGAATTGACCTCGCGGGTGTTGGCAATGCGGAAGTCGAGTGCTTTCTGGTAGATGTTGTGCTGAATCTCTTCGAGCAAAGCGGGAATATGTTCCGCAATGCCTTCCGCAGAGAGGGTCTTCTTCTCCATTGTGTCGCGGCGGGCAATCTCTATCGTGCCGTTCTCCAAATCGCGGCTGCCCATAGCGAGACGCACGGGTACGCCCTTCAGTTCGTAGTCGGCGAACTTATAGCCCGGGGTGTATTTTTCCTCGGTGTCGAGTTCTACGCGGATGCCCTGTGCCTTGAGTGCATCGGCAATCGGGTTGAGTTTCTCTATCAGTGCGGCGAGTTGTTCTGCGGTCTTGAAAATAGGGATGATAACGACCTGTATCGGCGCCAGATGCGGCGGCAGTACGAGTCCGTTGTCGTCGGAATGGGTCATGATAAGCGCACCCATCAGACGGGTCGAGACGCCAAACGAGGTAGCCCACGGGTATTCATACTTGTTCTCCTTCGACAGAAATTGCACATCGAACGACTTGGCGAAGTTCTGACCGAGGAAGTGGCTCGTGCCAGCTTGCAGTGCCTTGCCGTCCTGCATCATTGCCTCCATGCAGTAGGTCTCTACTGCGCCCGCAAAACGCTCGTTGGGCGACTTGGTTCCCTTGACAACCGGAATGGCCATAATGTTCTCTGTTACATCGGCATAGACCTCCAGCATCTCGTGCGCAAATGCATCGGCCTCTTCACGGGTGGCGTGGGCGGTATGTCCCTCTTGCCACAAGAACTCTGCCGTACGCAGGAAGAGGCGGGTACGCATCTCCCAGCGCATGACATTACACCACTGGTTGCACTTGATGGGCAGGTCGCGGTAGGACGAAATCCAGTTCTTGTAGGTGGACCAGATAATGGTCTCCGAAGTCGGGCGAATAATGAGTTCTTCCTCTAACTTTGCTTCGGGATCGACGACCACGCCCTTGCCCTCGGGGTCGTTCATCAGGCGGTGGTGCGTAACGACGGCGCACTCCTTGGCGAAGCCCTCGACATGCTCGGCCTCACGGCTGAAATAGGATTTCGGAATCAGCAGTGGGAAATAGGCGTTCTTTACGCCGTGCTCTTTGAAGCGAGTGTCCAAGGCTGTCTGAATACGCTCCCAAATCTCGTATCCGTAGGGTTTTATTACCATACAGCCGCGCACTGCAGATTGTTCTGCGAGGTCGGCCTTAACGACCAATTCATTGTACCACTTCGAGTAGTCAGTTGCCCGAGGGGTTAGTTTCTGAAAGTTTGCCATATAATCTTAATTCATCATTCGTAACTCATAAGTAACTCATAGTACTATGCAATGGAGGTACAATATAGTAACTCATAGTAACTCACCATACAGCAGAAGTAATGGAGGTACAATACAGTAA
>CAVFHY010000014.1:0-32298 GCA_963622445.1 Bacteroidaceae bacterium
CTGCGCAGCGGTGCAGAGAGTCCGTATTACACGGCAAAAAACTACACAATATACTACTAACTTAATCTAATCTATTTACGATGAAACACAAAGTACTCCTATTGGGATTGCTGTCGGCGTGGGCATTCTGCCTTGCGGCGCAAGCGCAAATCTCCGGTACGGTATCGGATGCCTCCACAGGAGAGCCTGTCATCGGCGCGAATATCCTGCAGAAAGGCAGTACCAATGGTACAATTACGGATTTCGACGGACGCTTTTCTCTTAATGTGCCTGCGGGTACGCTGTTGGAATTCAGTTACATGGGTTATAAGACGCAGGAGCTGAAAGCCGCACAGGGTATGCGCGTGCTGCTGCACGAGGATTCCGAGCAGTTGGACGAGGTGGTCGTAGTGGGCTACGGTGTTGTGAAGAAGAACGACGCCACGGGCTCTGTTACCGCCATCAAACCCGACGACATGAACAAAGGCTTGACCACCACCGCCACCGATATGCTTTCGGGTAAGATTGCTGGTGTGAACGTGACCTCTTCGGGTGGTGAGCCGGGTGCAGGGGCTACTATCCGTATTCGTGGCGGTTCGTCATTGTCCGCAAGCAACGACCCGCTGATTGTCATCGACGGTTTGGCTATGGATAACAACGGTATCCAAGGTGTATCGAATCCGCTTTCGATGGTCAACCCGAACGATATTGAGACCTTCACGGTGCTGAAAGACGCTTCGGCTACGGCTATCTACGGTAGCCGCGCCAGCAATGGTGTCATTATTATTACCACCAAGAAAGGCAAGGCAGGCAGCAAGCCGAAGTTCGATTACGAGGGCAATGTAGGTGCCAATATCATCACCAAGCGTCTTGAGGTGATGGACGCCAACGAGTACCGCGCGTTCCTGACCAAGAACGCAGGCGTGTACGGCAACATTGCGGATGCTTTGGGCAGCGACAACACCGACTGGCAGAAAGAGGTAACGCGTGTTGGCATATCCACCGACCACAACTTTTCGATGACGGGCGGCACCAAGAACATGCCTTATCGTGTATCGTTGGGCTATACATTGCAAAACGGTACTATCCTCGAGAGCCAGATGCAGCGTGCTACGGCGGCAGTGAACCTGAGTCCGTCGTTTCTGGATAACCATTTGACATTCAACCTGAACGCCAAGGGTATGTTTATTGCCAATACCTACACCGACGGCGGTGGTATCATTGGTTCGGCATTGGCGTTTGACCCCACGCGTCCTATCTACGACGATACCCATAAGGAGTATGGCGGGTTCTACCAGACAGCATCTGCCGTCAGCGATGTCTTCGATGAGAATTGGCTTTACATGACCGATACGAATGTACCGCAAAACCCTGTGGCTCAAATCAAGAACAAAGACGACAAGTCCAAGGCTGGTTCGTTTGTAGGCAACTTGGAAGTGGATTACAAGATTCACGGCTTTGAAGACCTGCGTCTGCATGCCAATTTCGGTGCCGACTACTCGTATGGCAAGCAGCGCACGGTGATTAGTCCTTATAGTTATAGCAACAACTACTACGGTTGGGACGGCGTAACGCAAAAGACCAAATACAACCTGCAGTTCAATGCCTATGCGCAATACTACAAGGATTTCGCGGAAACACAGCACTTTGACGTGATGGCAGGTTACGAATGGCAGCACTTCAAGAACTGGGGGAATACCGACGGCAGCGGCTTCTATCAGTCCACCTATAGCAAAGATGCTACTTTGGCAAATGCGCCTTACAATGCATATAACACCGAATGGGCAAGCGAGAACTACCTGGTGTCGTTCTTCGGACGTGTGAACTGGGTGGGTTGGAACCAATTGATGGTTACAGCCACCGTGCGTGGCGACGGCTCCAGCCGCTTTGCATATCGCAATGCGCAAGGGGAGAACAAGCAATGGGGTGTATTCCCGTCTGTTGCACTCGGCTGGAAGATTAAGGAGACGTTCTTCAAAGACAACAACGAACTTAGCGAATGGAAACTCCGTCTCGGCTATGGTATTACGGGTCAGCAGGATATAGGTCAGGGTGACTATCCCGCATTGCTTCTGTACACCAAGTCGCAGGAACATGCCAACTATTCTTTGGGCGAGATTGAGGACGGCAAGTATGTTTATTACGAGAGTTATCGCCCGGGTGCATACAATCAGGACCTGACATGGGAGCGCACCACTACCTACAATGCAGGTATGGACTTCGGTTTCCTCAACAACCGTATCACGTTTGCGTTGGACTACTACTATCGTCTGACCAAAGACCTGATTGCCGTTGTGGACGTGGCTGCAGGTATGAACTTCTCCAACCAAGTGGTATCCAACATCGGCAGCCTGAGCAACCAAGGTGCCGAACTCATGTTCAACGCTGTGGCTATCGACCGCAAGAACTTCAAGTGGGACCTCGGACTGAATGCTACCTACAATGTGAACAAGATTATCTCTCTGACTACGGGTTCCGACAAGAACTACTATGTAGAGACCGGTGGTATCAGTTCGGGTACGGGTAACACCATTCAGCGTCACCAGGAGGGCTATGCTGCCAACACATTCTGGGTATATGAGACCTACAAGACAGAGGACGGCTACTATGAAATCGTCAACCAGAACGGCGACAAAGATGCCAAGGGCAATGATGTGATAGATGAGAATGACCTCATTGCATACCACAACCCGATGGCACCCCTTACCTTGGGCTTGCAAAGCAAGATGCAGTTCCATGGCTTTGACTTCAGTTTCTCGTTGCGTTCCAATATCGGCAACTACGTGTACAACGATGTAGCGGCAGGCAAGATGAGCAGTCTCGGTACGCCTGTCCGCTCGGGTGGCTACACCAACATCATCAAAGGCACGGAGACCACCTACGCGGCTATCTCTGGTTCCAATACCGTCAGCACGGGTTCCAACGCCTACAAGATGGACATATTCGTAGAGAATGCAAGTTTCTTGCGTATTGACAACATCACATTGGGCTACACGTTCAGCAAGAACCCGAAAATCAATGCCCGCATCTACGCTACCGTCAGCAACCCTGTGGTTATCAGCGGTTACTCCGGATTGGATCCTGAGGTATATGGTGGTATTGACAACAATATCTACCCGCGTTCCATGTCGGCACTATTGGGTGTAAGTCTTCATTTTTAACTAATAGGTAAACAGTACAGCAATGAAAAAATACTTTGCAATAATGGCAGCACTGCTCGTGGTCGGCTTGACCTCGTGCGTGCAGAACTTGAAAGTGGAGTCTATCGACCCGAACACAAGTTCGACTATTCAGATGCAACAATTGTTTGTGAAAATATACTCCACTCTTGCACTTACAGGACAGAAAGGTCCTGACGGAAGCGGCGATGTGGCAGGTGTGGACGAAGGTACATCCTCTTTCTATCGTATGACCTACGAACTGCAGGAGTTCCCCGCCGACCAAATCTATTGGATATGGCCTGATGTAGGTGTGGACGATGTGCGTAAGATGACATGGACATCCAGCAACACACTGGTCAAGGGCTTGTATGCACGCCTGTATTTCGACATCACGCTCTGCAACCTCTTCCTGGATGATTATGCCACGGTGGCTACCAAAGAGCAAATAGCCGAGGTACGTTTCATTCGTGCTCTCAACTACTGGTACCTGTTGGATATGTTTGGCAATGTACCGTTTGTAGAGCACTCCGGTTTAGCAGAGTTGCCAGAGCAGATAGCACGTCCCGACCTGTATGCATGGCTTAAGAACGAGTTGATTGAGAATATCGAACCCAACTTGGCTCCTGCCAACCAGCGTATCAGTTACTATCGCGTAGACCAGGCAGCAGCATGGCTTCTCCTGAGCCGTCTTTGCCTGAACGCCGCTGTATATGGAGTGGACCGCGAAGGTATGCAGCACATCGCAGACCTTACTGCCGAATATACCGATGCAGCCCACTATGCAAATCTGGTCATGACTTCGGGCTATGACTTGGCTTCCGAATATAGATACTTGTTTATGGGCGACAACGACAACCTGAGTGCTGTCAACGATGCGTGGAAAGAGATTATCCTTCCTATTGGGCAGGATGGTATTGAGACACAGTCGTGGGGCGGCTCGATGTTCCTTATTGCTTCCACCTACACGGGCGGTATGCCCAATTGGGGTATCACAGAGTCGTGGAAATGTATCCGCTCGCGTGCGCAACTGGTAGGTCTGTTCTGCGGCACCAAGTTCCAATCGCCTATCGCAGATGCTATCACTACCAAGGAGGCTGCACAGAAAGCGTACGGCGAGTACTTCGGTACAGCCGCTGAGATTACCAAGGCTGCCAAAGATGACCGTGCCCTCTTCTGCAACTATAGCGAGGATGCATCCAATACATACTGCTGCCAGTTCTGGAAGACAAACAAGGGTGATGAGTTCTTCTCCGGTTGGGGTATTACCAAGTTCTCGAATCTGATGGCAGACCCTGCCCGTACAGCCAACGATACCAGGCACCCCGACATGGATATACCTTTGATGCGTAAGGCAGAGGCTTATCTCAACTACGCGGAGGCTGTCCTGCGTGGTGGTACACAATGCGGAATCACGGTAGATGAGGCGGTTAATACCATTCGCCGCCGTGCTCATGCGGAGGAGAAAACGGGTTGGAACCTCACCGACACACCGCTCAAAGGGTTGAATATCATTGATGAGCGCGGACGCGAATTGTACTCCGAAGGTATGCGCCGCAGCGACCTTATCCGTTTCGGCTATTTCACAGGCTCTGTATCAGAGTCGGGTTACCGTTGGGAGTACAAGGCGGGTGAGTTGCTGGGCATTCAGGCAGCACCTGAAGACTTCCGCATCCTCTATCCGTTACCACTCAGCGAGGTAACAGCCAACAAAAACCTCACCCAAAACAAAGGGTACGAAGTGCAATAACAATAGTCTGTAAACTATAATAAATCAACAAATTAAACAATTAAATTATAAAGCATTATGAAGAATTTCAAGTTCTTAGCAGTTGCTTTGGCAACTGTAGCGATGTTCACCGCTTGTGACAAAAACAAGGAGAATCAACCCGAGCCGGACATCAAAAGTACCGTTCCTGAGGTAGCCGCTACCGAAGGTGCTTACACCGTAGTTTGGAACGCTGTGGATTACAGCGAGTGCAATGGTCTTGTATTTGCAGGTAATTACAACGATTGGAACATTGAACCGGCAAACATGGTCGCATTCGAGAAGATTGAGGGCTACACCAATTGGTACAAGGCTGTCATCACTCCTACTGCAACTATAGAGCAACTCGAAGGTAAACCTTGCGCATTGGCTTCGGATGGTACATTCCCGACCTCTTGGGACCATCAGTGGATTGGCTCTGAGGAGAAACCTTGCGAGGTTGTAAAGGGCGAGGCAGAGTTCCAAGTAGAGTACAACACCGAGACCAAGATGATTGTTAAGCAGATTGGTACCGTCGTTTATGTTCGCAGTTACCAATTCAAGGTTGACCCATGCGTGGTTGAGCCTGAGTACGACATCACTTTCAACCTGACAGTGGCTCAAGCCATGAGTACAGAGGACAAAGTATATGTAGTAGGTGACTTCGTTGAGAATGGTTGGACTGTAGATGCTTACGAGATGACCCGTACCGACGACACACACTTCACTGCTACTGTTAAGGCTAAAATCGGTCGTGAGTACAAGTACACCGCTAATGGCTCTTGGGACTATGAGATGGTTATTGCTGCACCTGCAGAGGGCGAAAATTGCTCCCCGAAGAGTGGTAACCTTACTATCTCTGACGTAACTATCAACGACAACGTTTATGGTTTCAGTGGCATCAATGCTACTATCTGCAAAGAGGAAGCAGAAGAAGGAGTGATGTATATCAAGTGTGAAGCCGAAGGCTGGAATTGGAAAGAGATGACCAAGGACGCAGAGAAAGAGATTTACACCTTCTCTACTACGCTCAAAGAGGATTTCACCACTGTAGGTGCTAATATCAACAACATCGCAGATGACACCGACGCACAATGGTTCCCATTGGAGGCTGGTGACCTTGCAGCAGGCGACAAAGTGGTTTACACGTATGATGCTACGGTAGAAACGCCTACTCTCGTTATCGCAAAAGCAGCAGAGTAATCATTTTCTATCGCAATTCGCTATTATCTAATCTGAAAGATAATAGCATTATATCCTCGAGGCTGCCACACGGCAGCCTCGTTTGGTTTATACACATAATGACTTTATTTTGATTATATATACCCGTTATTTTATCCAAATTTAACCACGAAAAATTTGCATTTGCGCCGTTTTTTTTGTATCTTTGTACTCTGAAACGAATAATTACCATTACTACCATGAAAGACTTATTTCGATTGCTGTTTGTTGGCTTGATTGTCGGCTTTTCTTTTGCTTCTTGTGTCGGATGCCCAGGTGTGGAGGACGACTATCCGGATCCCGTGCCGGGCAGTTATGCCTACGGGGCGGACTGCTCGTGGATTACGGAGGAGGAGCAGGATGGCGTCCTTTTCTACGACTCGCTCGGCCAAGCCACCGAGGGGATGCGTCTTATGCGGAGTGTGGGTATGAACGCCGTGCGTCTGCGTGTGTGGGTCAATCATTCCACGGGTTGGTGCAATAAGGAGGATGTGCTCTTGAAAGCCAAGCGTGCTAATGCGCTCAAACTGCGCTTGATGATCGATTTCCACTACTCGGATTATTTTGCCGACCCCAGCAGGCAGACGACGCCCGCTGCGTGGGCAGACTACGACCTGGAGCAACTCAAACAGGCGGTTGCCGACCATACAACGGAGGTGCTTACCGCATTGCGTGACAGCGGTGTCTCGCCCGAATGGATTCAGGTGGGCAATGAGACGCGCTGCGGTATGCTTTGGCCTACGGGGCGGCTGTGGGATACAAACGGTGATATTGAGGACGGTTGGAAGAACTACGCTGCCCTTACGCTCTCGGGCTACAATGCGTGCAAGGCAGTCTTCCCCGATGCGCTTGTGATAGTGCATATCGATAATGCCTACGAGAACAACAACTGGTTCTTCCGCAAGATGAAGCAGAATGGCGGCAAGTTCGATATGATTGGGCTTAGCCACTATCCGATGATGACGGAATGGACGGGCAAGACATGGCAGGAGGTGAATCGGCTGGCTGCGCAGAATATCCAACTGCTCTACAAAGAGTTTGGCTGCCCGATTATGATAGCCGAGATAGGCACTATCGCTGCCGAGGAGGCGACGGGTGTTCGAGTAGTGGAGGATTTTCGTGCGCGCATCGACACGCTGGATTATGTGCGGGGTATGTTCTATTGGGAGCCGCAGGTGTACAATGGGTGGCGTCCCCGGGAGTATGAGACCGACGGTTGGGGGGCGTACAATATGGGTGCATTTACTTCCAAAGGACAGCCCAACAAGTCTCTTAAAGCGCTTTGGAGGCATTGATTTCAACGCGCATACACACTCAATACATCTTACTCAATGCATAAGGACTATGGACTTTACTATCTGATATACCCCGATGAATACACTTCTTCTTTCCGTTGCCACACTGCTTACCTCGTGGCAGTTTGCTTTTGAGCAGGCAGACCATCAGATTCCTGCTCCCGCTGACAAAGTGTGGACCGCTGTTACCGTACCGCACGACTGGGCTGTTACTGGTGCGTTCGACCGTGAGAATGACCTCCAGAATGTGACGGTCTGGCAGAATGGCGAGACCGTCCCCTCCCTGAAGACGGGGCGTACGGGCGGGCTTCCCTATATGGGCAAGGCGTGGTACAAGTACACCCTGCCGATTGCCGTCCTCGATACCAACGAGGTCTATACGCTGCTTTTCGACGGTGCGATGTCCGAAGCCGAAGTTTTTGTCAACGGGCAGAAAGTCTGCGAGTGGCCGTACGGCTATAATGCCTTCCATTGCGATATTACGCCCCTGCTCCATGCGGGCGACAACCTGCTCTCGGTGCGTCTTGAGAACCGAGAGCAGAGCAGCCGTTGGTATCCGGGGGCGGGGCTTTTCCGTCATGTACACTTGATTCGTTCTTCGCGCGTCCATGTTCCTGTATGGGGTGTGGATATCCGCACGCCGTATGTGTCGGAGGCGATGGCGTCGGTCAACCTCAAGACCGAGGTGGCGAATGGGCTCGGGCGGCATATTACGCTCCATACCTGCCTGATAGAGCAGCGCACGGGTGCGGTGGTGGACTCCCTTGTCTCCGACTACGATGTGCGCCACGACTTGCCCTTGGAGCAGAATTTTACGCTTGCCCGTCCTGCGCTCTGGTCGCCTGAGAGCCCTGCGCTTTATACGGCACGCACCGTTGTGTTGGCCGACGGTGTGGCGGTAGATACGGTAGCAACCACTTTCGGCATACGGTCGATACAGATTGTGCCCAATGTCGGCTTCCTGCTGAATGGACAGGTGCGCAAGTTCCAAGGCGTCTGCCTCCACCACGACTTAGGTCCTCTTGGTGCGGCAGTCAACCGTCAAGCCATCTTGCGCCAACTCTTGATGCTGCGTGATATGGGCTGCGACGCTATCCGCACTTCGCACAATATGCCTGCGCCCGAACTGATCGACCTCTGCGACTCGCTTGGCTTTATGGTTATGTGCGAGCCTTTCGACGAGTGGGATTGGGCGAAATGCGAGAACGGCTATCATCGCTTCTTCGACGAATGGGCGGAGCGGGATATGGTCAATATGCTCCGCCATTTCCGCAACAATCCGAGTGTTGTCCTATGGTCGGTCGGGAACGAGGTGCCGACGCAGTGCTCTCCCGATGGCTATCGGGTGGCGAAGATGTTGCAGGACATCTGCATGCGCGAAGACGGTACACGCCCCGTTACGGCGGGTATGGACCAGGTTAGTTGCGTATTGGCAAACGGTTTTGCCTCTATCCTGCAGGTGGTGGGGTTGAACTACCGTGTCGAACGCTACGAGGAAGCCTACAGCCGCACCCCGCAGCGTCTTGTCTTGGGCTCGGAGACGGCATCTACTGTGTCCTCCAGAGGCGTGTACCTGCTGCCCGCTGTGCCCGACAACACGGCGACGATTACCGACCATAGTCACCCCGGCGGAACGAGTCGGACTAACCAATGCTCCGGCTACGACTTGCAGTACTGCCCGTGGAGCAACCTTCCGGACGAGGATTTCCGCAATATGGAAGACTATCCGTGGACGATAGGGCAGTTTGTGTGGACGGGCTTCGACTACCTTGGCGAACCTTCGCCCTACGATACGGATGCGTGGCCGTCGCACTCGTCCTACTTCGGTATTATCGACTTGGCGGGTATTCCCAAAGACCGCTACTATCTCTACCGCTCGCAGTGGAACCGTACGGCGCACACCACGCACCTCTTGCCGCACTGGAATTGGCAACAGGGCGATACGGTCCCCGTTATGGCGTACACCGATGCCGATGAAGCGGAACTCTTCCTCAATGGAAAGAGCCTTGGTAAGCGGCACAAATACACCCGCTCGGAGGCGGATTCGGCTGCCCTTGCCGGCGATGTGCTGGCGCTCCAACGCCGCTATCGCCTTATCTGGGATGCAGTGCCGTACGAGGCGGGCGAACTGCGGGTGGTTACACCCGTGGGCGAGGCGGTACGCCGTACGGCAGGTGTGCCGCACCATATCGAGTTGACGGAGGAGGCGTTGCCTGCGAGCGACCTGCACTTCGTGCGGGTGCGTGTCTGCGACAAGGAGGGCAACCTCTGCCCTGCCGACAGCCGCTTGGTGCGCTTCGCGGTTCGTCCTCGCTCGGGCAGTGAAGCACGCTTCGTGGCGGCTGCCAATGGCGATGCGGCTAATCTTGATGCATTCCAGGTGCTGGAGCATCACCTCTTCTCTGGCGAACTGACGGCGATAGTGGAGGGCGACTGTACCCTTACTGCCACCGCTCGGGGCGTCCGCTCTGCAAAAATTGCGTTGGGGGAGTAAGGTCTTTGAGGAAGTGAGAAACTTGGCGCAATGGGATGGGGAATATATGCAAAAATGCAGTAGGGCTTGCGTATCTCGCAGAAATGTCGTACCTTTGTGCGCTTTTTGTAGAGTCATCGGCTCTACGGAGAAAGAGCAGAACATGTTTAACTGATTAACTTTTCCTCGCAGAGGGCGCGAACCTCTTTTACGGACAAACGCTCGTGCGGGGTTCTACCAAACTATGGCAGAAAATCAATCTCTCCAGAACTTCGACTGGGATGCCTACGAGAAAGAACAGCAAGGCGCAAAAAACGAAGCAGAAATCAATAAGTACGACGAGACCTTGAATGCAATCAAGGACAACGAGGTCGTAAAAGGTAAGGTTATCTCTATCAACAAGCGTGAGGTAGTCGTTCATGTCGGCTATAAGTCGGACGGTATCGTTCCCGCAGCGGAATTCCGTTACAATCCGGACTTGAAGGTAGGCGACGAAGTAGAAGTCTATATCGCCAGCCAGGAGGACAAGAAGGGGCAACTCGTTTTGTCGCACAAAGAGGCACGCGCTGCCCAGGCATGGGAGCGTGTCAACGAGGCATACGACAAGGGCGAGATCGTTATGGGCTATATCAAATGGCGTTCCAAGGGCGGTATGATTGTCGACATCCTCGGCATGGAAGCCTTCCTCCCGGGTAGCCAGATCGATGTAAAGCCTGTTCGTGACTACGACATCTTCGTGGGTAAGACCATGGAGTTCAAGATCGTGAAACTCAACCCCGAGTTCCGTAATGTCGTTGTATCGCACAAGGCACTCATCGAGGCTGAACTCGAGGCACAACGCCAAGAGATTATCTCCAAACTCGAGAAAGGGCAAGTGCTTGAGGGTACGGTTAAGAACATTACCAACTACGGTGTCTTCATCGACCTTGGTGGCGTAGACGGTCTGATACATATCACGGACCTCAGTTGGGGTCGTGTGGCAGACCCACACGAGATTGTCTCGCTCGACCAGAAACTCAATGTCGTTATCCTCGATTTCGATGAGGAGAAGAAGCGTATCGCTCTCGGCTTGAAGCAACTCACTCCGCACCCGTGGGATGCACTGGACCAGAACCTTAAAGTGGGTGACAAGGTTCACGGCAAGGTGGTTGTTATGGCAGACTACGGCGCATTCGTTGAGGTGGCAGAGGGCGTAGAGGGTCTTATCCATGTCAGCGAGATGTCGTGGAGCCAGCATCTCCGTTCGGCTAACGACTTCCTGAAGGTGGGCGACGAGGTAGATGCTGTTGTGCTGACGCTCGACCGCGAGGAGCGCAAGATGTCGCTCGGTCTGAAGCAACTGAAGGCTGATCCGTGGGAGAATATCGAGACCAAGTATGCCGTTGGCAGCCGCCATACCGCTAAGGTACGCAATTTCACTAACTTCGGCGTATTCGTTGAGTTGGAGGAGGGCGTAGATGGTCTTATCCATATCAGCGACCTGAGTTGGACGAAGAAGATTAAGCACCCGAACGAGTTCACCCATGTGGGCGACAACATCGATGTCGTTGTGTTGGATATCGACAAGGACAACCGTCGTCTCTCGCTGGGTCATAAGCAGTTGGAGGACAATCCTTGGGCAGAACTCGAGACAAAATACGGTGTTGACACCATTGTAGAGGGTAAGGTTACCGAAACCAACGACAAAGGTGCTGTTATCGCGCTTGAGGACGGTGTAGAGGGCTTCTGTACTACGCGCCATCTCCAGAAAGAGGACAAATCGCCGGTTGCAGTGGGCGACACACTGAACTTCAAGGTGATTGAGTTCAACCGCGACGCACGCCGTATCCTTCTCTCGCACCTCCGTACATGGGAGGAGCGTAAGGAGACTCCGAAGGAGAACAAGCCGAAGAAAGAGGCGGCTGTCGAACTGCCTAAGGTAGAGAAGACCACGCTTGGTGACCTGAGCGTACTCGCTAACCTCAAGGCTTCGATGGAAGCCGAGGCAGCTCCTAAGAAAGCGGCTAAGAAAGAAGAGGAGAAGTAATTTTTCTCTACGAATATCCTCGCATAGGCTGTCCGCATTCCCGCAGGCAGCCTATGCTGTGTCTTGCTCTCCGTTGCGTCTGTTCTCGTACTGCAATTCTCGTACTGCAAAAAAAAACGCCCCTTGTACACAATTTCGGTTAATTATTCCACAGCCTTTCGGGATTTATGCCTTACCTTTGCACTGCGATTCGGATAGCCGGCTAATCAGCGGTATTAAGTCGCATAAACGAACAATTTGATATATAACCATCTAATTTCACTAATCATGAAACACACAAAACTTCTTATTATGGTTGTTGCTGCCCTCTTCACCGGTTCAGCGATGGCAGAAAATCTTGTTGAATGGGGAGATATGACGCAATCCACACAGCCATCAGCTGTCGTAGGTACTGTAGAAACGGACCTGTCTTATACTACGATTAAGATAAATAAGAATACAACAGAGGTTTATGGACTAAAGGCAGGGAATTCTTTGAGAAATGATAAAGGTACTATTCAGTATTATATCAAAATTTCTGCGGACGGTGGCTTTTTGAAAGGCGATACTGTGTTCTATAGTCATGCTTATAATAATGAAAAAAGTGACAAAGCTACTACCATAATAGTAGCCGATAAGGACTTGAATACCCTTTATACAGGAAAGCAGACGAATAATGTACGAGAAGTAGATAATCCTTCTGTCGATACTTGTATCTTGTCTCAAGATGCAGATTTTTTATACTTAGGTCGTGAGGGGGGTAGGAATACATTTGTACTTAGTATTAAGGTTACGCGCGCTTCTGTCGCAAAAGATGACGCTACTCTTCAGTCGATTACTATCAATGGCGAGGCACTTGAAGGTTTTGACGCTGCTACATTGACCTACAATGTGGAGTTACCTTATGGTACGACTACTGTTCCTACTGTCGTTGCTACTCCCGCTTCGAACAAGGCAAAAGCCGAAGTTACAGCTGCGACCTCGCTTCCTGGCACAACAACTATCGAAGTTACGGCTGAGGACGAAACAACGACTAAAACTTACACGATCAACTTTACTGTGGCAGCAAGCCAAAGCACAGACGCTACGCTGAAAACGCTGACGGTCGATGGTAAGGCAATTGCCCTGAAAGAGGATGTAGTAGAGTATAGTTACGAGGTTCCTTTCTATGGAAAAGGTCTCGTAGCCGCTGAAGCAAATGATGACAACGCAAAGATAGCCATTACGCAAGCAACAGAAATCCCAGGAAATGCTACAGTATTGGTTACTGCCGAGGACGGTGCGACTACTCTTACTTATACGCTTAGTCTTACCCGTACCGCAGGTTTTGAGTGGGCTACAGTATCGAAAAATACGACTTGGGATTGGTCAAAAACAGGTGTCAATACAATGCAATATACAGATACTACTCCTATCACGAAATCCGATACTATTGTGTTGGCAAACGCTATGGACGGCACATGGACAACCCAAATTGCCAATAACGATGATTTCAACTCGCAGGCATTGCGCGTGGTAGGTGAGTATATGGTTCGTGATGGCCAGTATTTCCAAGGTCCGTATGTAAGTTTCGTGGCTGAGAATGCCGGAACAATTAAGGTTACTTTCAGTAATACGGGCAGTCGTAAAGATGATGGTTCGGAGACTCGCTATCTGTATGTGAATGGTGAGAAGACAAAATGGGGATCGTACCAATCTAAAGAAACTAAAACCACAGATACCATTCCTGTACCTGCAGGCGTAGTAGCACTCACATTTATGTTACCAGACGAGACTGAAAATCAGTACGGTCGTATCTATTCGATAGAATATACCGTATCGACCGCTACCGCTATCGACAATGCATCCGCAGAGATACAGGCTGTGAAAGTTATCCGCAACGGGCAATTCCTTATTCAAAAAGGCAACCGGACCTATAACGCACAAGGTACGGTGGTGGAATAACACAAGATATAATTTTAGCGCACACTGCAATACTGCTTCAGTGAGCAACTGAATAAATAGCAGAGCCCAAACTGTGGTAGCGTAATACTATGGCAGGGGACATCGCTCTCGGTTAATTCAGATACATAATGTAATGCAAGGGATAGACTGCTTCGGGAGAAGCGGTCTATCTGTGTCGAGAGGGGCGACAACTTGTTTGACGGCAATGAATGACATAGCCCCCCCCTTGCCTTAATCAGAAAAAAGCAGTACCTTTGTGCCGCAAACGAATTACTGACAACGCATAACCGTCCCACAATATGGAGAAAATACTATTGCTTGCCGAAGAGGGCGAACGCAAACTGATAGACGAAGTGTCTGAACGCTTGGGAGAGGCATTCCGTCGATGGATAGCCAGCTACGAGGTGCATATCACGGGCGTGGGCGCACTCAATGTCCTGCACGCGCTACGCAGCGTCCCTACGGATACGGAGATTCTAAATATCGGCTATGCGGGCAGTGCGAACTTCGACCTTGGGATGCTGGTCTCGGTATCGGAGGTGCGCCTCAACCACCCCTGCGTTTCATACCCCGAGCCTGTACAGCTCTTGCAGCCCTTGCCTTTTGATGCTGCCGTGCAGCAGGCAGTCTGTTACACCAACACCGATTTTGTCCTCCAGTCCGACTACCGCGACTGCGTCTTCGATATGGAGTTGGCGTATATCTGCGCCCTTGGCTTCCGCAGTGTCCGCTCGCTCAAAGTAGTGAGCGACAACCTTTCGTTACATACTTACCACACCGTCGCCAATGGCGTGGATTAACCCGCATAACGCTATGACTACTGTCGTACTCAAACCGCACAAAGAGGAATCGCTACGCCGCTTCCATCCTTGGGTCTTCTCCGGTGCTATTGCCAAAGTGATATTGGACGCACACAACCCGCACACCGAGCCGCAAGAGGGCGAACTCGTTGCCGTTCAGAGCCATACGGGCGACCTGCTTGGCGTTGGGCATTACCAGATAGGCTCTATAGCCGTGCGCATTCTCGAGTTTGGCGTAGATACGCTGCCTGCCGGTTTCTGGCACGCACGCATCGCCGCTGCCTATCGTGTGCGCGAGACGCTTGGGTTGGTCTGTGATCGGAATAACACATTCCGCCTTGTGCACGCTGAGGGCGATTTCCTGCCCGGTTTGGTGGTCGATGTCTATGCCGATACGGCAGTGGTACAGGCGCACTCGGTGGGTATGCATCTTGTCCGTCGCGAGATAGCCGCTGCCGTTGTGGAGGCGGTGCCGCAGGTGCAGAGTGTTTACTATAAGTCCGACGACACGCTGCCCTTTAAGGCGCAGGTCGAGGGCGAGCGGGTAGGGTACCTCATCGGTGGTGAAGCGGCTTCCGGACAAGAGTTCTGGAGTCGTGAAAACGGGTTGGAGTTCCGTATCGATTGGCTGCGTGGGCAGAAGACGGGTTTCTTCGTCGACCAGCGTGAGAACCGTGCCCTCCTGGAGCGTTATGCGCAGGGCAAACGGGTATTGAATATGTTCTGCTATACGGGTGGCTTCTCGGTCTATGCTTTGCGTGGCGGTGCCGATTGGGTACATTCGGTCGATGTGTCGGACAAAGCGGTGGCGCTTGTGCGGGAGAATGTGGCGCATAATTTCCCCGACTGCTCTTGCCATGAGGCGTTTGCCGAAGAGGCATTCGCTTTTCTCGCTGGCTGCAAGAACCGCTACGACTTGATTGTTCTTGACCCACCGGCGTTCGCCAAACACCGTGATGCTATCAAGAACGCCCTACGCGGCTACCAACGGCTCAACGCCAAAGCGATAGAGCAGATAGAGCCGGGCGGCATACTCTTCACTTTCTCTTGCTCGCAGGCGATAGACAAGGAGATGTTCCGCCTCGCAGTCTTCAGTGCGGCGGCACAAGTGGGACGCAAAGTGCGTATCCTCCACCAACTCCACCAGCCTCAAGACCATCCTGTCAATATCTACCATCCCGAAGGCGAGTACCTGAAAGGACTTGTGCTCGAGGTGGAGTAGCGAGGAATGAACCCGACCTGTGGGTGTCCCCGTCGGTGGCATTAATTATGTTTTCTTTCCTCTCTTTGGGGCAGCCTTATCGCACCAAAGACTACTGGAAGAACGGTGTTTGTCAGCCATAGTATCGTGGCAGCCAGTGCGGCGGGGACAGTGGCTTCGGGCGAGAAATGCCCGAAGACGAAGATGGCCCATGCGCCGCGAATACCTGCGTCTGCCATAGGTATATTGGGCGAGAGGGTTACGAGCAGGTAGTAGAGTGGTATCGCTGTCAGCCATTGTGTCATAGCGAGTCGCACCCCACAGAAACGCAGAGCCAACAGCAGTTGCAGCGAGAAGCATAGGTAGCGCAGCAGCGCCAGACCGCAGACTGAGGCGAACTCTTTGCCGCTTGTCTTCCCTAGCTCAGAGAATAGTAGTCGCATTTTGCTTTGTTTGTCTTTGGCTCCCCATCGGCGGCAGAGACGCTGCAAGAAGGGCGAGAGTGTAAGCAGCAGAAGCAGTCCTCCCGCTGCTACGAAGACGCCAACAAGCGGCTGCAGGTGCGTTGCGGTGAAGAACGCCCCGAGCGCAGGCAACCCGCATACCACGATAACGAGCGTCAGGGCAAAACTGCCTACCAACGCCATCCCCAACGCAGGCAGCCATTGCTCTTTGGGCTTCAGTAGTAAGATACGCGCAGGATAATCGCCTATACGATAGGGAGTTACGAACGCTCCAGCCATGCCTGTATAGACTTGCCGCAGTGCCTCGCGGTGTGTCATCGGGGCTATTCGCCGTAGCAGGTATTGCCATTTCCATGCCTCAAGCCACAGGTTGACGGGCATCAGTCCTACGCACAACGCCAAGCATATATATTGTCCCGTATCCGCTGTACGCAAACTTTCTCCCAATGCTGCATAGCCGTCGAATACGACCAACTCGTAGCCTACAAAAGCGTAGACCACGAGGGCGAACAGTATCGCCAAAGCGGTATAGAGATGTTTCTTCTTCATTGCGCACCGAGGCGGCAATGTGTACGGTTGGGGTGTGCCAATAGGTTTAGAAGCCTTTCAGGAAGCGGTAGAGGTCTTCGTGCGATGTCGTATCGCGGGGGATAACAAGAATGGTGTCATCGCCCGCCAGCGTACCGAGAATGAGTTCCGAACCCCGATTGTCGATGTCGTACGCCACGGCGTTCGCAAAGCCCGGACGGGTTTTCACTACGGCGAATTGCCCGCAGAAATCAAGGCTGCGGATAGACATCTTCGCAAGGTCGGAGTCGATACCAAGCACTTTCTTCTCTACCACGGGGTTGGCTGGCACTACATACTTCACCGTGCCGTCTTGCAGCACTTTTTTCTCCGCACGCAGGTCGCGCAGGTCGCGGCTCAGCGTGGCTTGTGTTACCTCGTAGTTCTGTTGTTTCAAGGCGTGGAGCAGTTGTTCCTGACTGGTGATAATCTGTGCCGAGAGTACACCGGCAATGGTACGCAACCTGCGAGTACGAATGTTCATATCCGTTCAAATGGGGTTATAGTGTTATACTTGTCTGTGCTTTTGTATAGCAAATAGGCATGTCTATGTAGTATTATTGTATAATTATACAACAAATACGGTGTTGAATGTTATAAAAAGAGCCTATTATACTACATTTGTCTATTTATGCTGCAAAAGTACATATATTTCTGCATATATGCAAGAATGTACCGAGTAATTCTGTATATTTCTGTATATTTTTTGTGTTGGACTTTTTTAGTGATAGAATTTTGAGTCTTTCCGTATATAAGCGGAAAGCCCTATATATTCCACTCTATATATTCCATTTTGTACTTGGCAAGGACGATTTTTCCATCGCACTTTCCTTCGGCATAGTATTTGCACCATTTATATAAAATCCATCGTTATGACCAACCCGCATCAACATCTCAAACGGTTCTATATCGCGCTTTTCGTCCTCACGCTTGTGCTGGGCATCGCCAATGTTGTCTATCTTGCTTTCCAGCCAGGGACGACGCTCCATGCGCTGCTGTTTTGCGGTTTGCAGTATGTGGCGATGTTCCTTATCCTCTCTGCTCCAATCGTGTTGCGCAAGCGTTTTCTGCTCAATGTGCCGTTGGTGCTGTCGGTGGTGATAGCGGCGTTTGCGTTTACGGCAATGGTGCTGGGCGATGGGTTGAATTTTTACGGGCGTTACCCATGGTGGGACTCGCTGCTGCACCTCTTTTCGGGGGCGGTGCTGTCGTTCATAGGGCTGTGGATAGTCCATGTGCTGTTGTCCGATTCCGATCTGGTGGTATTCTCCAATAAGTATTTTCTTGCGGTCTTCCTGCTGATGTTCTCGCTCGGTTGCGGTGCTGTCTGGGAGATATGCGAATATACCTACGACGACCTGTTCGGAACGAATACGCAGCAGTTTATGGCGACTACTTCGGGGTCGATTGTCTCTGCAGACGATGTGCCGCTCGAGGGACATGAGGCACTGCGTGATACGATGACCGACCTTACGCTCGATTTCCTCGGTGGATTGATTATCGCTATCTATGTACTCATTCGCCACGATGCGTTTATGGAAAAACACAGCAGCGACTCTGTCCTCGACTCCGCCTCGCTCATCGATGTGATAGAAGAAGAGAAACAGAAAAGTTAGACTGCAACACAATACCGTCTCTACCTACGCCGCCCATCTACGGTAAACTTTACGGAAAACAAACAAAAAACGACATATATAATGAAAATTCTTTTAGTGATAGACCAGTTTGATGCCGCCAACAACGGCACGACTATTTCGGCAAAGCGTTTCGCCAACCATCTGCGCAGCCACGGCAACGAGGTGCGTGTCATCTCTACGGGCGCACAGACGGAGAACAAGTATGTGGTGTCCGAGTGGCGTATGCCTATCGGGCAGGGACTTATCGACGCGCAGGGAATGGCGTTTGCCAAGCCCGAAGTGGATGTGTTGGAGAACGCCGTCTCGTGGGCGGATGTGGTGCATTTCATGATGCCTTTTGCGCTCTCTATCGAGGGGCTGAAAGTCTGCCAGAAACTGGGTGTGCCCCATACGGCAGCGTTCCATGTGCAGCCGGAGAACATCACTTCGAGCATCGGGCTTAAAGACGCACCGCTCATCAACAAGACTATCTATATCGCTTTCCGTGACATCTTCTACAACGACTTTAAGCATATCCACTGCCCGAGTCATTTTATTGCCAATCAGTTGAAAGCCAATGGATATAAGGCGAAATTGCATGTTATCAGTAATGGCGTGGAGTCCGATTTCCGCTATCGTCGTGGAGAGCCGAAACGCCCCGAGTTCGAGGGTAAAATTGTCATCATGATGATAGGTCGCCTTTCGGTGGAGAAGCGTCAGGATGTTTTGATTGATGCGGTTAAGAAGAGCAAGTATGCCGACCGTATCCAACTTATTTTTGCAGGGCAAGGACCGCTGCTCGAAGACCTTACCCGCCGTGGTGCCGACCTGAAGAATCCGCCCGTATTCCGTTTCTTTACCAAGGAGGAGCTGCTTGATACACTGGCGCAAACCGATCTCTATGTGCATCCTGCCGACATCGAGATAGAGGCTATCTCGTGCATCGAGGCGTTCGCTACGGGTATTGTGCCGGTCATCGCCAATTCCGACCGTTCTGCCACGCCGCAGTTTGCGCTCGACCGCCGCAGTCTCTTCGAGCCGGGGAACCCCGAGGATTGTGCCAAGGCGATAGACTACTGGCTCGACAATCCAGAGGAGCGTCTGCGTATGGAACCGCAGTACGCCGAGGAGGGAAAAGAGTATAGTATTGAGCATAGTATCGAACTCGCCGAGCAGATGTTCCGGGAGGCGATTGCCGACAACGATCCCACCGAGGAGCGACGCACATGGCGTGCCAAACTGGAGGAGGAAGTACGCCAACTCCGCGAGAAAATGGTTGATAAGCGCGAGAAGATGGTCGATAAGATACAAGAGAAATTGTAGGAATCCCAACCTTGATTCTCAGAGGTTTGACGCTGCAAAGGTACAACGGATTTGTGCTTTTTGTTGCGCATAGTGCGCAATCCTTCTTTTTTTGGGACTGTTTTTTGTGCCGATTGCTTTTTTCTATAGAAGAAGTTACTGCCCTGTGAATGATAAATCACGAATGGTCAGTACATTCGTTGTCCTTCCTTTGTAGAATAGGGTGTTACAAGGGGAAGCAGAGTCTACGGTATGGAGGAACTCGTTGAGGTAGCTTGGTAGGATGGAGTGTCGCAAGGAGGATACAGAAAGGATACAGAAAGGATACAGAGGGGATACAGAGAGGATACAAGGACGATAGAGTCAAACTGTGCTGTCGTACACCCGATTTTGGGTGAAGCGGTCTACTCAAAAAGCACACAAAAAAATCGCACTCGTCGGGGAAAAATGGTACACTATTCCCAACAACGGGTGCGATTTTGTTGTACCTTTGCAACTGCTTTTTAATGAACAGTTCACAAGCAACCATTCATATGCAATTCCTGCTTTTAGGTCCTAATTTCGAATTAAATCAGATTTCTTCCCGAATCAGGTAGTCGTTGCGGGTTTGGGAGTTGCGTACTATCAGTTCGCCCAGGAAGCCTGTCAAGAATAGCATACAACCGAGAATCATCATCAGAATGGCGATATGGAAATACGGGTTTGTGCCGAGCAGCAGAGCGTGTACTCCATGCGATAGGGCATATAGTTTCATTGCGGCCACTACGATAACAGCCACAAAACCAATGAAGAACATCAGTGAACCAATCAGCCCAAAGAAGTGCATCGGCTGCTTGCCGAACTTATTGAGAAACCAGAGTGTCAGCAAGTCGAGGTAGCCGTTTACAAAGCGGTTCAGCCCAAATTTCGACACACCAAACTCCCGCTTGTGGTGCTGCACCACTTTCTCGCCTATCTTCGTGAAGCCCGCATTCTTTGCCAGATAGGGTATATAACGGTGCATCTCGGAGAATACCTCGATGTTCTTCACCACCTCCTGCCGATATGCTTTGAGTCCGCAGTTCATATCGTGCAACGGAATCCCCGTTACACGCCGTGCTGTGGCATTGAAGAGTTTGGAGGGCAGGTTCTTGGTAAACTTATTGTCGTAGCGTTTCTTCTTCCACCCAGACACCAAGTCGAACCCCTCTTCGTGAACCATGCGGTACAACTCGGGTATCTCGTCGGGCGAGTCCTGTAGGTCAGCGTCCATCGTGATAACGACATCGCCCTTGGCAGCACGGAATCCGCAATAGAGTGCCGCCGACTTGCCGTAGTTGCGGCGGAAACAGATGCCCCGTACCACGGTCGGTGCCGCTTTTTTGAATGACTCGATGACCTGCCATGAGCCGTCGGTACTGCCGTCATTGATAAAGATCACTTCGTGTGAATAGCCATACTCGGTCATAACACGCTCTATCCACTCAAAGAGTTTCGGGAGCGACTCCGCCTCATTGTAGAGAGGCACGATGATAGATATATCCATTGTAAATGTGTAGTTTGCGTAGTTTATACGGCTGTTGTAGTTTCCGTAGATTGCATCGGGTGGGGTAGGTTACTTGTTGTTCTGCATCTGTACCAGTTTGCGGTAGTAGCCGTCGTGCGCCATCAGTTCATCGTGACGACCCTGCTCCACGATCTCGCCCTCGTGCATCACGCATATCACATCGGCGTTGCGGATGGTAGAGAGACGGTGTGCCACTACGAGCGTGGTGCGGTCTTTCATCAGGTGCTCCAGTGCCTCCTGTACCTGTTTTTCGGATTCAGTATCGAGTGCCGAAGTGGCCTCGTCGAGAATCAAAATCGGCGGATTCTTCAAGATAGCACGAGCAATAGAGATACGCTGACGCTGCCCACCGCTGAGGCGAGAACCACGGTCACCGATAGAGGTCTGATAACCATCGGGAGTCGCCATAATGAACTCATGCGCATTGGCAATGCGAGCCGCCGCTTCCACCGCTTGCTGCCATGTGCCGCCGTTGGGCGCAGGCTGGGTGGTATCCACGCCAAATGTAATGTTGTTGTAGAAAGTGTCGTTGAAGAGAATCGCCTCCTGATTGACATTGCCCATGAGCGCACGCAGGTCGTAGGTGCGAACCTCACGGATGTCGATGCCGTCGATGGTTATCGAGCCTTGCGCAGGGTCGTAGAATCGGGGCAACATATCGGCAAGCGTCGTTTTTCCACTACCCGACTGCCCCACTAGCGCCACCATTTGCCCTTTCTGAATAGTAAGATTCACATGGCGCAGCACAGGCACATCCTGTCGATACGAGAAGCATACATCTTTGTACTCAATGGTATGCTCAAAAGCGGGCAGCGGCTTGGGCGAAGCCACCTCACAGATGTTCGATTCCGTATTGAGTATCTTGTCGATACGGTCCAACGAGGCGAGACCCTTGCGCACACCATAGCCTGCCTTACTCAAATCTTTGGCAGGATTGATAATGGAATAGAAAATAACGAGATAGTAAATAAAGGTAGCGGCATCAATCGAACTATGGTCGCTCAGAATCAGCATACCGCCGAACCACAAGATGACAGCAATCAGCACCGTACCGAGAAACTCCGACACAGGGTGCGCTAGATAGTAGCGGCGGTTGATACGGTTGAAAGTGCGGCGCGTATCGTTGAGCAGATTCAAGAAACGCTGCCGTAGTTTGTCCTCCGCATTGAATGCTTTGACTACTCGCAAGCCGCCCAGCGTTTCCTCTATTTGGGTCAGAATCTCAGCGTTCTGCTCCTGCCCACGCGTGGAGGCTCGCTTGAGCGAACGCCCTACCCGACCGATGAGCAACCCAGCCACGGGCAACAGCAGCAGTACGAACAGCGTCAGTTCCCACGAGATAAAGAACAGCGTCACGATATAAATAAGGAGCATAATAGGGTCCTTGAACAACACATCCAGCGCCGACATAATGCTCGCCTCCACTTCATTGACATCGTTGGTCATGCGAGACATTACATCACCCTTGCGTTCCTCCGAGAAATAACCGATAGGCAAACTCACCACTTTGTCGTAGAGCATACGGCGCAAATCCCGAAGCACCCCCGTACGTATAGGCACCATGTAGTAGTTTGCCAGCCACGCTGTGAGGCACTTGAGCCCCTGCATCACCACCAGGAACGCTCCCAACACAAACAGCATATAGCCTCCGCTGTGAAGGGTCGTCTGCTCGCCCATCCAATAGTAGAAATTGTTTTTCATTGCGCCAAACCAAGCATCGAGCGAGGTGGTCGTGGCGGGGTCGATATACTGCGCTGTGGCATCGCTCAAACCGAATAGGATTTGCAGCACTGGTATGATAGCCGCAAACGAAAACAGCGAGAGAATGGTCGAAAGAAGATTGAACAGGATGTTAAGAGCCATCTGTCCCTTATAGGGCGGGACAAAACGACGGATAAGTTTCAAGAAATGCATGTCCTATTAGGTAGGATTTTTGATAAAACAGAAATTTACTTGGTGTTCTTGCGCAGAGCCTCGTGCAGATAGGCTCGCACCTGCGCATCGAATGCATCGAAATTCTCTTGCCAAGCCACTCGAATGGACAGCACCTGCAGACGGTCGCCAAGCAGGGTGGGCAGGTTGGTGAGCAGCAGCCGCTGGTAGTCTTTCTCAGTGGTCAGCACAAAATCGAACGCCTCGGCACGCTTGGTAATGCGCTCTATGTCTGCAGGCGAGAAGGCATGGTGGTCGGCAAACGCCATCAACTCCGCACGGGGGTATAGCGAGCGCACATACTGCATCATATAGTCGGTCTGCGCAATACCTGTCACCACCAGCGGATTGCCCGTATGCTGCGGTTGTTGGTAGTCCAACTGCGTGAAATATACATGCTGGAACGATGACAGCCCTAAGCGATTGACTATCACACGACGGTCTATCGGACGCAAGTCGGGCGGGCATTTGGTCACTATCACCGCATTGGCACGCTGCGACTGGCTGACCATATCACGCAGCCTGCCCCATGGCAAGAGATGGTCATCGATATAGAGGCGGTCGTAGGGTGTGAGTAGAATGTAGAACCCGCAGCGCAACGCCCTGTGCTGGTACGCATCGTCCAGGATGACTACCTGCAAGTCCCGAATCTGCTTTTGCAACTGCCGCACGCCATGCACCCGATTCTCACACACCGCCACCGGTATATCGGGGAACTTGGTGTGAATCTGCATTGCCTCGTCGCCGATCGTGCGCGCCGTCGATTGCGCATCTGCCAACAGAAAACCACGCGTCTTGCGCTTGTAGCCCCGAGAGAGCACCGCCATCTTGTAGTCCCGTGATAGACTACGCAACAGATATTCTACATGGGGTGTTTTGCCCGTGCCCCCCACCGCAAGGTTGCCTACACAAATTGTAGGCACTGTCACGGAGTGGGACACAAAGACATGCTCGTCGTAGAGCAGGTTGCGCACAAACACCCCCAAGCCGTAGAGGCGGCTCAAGGGGGCATATAGCAGGTCGAGTGGTTTCATGATGGTCAGTTTTGGGTGGTTTAGTAAAAAGGCTGAGTGGTTAGCGGATAGTCACCTCCGGCATCAGCGCCATAATGCGTGGCTTAGAGGCAAACTCTTTGATTTTCATTACCAAGCGTTCCTCTTCGGTGGTGGTATCAAACATTGCCAGCAGACTCTCCAGTGGGTCTTCCGGTTCCGGATAGTAGGCCAACTTATATTGCTCCAGTGCTGCCAATTCGGCGGCCTTCTCTATCGCATTGTCGATATTGCCGAGCGAATCCACCAGGCCGATAGCCAATGCATCCTTGCCAAGCCATACACGCCCCTCGCCTATCTCTTTGATAGCGTCTTGCGTGGTATGGCGTCCGTCTGCGCAACGGCGGGTAAAGAGGTCGTAGCCACGCTCTATCATCGTCTGCAGCAGGGCGTGTTCTTCCGGCGTCATACCATTCATAATGATGTTGGTTTCCAGGTCGGAATGTGCGTTGGTGTTTACCACATCCACATCGTAGCCCACTTTCTCTCGCAGCCCACGCAGATTCGGTACCGTACCGAATATACCTATCGAGCCGGTCAGCGTTGTAGGCTCGGCAAAGATATAGTCCGAACCGCAGCTGATGTAGTAGCCGCCCGATGCTGCATAGCCGCCCATCGAGACCACAACAGGCACGCCCTTCTCTCGAATCAACTGAATAGCGTGCCAAATCTGCTCGCTTGCGTCTGCGCTACCGCCCGGGCTGTTCACACGCAGCACCACAGCCTTCACTTGGTCGTCTTTGCGAATTTTGTCAAGCATCTTCACAAAGTCTGTTCCCACGATTCCGCTGCCCGAATCGTCCGTAATATCGCCGTCAGCATATACCACCGCAATTTTGTCCTTTGCTTTCGATTCGGTGCGAGGCACAAGTGCCAACTTCGCTGTCGAGAGCGTGTGGTAATCCTTCGTGCCGGTGTAGGTACGCAGCACGCTATCCATGGTCTGCTTATAGACCAGCGTGTCCACCAATCCGTATGCCACATATTTCTCTTGCGGTTGCAACCCCATGTACTCATCGGCGTAGACATCGAGTTGCTCCACGCTCAGGTGACGGCTCTCAGCCACGGCAGTCTTCAACTCGCTCCAGATACCGTCAAGGTACTGCTTGGTCTGCAAGCGATCTGCATCCGACATCGAGGTACGGAAATATGGTTCTACGGCCGACTTGAATGTACCCACTTTCAGAATTTGCATCTCCACGCCCACTTTTTCCAGTATTCGGGTGTAGTACTCTCGTGTAGCCGACAGCCCGTTCCAATCCACCGTACCCGTCGGGTTCAGGTAGATACGGTCAGCCACCGAAGCCACATAATAGTTCAGTTGTCCGTACGAGTCCGAGTAGGCAAGAATCCACTTGCCGGAGGTCTTGTAATCGAGCAGCGCATCCCGAATGGTCTTTGCGTCTGCCGGCGACATCGAGAGCGACCCGCCCTCGAGATAGATTCCCTCAATGCGGTCGTCGTTCTTTGCCAGTCGGATATTGCTCAATATATCATCGAGCCCGATGGTATTATCTTGCTTATAGAACGGCATCGGTGTCGAACTGAGCAGTTCTGCGAAGGGGTTAGCAGGTGTAGCCTGTTCCACGAGCGTGCCGTTGAGGCTCAGGCGATATACCGAAGCAGATTCCAGTTTCGTTGCAGGCGTAGAGAACATATCTCCCATCATGTAGCCTATCCATCCGCAGAAGCCGATGTAGAGCAGGCAGCATACCACGATGGTCCAGAGACAGCCGTGGTTGCGGCGTGGGCGTTGTGCCCCCTCTTGATTTACAGTAAAGTTTCGCATAGCGTATATATAGTTTATAATGTGTACTGTTTGTTCCTCCACCAAAAATCATGCTCAATTCATGCCCAAAAACAAACGCCCCAAAATTCATGCATTCCCCCGATACAGCCGAAAGGTCTTCCTATGATACTTCGTCACCCCGTAGCGTGCAATTGCCTCGTAGTGCGCTCGTGTCGGGTATCCCTTGTTCTGTTGCCAGCCGTACTGCGGGTATTCCTCCGCCAATCGATTCATATAGTCGTCCCGATAGGTCTTCGCCAGTATGCTTGCCGCCGCTATCGATAGATAGGTCGCATCGCCTTTCACCACCGTGCGTGTCGGCACTTCCATCACCTCGCCTGCGGGAATGTATGGTTTCCATTTGTTGCCGTCCACTAGTATATGTTCCGGCCGTATTGTCAGTTGGTCGAGTGCCCGCTGCATACCTCGTATCGAGGCGTTCAGTATGTTTATCTCGTCTATCTCCTCGGCAGTCACTTCTGACACTGCCCACGCCACCGCTTCTTGTTCTATCACGGGACGCAGCGCATACCGTTCGTGTTCGGCCAGTTGCTTCGAGTCGTTGAGTCGCTGCAGAGCCTCCACTTCTTCTATCCGTTTCGGGTCGAGTATCACAGCAGCAGCAAACACGCTTCCTGCCAGCGGTCCACGCCCTGCCTCATCACATCCCGCTTCGAGGACATTTGCTATGCAATACGGTTTCAACATCTATCTGTTTGATTTAGAATGGATAACCGATTGCAAAATGGAATGTCATATCGTCTTTCCACCCCAGCCCGTTGCTGGCGGTTCGCCATTGCGTGCCAGCATACGTGCCATAGAGGCGGCTCGGGTCGTACAGTTTCACGCCAAAGTCGATACGGAATATCAACACCTTGAAATCGAGTCGCACGCCCACGCCATACGACATGGCTATCTCTTTATAGAACTCGTCCCACTCAAAGATGCCATTCGGCTGCGATTCGTAATCACGAATGGTCCAGATGTTTCCTGCATCGAAGAACGCAGCCAGTTCTATGTATGTCCATACTTTCCAGCGGTATTCCAGATTCAGGTCGAGCCGAATATCGCCTGTCTGCAGGTCGTAGTAATAGGTTCCGCCCTCACCACGGAAAGCACCTGGCCCCAATGTGCGTGCCTGCCATCCTCGTACGCTGTTCGCTCCGCCCGAGAAATACCGTTTCTCAAAGGGCAGCACCGATGCGTTCAGATACGGCACCGCCACACCCACGCCGGCATGATACACCAACCGGTGTTGCGGTGTGAATATGTGATAGAATGTAAAGTTCGCGTCGGCTTTGGCGTACTGCGCAAACGGAATATGCCAAATCGTGTATGCCCCATTGTCGTTGGTCGCTATCTTGGCGGCCTTCGCTATTCCGTATAGCGCATTGCCGGCTGTTTCAAGCGAGTAACTGAAATTCACATAACTGCGATACGGCTGTTGTTTCCGATAGCCTGTGTATGAGCCAGAGTAACTCCAGTCAAGAATGAAATGATCCTCATAACTGGCCTTCAGCACAGTCGAACGGTCGAGAAAGTCCGAGCGGAACTGCGCCGAAATCCACGGCAGGTAGATATAACTGATATCTATCAGATTAAATCGGTGCGTCCATCGGCTGTTGGGTTTGCGGGGTATGGTGTAGTATAGCCCCGCATTCGCCAGCGTCCGTGTATATTCGTCGGGTCGCTGTTGATAGTTGTACGACAGGTTGATTCTCACCGAGGTTGGAAAAGTGAGCCCTACTTCCGCCTTGCCTTCAATGGCGCGGTCGCCGTTCTGCCGCCATTCGTAACTCCCTCGTCCGTTCAGCGTCAGTTGCTCCGCACCATGGAATATGTTCTTGTTTGTATAGCCCAATCCGGCGGCTATGCCCCAGTCGCCGGCGGAGTAAGTTCCCTCCACCTCGGCGGATACATTGTGCAGTTTTCCTCGCGAGAGCGTGATATGGCAGTCGAGCATATCCTCACCCACAGGGTCGAACGAGATGTCCACATACTTCACAGGTCCCAACGCATTCATGAGAGCATAGGTGCGCTCTACCCGCCATGCAGCGTAGTATTCGCCCGCCTCGATACGGCAGTTCTTGCGCAGAACGCGTGGGTGCAGAAAACGCTTGCCGATGTACGAGTATTCGTTGCCGTATTTGTCCTGCTCGGTGCGTAATTCTGCTCCCTTGGGGAGGTGGTTCGGGTCGTAGTCTATATGGTAGCATATCCGCCGGACTTTGTAGCGTGTGTAGAGTTTACGGCTCACACTATCAGGCATTTGCAGTGTATATTTCGAGAGTAGTAATTCGATGTCAGTCGAACAGTCGTTGTAACTGCTGTCCGCTACATATTCGAGCATCGATTTGTCGAAATAGAAGTATCCTTTGTTGTGCAAACGCGTGGCAATACGCTCCCGTTCGTCATCCAGTGTCGTCGTCGAGAATTGGTCGCCCACGCACACAAGCGAGCGCCCGTCTACAGCCACCTCGCGCACCTCCGGACGGTCTATTGAGACCTTGTAGTGCCGAATGGTATAGGGGCGATTGGCGGTAATGGAGTAGGTTAGGTTGAGTTTGCGCTTCTTTATTTGGATGGTTGTATCCACTGTAGCATTGAAGTAACCCCGGTTCTGCATCGTCTGTAGCAGTTGCTCCATTGATACAGCGGTCAGTGCATCATCATAAACTACGGGTGCTTCGCCCATTTTGTGGGCGTTGTTTGCCAGCCATTTGTTGCCTTTTTTAGTTGTGTCAATGGGGGCTGTATTGTAAATATCAAGTTGCAATTTCCAGAAACCCAGTATCTCTGTATTCTGCTTTTGTCGCAGATAATCACGCAGTTCCGTAGTAGGTACATCCTTGGTGTCTGTCACTTTTACGCGTGCTTTGTTGAGCAGATACTGCCCCTCCGGTACGAACTTCGTTGTGGCGCAAGAAGCCATTGCGCATCCTACAACGATGCATCCCAGCCACTCGCCTACTCTGCGGAGCAGCCCTTGCCTTTCTCTGTCTCGGCTACAACCAGCCTTACGGCTTGTGGGTAGTTGCATGGGGGTATTTCTATGTGTGTCTTTGCGTGCCATTATATAGCGCACAAAGTTACATATTTTCTCTCGAATACGCAAATCCTTTCTCGTTTTGTCTTTTTGATAGGGGAAATGAAGCGTGTGATACGCAAAAAAAAATAGACCTGCCCTCGCAAGTCTACACCAATCAAAAATCTCAATTATGAACTAACATTATTCCTTTGTTGCGGAGGATGGGATCGAACCACCGGCCTTCAGGTTATGAGCCTGACGAGCTACCACTGCTCTACTCCGCGATACATATTTCCTGTAACCTACTTCCGTTGTTACCTTTCGGCTCCACCGAACGCATTCCACTCGTTAATTGCGACCGTCCGTTTCGGTTATTGCGGTTGCTTTCCTTTCGGTTTCCCGCCCTTGCCGAATCGTATCTCCATTCGCTCGAGCGTTACTCAGCCCCTCCGGACATTGGCTACTTTGGAAATCGGGTGCAAAGGTACGGCTTTATTTTGATATGTGCAAATTTTCTCTGCATTTTTTTTGTCGTGATGTATCATTTTTCTGCTTTTTGGGGTGTTTTCTCGGTTGAGTAGTCTCTCTATCCTTCCTCTATCCTCATTGTATCCTTCTTGCAATGGGCTATTTTTTACGCACCGAAACGCCATTTGTGCGAGCAGGTTATCTACTGCATAGAAAGGTCTTACAAAGAATGCATTAGGGACACGAGAATAGCTTTCTTTGTCCCGTGTCCTTCGACTTATGCAATGATTTCCAGCAGGATGTCTTCTGGACCACGCACGCAACTCTCGTAGTAGCCGTCGCCGGTTACGCGAGGGCCGCTCTCCGTCTTGTAGCCGCCTTCGTTCAGGCGTGCCGTCAGTGTATCGACAGCCTCTTTGCTCCCGACGCAAAACGACACATGTATAAATCCTGTGCGGTATAGGTCCGTGTTGTCGCCATTCACCTCGGGGCGCACCATCAGTTCCAGCCGTGTTGCCCCGTCGGGAAAACGCAGAATGTATGTCCTCAGGTCTGTGCGCGGGTTGTGGTACAAGTCGTTGGGTATTGCCTCAAAGTACTTCACGAAGAAATTTTTCATTCCTTCCAAATCTCTGCAGTTCAGTGCAATATGTTCTATCTTTACCATAGTATTATATGTATTTTTCGCAATATGTCTTTCTTATTGCAAGGCAATACATCCCTTATTCCGGTCGGCGGAACTCAGCCAGCGTGACGGCAGTCGCTATCGACACATTTAGGCTCTCCGAGGTCGGCACCCCGGCGGGGTAGGACGGAATAAACAGCGGGTGCGAGATGTACGGGCGCACCGTTGCCGAGATACCGTTTCCCTCGTTGCCCATGATGATGATGCCCCGTTTTCGGTCGGCTATTGCCCCCGTCTCGTAGAGGTTGCGCCCGTCGAGTAAGGTGCCATAGACGGGAATCCCAGCGGCTTTTGCTTTGCCGAGAAACGCTTCCAAATCCGTATAGACCACCTCCACGCGTGCCAGTGCGCCCATCGTTGCCTGCACCACTTTCGGCGCATAGCAATCCGCCGTGTCCGCCGAGCATACCACTTGCCGTACGCCAAACCAGTCGCAGGTGCGCACTATCGTGCCGAGGTTGCCGGGGTCTTGTATGCCGTCGAGGCATACCACCAACTCATCCGCCGACACCTGCAAATTTCCTTCTGCCGCAGGTTTTCGGAACACGCCTATCACGCCTTGCGGGGTGCGCAGCGATGAGATTTGTTCTATCTCGGTGCGTGTAGCGTTCTGTTCGTCAACGAGATAGACCAACTCAAATCGTTTCGCCAGTTCCTCCACGCATTTGTGTCCTTCGGCGACGAACAGTCCTTCTTCGTCACGGAATTTCTTCTGTTGCAGACTGCGCAAGCGTTTCACCAGTGCTTTCGATATATGTTCTATTTTGTTTGTCGCAACCATTGCTTCTAATTATGAATTACCAACTTCCCGTTTTTCGTTACCTTCATTTCCGAATCAACCCCGAACCATATCGGCAAATTTCGTTCCACATGCCCCGCCGGGAAGTCAAAAAGTACAGGAAAATCATAAGCGGCCACCGCTTGAGCTATCGTCTCTTGCACCGTGCAACCCATCGAGGGGTCGTCATCGCAGTCCGAGAACTGCCCTACTACCAGCCCCGCAATGCGTTCGAATACGCCCGAGAGTCGCAGGTTCTGCATCATGCGGTCGATGTGGTAGTGTCGCTCTGCAATGTCTTCCAAGAACAGTATACTCCGCTCGCCCCGAGCCTCTGCCTTGTCCAACACGCTGTTCAGGCTATAGGGTGTCCCCTGCAGCCCGTATAGTACGCTCAGGTTTCCGCCTATGATGTGTCCTTGTGCCAGCCCTGTCCGATTGAGCGGGTGAGCAGGCACGGTATAATCCAATGCTTCCCCTGCCAGCGCACGGCGGAACAGTTGCAGCGGCTCAGCGTCGTCGGGCAGCGTGGCGATATGTTTGCACATTAGTCCGTGTAGCGATGCTTGCCCCGAGAGAGCCGCCAACTGGTGCAGACAGGTGATATCCGAGAATCCGATTATCGGCTTCGTGACGGGTGCAATGCGGTCGATTATCCGCTGCATGCCATACCCTCCTCGCGTGCATAGCACCACATCTATGGTAGGGCCGCCGAGTGCCCGATTCAGGTCATCCGCCCGCTCTTCATCGCTTCCCGCAAACCTTCCATACCTTCCCCTCGCATGCGTCATCACCTGCACTGTATATTCAGGCTCTCCCGACACAACCCCATCGTGTTCCAGTGCCGCTGCGTTGTGTCCCCACGCCCGCAGCCTTTCCACAGCCCCGTCAATATATTTTTCCTCAATCGCCCCCGCCGGCGCCACTATGGCAATTGTTTTTTGTGTCATAACCACATCCAATTATTCGTTTTTCTTTGCGCCCCACCCCAGAGGGGCTTTTCCGCACTTCTAATATGAACTTAGGGAGTATTACATTTCGCTGCAAAGATACATCATTTTCTTGAACTATGCAACAGGCATTACTCCTACTTTACTGTCCAATAACAAATGCAATTTTTCAGTACTCAAAAATCAATTATTGCTGTCCGGTAAAACTTGTTTTCTTTCGGTCAGCATAGGGGCAAAAAAAAACGGCTGGTTCTTTGGGTAGAATCAGCCGCTCGTTGTAGTTTTGTATTGTCTAACT